>NZ_JCASIE010000007.1:0-209645 GCF_059685865.1 Telluria sp. ZB4P36
AAGGGTTGCCGAGAGATAGGCACGATCGAAGATCGTCAACGATCGATCCGGCACCTTGTGCATCAGTGATTTGGCAAAGCTCAGCTCCGAAATGCCGTAATCACCAAACTCGGCGGCACGGATCAAGTGGGTGTAGGTGTCCATCAAGCAGACTGCGCGTAATTGCGGCCAGGCGCCGTTGCTCTTGTCGTTCGAGCCTCGCCCAAACTTTTCACCGTTGGCTGGTGTGTCAGGCAGCGACCACACCACGCCGTCGACGGCGTAACTGCGCAACCCATGAAACAACCCTTGTTCAGGTATGGCAGTGCTCCCCCAGCAGCTTGCCAGGCGTTCGAACAGCCATGCCATCGGTGCCTCTCCCAAGCGCTCGCGGCCTGCAACCGCGGCACTGGGAACGGGAGCACTAGGCGTCGGCCCATCGGCGAGATCGAGCTGCTGGACGATGTGCCAGATCGGTTCGTTGCGAAACAGGGCCAGGCCGATTACCAGCCACACCATGCGCTCGGCGGGCAAGCGCCGTCGGCGCAATGACACCGTACCGGTCTGTTGCAGAGCTTCGTCGATCCAGGCTGGATCGATCAGGCTGGCGAAGCGCTCGAACTCATGCGGTGTCAGCTCAGCCGTATAGTCCAGGTCAAGTTGGAGAGCCATAATAAAAAACGGATTCATGTTTTGAACATGAATCCGTTTTAGCTCAAGCCACCAAGAGGTCAATGCCTTAAGTGACAGGCATTACCCCGCAGGCCGGCCTTCTGCAGCATGCCTTCGATGAAGCCGATGCCGGTGCCTGCTACGGCCGGCCCTTCCCGTGCTGTGCTAGCGGTGCACCAGCACGGGAATCGCGCTGTGGACCAGCACCTTTTGCGTCTCGCTGCCCAGCAACAATCGCTTCAATCCCCTGCGTCCATGCGAGGCCATGATGATCAGGTCGCACAGGCGGTCGCGCGCGGTGGCGATGATGGCTTCATGCGGCTCGTCCGACACCACCTGCACGCTGCTGCAGGGCACCCCGGCAGCCCGCGCCAGCGCGGCGATCTCGTCCAGCCTGCGCTGCGCCGCCTGGCTGGCGCTTGCCTGGTACTGCTGCCGGGTCTGTTCCAGCATCCCGGTATCGGCAGTGATGGCATGGAAAGCTGGCGTGGCGGTGATGGCGACCAGCTCCGCTCCTGTCTCCCTGGCGAAGTCGATGGCAGCCAGGACGGCGCGCTGCGAGGCCTCCGACCCATCGGTTGGCAATAATATGCGTTTGTACATGGCCGCTCCGGAAGGTGGGACGGCGCCGCACCGCGGCACCGACGATACGCATTAGAGTCTTGCGACAAGCGGCATGTTCCGGTCAGGCGATGGACTTTTCCTGAGGCATGTCAAGCCGATCAGTCTGAACCGGGCGTCCAGTAGTGCGGATATTGCTCGCGCAAGGCGTCGAGTTCCGAGAGCGTGCCGGACAGGTGGCGCCGCAGGGCGGCTTCGGCCGCGGCCGCATCGCCGCGCCCGATCGCGTCGGCGATGTCGGCATGGTCTTTCAATATCGACTCGCTCTTGTTGTTGAGCGGCAAGTGCAGGCGGCGCAGGCGGTCCATGTTGCCGCTGCGGTGGCGCATCAGCCGCCACAGTTCCTCGACGTCGGCAGCAGTATAGAGCTGGCGGTGGAAGGCGTGGTCGACGCGGTTGAAGGACTCGAGGTCGCGCGCCTTCAGTGCCGCCTTCTGCTGGAGCACCAGGCCCTGCAGCGTCTGGCCGAGCGCCGCGTCCTTCTTCTGCGCGAGCGTGCGGACCACTTCGAGTTCGACCGCCAGCCGCAGGAAGTGGGCCTGGCGCGCCGACGCAATGCTGATGCCGCGCACCCGCGTCGCGTGCTGTGGGTAGATGTCGACCAGGCCTTCTTCTTCCAGGCGCATCAGGGCATCACGGATGGGGGTGACGGACAGGTCGAAATGTGCCGACAGTTCGTTGCGCGGCAGTACGGTTCCCGGCTTGAGCATGAGGCTGACGATTTCCTCGCGCAGGTACTCGTAGACCTGGACTGCGGCGTGGCGCGACCGGTCGAGAGTGAACGGTCCGCTGAATACGATGGTTTCCATGTGGTGAAGCCTGAGGCTGACAGTATGATTTTTTTAGAGTTCTCGCGCGGCGCATCAGGGTACCCGGGCAGGACAGGCGCCTGCGATCAGCTTCATGAGCTTTTCCGGATCGGGCAGCCTTACTCCACGCGAACTATCTAGAATGCACTAATACATTAGTCTAGCGCAGAACCAACCTTTATGAACCTTGTTTTTATCGCCATCGGCCTGCTGCTGGCCAGCGGCGCCGTCCAGGCCCGGTCCTTCCCCCTCGACGTGGATGAACGCCTTCCCGTCATCGTCGCCGAGTCCCACCCCACCTTCCGGCTTGCCGGCGACCTGCTGGGCCGCGACCTGCGGGAATTAACGGGGCTGGCGGCCACCCGGACAGACAAGCTCGCGGACTGCCGCGCGCGCTGCATCGTGATCGGCAGCGCCGCGTCGCCGCAGGTCGCGGAGGCGGCGCAGGCGATGGGCGTCGACCTGGCGCCCCTGAACGGCCAGCAGGAACGCTACATCCGGGCCGCCGGCAAACTGGGCGGGCGCGATGTGCTCCTGATTGCCGGCGCCGACCGCCGCGGCGCCGTCTACGGGGTGGTTGACGCGACGCGCGAACTGGGCGTCTCTCCCTGGGAATGGTGGGCCGACGTCAAGCCGGCGCGCCGCAGCGGCCTGGTGCTGGACGGCGCCCGCCGCCTGTCGCCGGCGCCCTCGGTGGCCTGGCGCGGCATCTTCATCAACGACGAGGACTGGGGCCTGCAGCCCTGGGCGGCGAAGACCCATGACCCGGCCAGGGACATCGGCCCGCGTACCTATGCGCGCGTGTTCGAACTGATGTGGCGCCTGAAGGCGAACCTGATCTGGCCGGCGATGCACGACTCGACCCGCGCCTTCTATACGCTGCCGGGCAATGCGCAGGCGGCCGACGACTACGCGATCGCGGTCGGCAGCTCGCACGCCGAACCGATGATGCGCAATAACGTCGGCGAATGGAAGGACGCCTTCGGCGACTTCAACTACTTCAGCAACCGCGCACGCCTGCTCGGCTACTGGCAGGAGCGCATCGACCAGGTCAAGGGCTACGAGAACGTCTACACCCTCGGCCTGCGCGGCAAGCACGATTCGGCCATGGAAGGCGCCACCAGTCCCGCGCACGCCCGCGACACCGTGCAGGAAGTGGTCAAGCTGCAGCGCGACATGTTGGCGCGCAGCCTGGGCAAGCCGGCGGCGCGCATCCCCACCGTGTTCACGATGTACAAGGAGGTGCTGGATTACTACAACGACGGCCTCCAGGTGCCGGACGACGTGGCGCTGGTGTGGCCGGACGATAACTACGGCTACCTGCACCAGCTGGGCACGGCGAAGGAAGGCGCCCGCCCCGGGGGAAACGGCATCTACTACCACATCTCCTACTGGGGGCGCCCGCACGACTACCTGTGGCTGGGCACGACCCATCCGGCCCTGGTGCGCGACCAGCTCGAGCGCGCATGGCAGATGGGGGCGCGGCGCCTGTGGGTGGTCAACGTGGGCGACATCAAGCCCAACGAGTACCTGACCCAGTACTTCCTCGACGCCGCCTTCGACGCGGGCGTACTGCGCCAGGACCCGGCCCGCCACCTGGCCGCCTGGGCCGCCCAGGCCTTCGGCGCCGCACATGGCGAGGAGATCGCCGCCATCCAGCAGGAGTATTACGGGCTGGCCTGGGAGCGCCGCCCGGAATTCATGGGCTGGAGCCAGACCGAACCGACCCGGCCGGTGCGCAGCACCGACTATGTCCGTACCGGCGGCGAGGAAGCCGAGCGGCGCCTGGCGCGCTATGCGGCCCTGGTGGCGAGCGCCGAAGCGCTGGAACAGCGCCTGCCGGCCGGGCTGCGCGACGCTTATTTCCAGCTGGTGCTGTACCCGGTGCGCTCCAGCGCCAGGCTGAACACGCGCATCCTGAAGCTGGACCTGGCCGCCGAATACGCCCGGCAGCAGCGCCCTTCCTCCAACTACCACGTCGGGCTGGCCAGGGAGGCGCATGCGGCGCTGGTGGCCGATACCGCCGCCTATAACGCGCTCGGCAAGGGCAAGTGGGCCCACTTCATGGACATGGCGCCGCGCCGCCTGCCGGTGTTCGCCGAACCCGCCTATCCGACCTGGAGCAAGCTGTCGGTCACGTCCTCGCGCAGCGGCTGCGGCCTGGTCTACCCTGCCCCGCATTCGATGGAGGCGAATGCGCTGGTGCTGCCCGCGGGGCGCAAGGCCAACCGCGCCATCACCCTGGTCAGCTACGGCCGGCAAGACGTCGCCTGGTCGGTCGCCGCCGGCGCCCAAGGCCTGCGTCCGCACCTGCAGGGCGGCAAACTGGATGCGGCCAACGGCTACGAGCAGCGCATCACGCTGGAATACGACGGTGCGGCCAAACCAGTCCTGGCGCTGCAGTGCGGCGACAAGGCGGTGAAACTGAACCTGCAGGTGCAGGCGGCAGGCCAGGCCATGCCGGGCGAACGCGAACGCATCGTCGTCCTGCCGGCCGGCAGCGCGGCAGCCGGCAGCGACTGGGAGCGGCAGCCCGGCCTCGGCACGTCGGGACAGGCCATGCGCGCCCGCCTCGACCTGCCCTCGCGCGACAGTGCGGCTCTCACCAGGGCCACGCCGCTCGAATACCGCTTCCAGACCCGCAGCGAGGGTGGCGCCCTGCTCCGCTTCGTCGCCGTACCGGTGCACGGGCTTAGTTCCGAACACCGGCTGCGCATCGCGGTGCAGCTCGACGACGGCCCGCTGCAGACCTTCGACTACACGACCGTCGGCCGCAGCGACGAATGGAAGCAGAACGTGCTGTCCAACATGGCGGTGCGCACCAGCACCTTCAGCCAGCTCAAGCCCGGCGTGCATGCCCTGCGCGTGTATGCCCTCGATCCGGGCGTCGTACTGGACCGCATCGACGTCGTGATGGACGGCGCCCCGCACTACTACGGCATGCCGCCGTCCGACTGAGCCAGCCCACAACCACTATCCAGCCATGAACACCATGCGTTGCTCCTCGAGCCCCACCATCACCGCCATGCGCGTCATCCCCGTGGCGGGCCGCGACAGCATGCTGCTCAACCTGTGCGGCGCCCATGGCCCCTGGTTCATCCGCAACCTGGTGCTGCTGGAGGCCAGCGACGGCCGCACCGGCATGGGCGAGGTGCCCGGCGGCGACGGCATCCTGAAGGCCTTGCAGAACGCGGTGCCGCTGGTGCTGGGCACCGAGGTGGCCCGTTACCAGCGCACGCTGAATGCCATCCGCGCCAGCAACGGTGCACATGCCGGAACAATGCAGCACCAGGTCAGCTCCGCCGCGGAAGCCGCCGTGCTGCGCCAGCCGCACGAGATCAACCTGCGCCTCGACAACGTGATTACTGCGGTCGAAGCGGCCCTGCTCGACCTGCTGGGCCAGCACCTGGGCGTGCCGGTCTGCGAACTGCTCGGGGCCGGCCAGCAGCGCGACCGGGTGCCGATGCTGGCCTACCTGTTCTACATCGGCGACAGCGGCCGCACCGACCTGGATTACATGCCGCCGCGCGGCGGCGGCGACTGGTACGCCATGCGCCTGCGCGAAGCGCTCACGCCGGAAGCGATCGCGGACCTGGCCGACGCCGCGGCCGAACGCTACGGCTTTCAGGACTTCAAGCTCAAGGGAGGCGTCATGTCGCCGCAGGACGAACTGCTGGCCATCGCCGCGATCAAGCGGCGCCGGCCGGACGCCCGCTGCACCGTCGACCCGAACGGCGCCTGGTCCCTTAGCGAGTCGATCGCGGTCGGCAAGGAGTACGGCCACCTGCTGGCCTATGCCGAGGACCCCTGCGGTGCGGAACAAGGCTATTCGGGCCGCGAGATCATGGCCGAGTTCAAGCGCGCCACCGGGGTGCGCACCGCCACCAACATGGTCGCCACCGACTGGCGCCAGATGGGCCACTCGCACCTGTTGGGCGCGGTCGACATCCCGCTGGCCGACCCGCATTTCTGGACCATGGGGGGCTCGGTGCGCCTGGCCCAGTTGTGCCACGACTGGGGCCTGACCTGGGGCTCGCATTCGAACAACCACTTCGACGTCTCGCTGGCCATGTTCACCCATGCCGCGGCCGCGGCGCCGGGGACCATCACCGCGATCGACACACACTGGATCTGGCAGGAAGGCGCCGAGCGCCTGACGCGCGAGCCGCTGCAGATCGTCGACGGCGCGGTAGCGGTGCCGGACCGGCCGGGCCTCGGCATCGAACCGGACCAGGCCCGGATCGAGGCGGCGCATGCCCTGTACCGGAAAGTGGCCCAGGGCGCGCGCGACGACGCGGTGGCGATGCGCTGCCTGGTGCCGGGCTGGACCTACGATCCGAAGCGGCCGAGCTACGCGCGCTGAGCGACGACTAGCGCGACGGTTTCAGGATGGCCTCGGCCCTGGCGCGGTCCTGGGGCGACAGCTTGCCGTCGATCGCGGCGATGGCCGGGCCGGCGCGCTCGAAGCCGCTGGCCTTGGCGAGGCTGAACCAGACATAGGCCATGCCCAGGTCCTTGTCGCCGCCTTCGCCATTGGTCAGCATGACCGCCAGGTTGAACATGGCCTCGGACTCGCCGCGCATGGCGGCCTGGTTGAACAGCTGGCGCGCGGTGGCGAGGTTCTTCGGCACCTGCTCGCCGGCGTAGAAATACGAGGCCAGCGCGCTCTGCGCTTCGGGCACCAGTTTCAGGGCGGCCTCCTTGTAGTACACGATCGCCTTCTCCTGGCTGACCGGCACCCCTTCACCCAGGTCGTACATGCGGGCCATCGCATACAGGGAGCGTGCATGGCCCGACTTGCCCGCCTGGGCGAACCAGGCGCCCGCCATCTTGATGTCCGGGGCCAGGCCCTCGCCACCGGTGTAGTACAGTTTCGCCAGGTTGAACTGGGCCGGGACGTAGCCTTCTTCCGCCGCTTGCTGGAAGTAGTCACGCGCCTTCTTGCTATCCCGCGGACCGCCGACGCCGGCCTGGGACGCCAGTCCCAGCATATTCAGGGCAGGCACGAAGCCGAAGTCGGCGGCCTTGCCGTACCACTTGCGCGCCGCGGCCGGATCCTTTTTCACGCCGCCGATGCCATGCAGATGGATCCTGGCCAGCAGCAGCGCCGCGTCGATCATGCCGTTCGACGCTTCCGGGTCTTTCGGGTTGAAACGCAGCTTGTCGCGGCGTTCATCGAAGCGTGTGCCGGCAGCCCGGTCGAGCCAGTACAGGGCCTTGTCGGTACTGCGCGGCACGCCCAGGCCTTCCAGGCTCAGCTTGGCCAGCAGGACGGCGGCTTCGGGATAGCCGATCTTGCTGTAGGCGATGTCGAGCTGGGCGGCCGCCTTGTCGTATTCCCTGGCTTCGAGGTGGGCCAGCGCGTTGGCGAAGGACTTGTCCTTGCGGATGATGTGTTCGCGCCCCGAGGCGAACTTGCGGTCGCCGACGGCGCAGGGCCCGGCCGCCACGCTCGAGGCCGCGCCGGTGATGGACGAGGAATCGACCACGTTCGAGGCATCGCCGTAGGGCGCCTTGCTATTGAATTTCTGCAGGGTCGGCGAAGGCATCGGGGTGCCGGTCTCGCTCGTCTCGCCGGGCTCCTGGACTTGTTCGAGCTGCTCGAGGTAGGTGTCCTCATCGTCCTGGGCCGAAAAGTAGGCGCTGTCGAGCGCACATTTCTGCGCCAGGCTTCCCTTGAGGACGCGCCGCTTGGCGGCGAATACCTGCTTGCTTTCCCCGGTGGGAGTCTTGTTGCCGGTGATCTTGACGACCTGGCCGGCCGCTTGCGCTTCGGGGACCGCGGCCGGGGTCTGGGCGGCGGCGGACGACAGGGTGAACAGGATGGCAATGCTGACGCTCGGTTTCAACACGGGGAGATCCTTGCTCGAGAGAGGTGTGGTAGCAAGTGTGCCGTTACTGATAATAAACTTCCATCGATTTTGGGTAGGAATCGGAAGTGATCAGCGGCTTGAGCGATTGCGGAAATGAAAAAGGCTCCCGGTGGGAGCCTTTTTCATTTACTGGCGGAGAGGGTGGGATTCGAACCCACGGTACGGTCACCCGTACGCCTGATTTCGAGTCAGGTACATTCGACCACTCTGCCACCTCTCCTGAATCGGTGCTGCGTGGTCGCGTAAGCGAGGCCGCATTATAGCCGCTGTCTCGCGTTTATGGAAGGTGAAAGCGCTAAAGAATATTGCGCTCCGTGCAGTCATTGTTTTACATTACTATCAACCCATCAAATCCATCAAAACGGAGTCCCGATGAGCACGGCAGGCGAATTCGATTACGAAGCCGCGCTGGCCGGCTGCGCCCGCGGCGAGCAGGCCGCGCTGCGCCGCATCTATGACCGCGACGGCAGCCGGCTGCTGGGCCTTGCGCTGCGCATCGTGCGCCATCGCCAGCTCGCCGAGGACGTCCTGCACGACGCCTTCCTCAACATCTGGACCCGCGCCGCCAGCTTCGACCCGGCACGCGGCGCCGGGCGCGGCTGGATCTACAGCGTGGTGCGCAACCAGGCGCTCAGCCTGGTCCGCAGCGGCGAACGCGAAATCGCCGTCGACGACGAGGTCCTCGACGATCTCGGTGCCGCCGCCGCCCAGGCCGTGGGCATGGACGACACGATCGCCCTGCGCCAGGACCTCGGACGCCTGCACGACTGCCTGGTCGGGCTCGACGCCGCCAAGCGCACCAGCATCCTGTACGCCTACATCGACGGCTGCTCGCACAGCGAGATCGCCGAACGCCTGCAATCGCCGCTCGGTACCGTCAAGGCCTGGATCAAGCGCGGCCTGAGCGCCTTACGGGAGTGCATGGGATGATGGCCGAAGCGAAGCGTGACCCCGAAGAACTGGCCGGCGAATACGTGCTCGGCACCCTGCCCTACGCCCAGCGGCGCGAGGTGGAGAGCGCGCTGCCGCATGATCCGGTGCTGCGCGCGGCAATCGCCGCATGGGAAGCACGGCTGTTGCCGCTGACCCGGCTCGTCGACCCTGAAGAACCATCGCCGCGCCTGTGGCCGCGGATCGAGGCCGCGCTGGCGGCCCAGGCCAGACCCGCTGCTCCGCGGGCGGGCTGGTGGAACCGGCTCGCGCTGTGGCGCGGCGTGGCCGCCGCCGGCTTCGCGGCCGCCGTCGCCATGGCCGTCGTCACCCTGCAGCCCGAGGCGCCGGTGCCGCGCTACATGGTGGTGCTGGCCGCGCCGCAGAACATGTCGCCCGGCTGGGTACTGCAGTCCGCCCGGGACGGCAGGCTGCGGCTGGTCCCCTTGCGCGCCACCGAGGTGCCGGCTGCGCGCTCGCTGCAGTTGTGGACCAAGGCGGACGGCTGGGACAAACCGGTCTCGCTCGGCCTGGTCGAACCGGGCAAGGCGGTCGACGTGCCGCTGCGCGACCTGCCGCCGCTGCAGCCGAACCAGCTGTTCGAGATCACCCTCGAACCGCCGGCCGGCTCGCCGATCGGACGTCCGACCGGCCCGATCCTTTTCATTGGACGGGCGGTCAGGATCTGAGGCCTACCTGAGCGAAATCGCGATGTCGCGCAGGCCCAGGCCGGCGCCGGCCACCGACAGGGCCGGATTCGCGGCTCCCGCAGCCGGCGTCGCCGCGCCCGTCGCCAGGTCCACCCGGTACAGCGAGGATGGGCCGCCGGCCGTCGTGCGCAGCGCAGCCATGGCGATGCCGTTGGCCCCGCCCGCGATGTCGAAGCCGGCGTCGCCCACTGCCGCCACACCCAGCGCCCCCACGTTCACCAGGATGCCGTCGTTCGGCGGATTCTGCAGGGCCAGGCTGTCGCTCTCGATATCGATGTCGAACAACTGGGTCGCTGCCGCGTTCGGGATGCTGTTGGTATAGGCCGCGGCGGTCACCATCGGCATGGCGCCGGCGCGATTGATGGTCCCGTCGGTGGTGGTAGCGCCGGTATCGACATTGATGCGCAAGCTCTGGCCGCGGTCGCTGATGACGCGCAGGCGGTCGGCCACCGGGTTGAAGTCGACCGCGAACATGCTCCCCGTCATGCCGGCATACGGCTGGGTGGTGTCGGCGGCATCAGCGGCCAGGGTCGCCTTGACCGTGGCCACGCCGGTGGCGGCGTCGATCGTCACGATGCGCGCAGCCGAAGTGAGGCCGTACAGCAGGCCGTCACGCGGGCGGATGTCGATGCCCACCAGGGTTTCGTTCGCGTTCAATCCTGCGATCGCCACGTCGCCGCCGAGGACATTGGGCGTGGCGGGCCGGAAGGCCACGATGCGGCCGGCGTCGGTCAGGCCCAGCACGATCGGCGACGGCGTCGCGCGCAGCGCCAATCCGCGCAGGTCCTCGCTCACGCCGAGCGCGCCGGCGGCAGTGGCTGCGTTCGTGGTGGCGGACAGGTTGATCGTATACAGGGTGCGCGCCACGACGGCATAGCCCATGTTGGTGGCGCCGTCGATGTCGAATCCGTTCACGGCGCCGGCATCCACGCCCAGCGCGACCGGCGTGGCCAGGGTGCCGTTGTTCGGAGGGTTCTGCACGTACAGGGTGTCGGTGGCGCTGTCCAGCGCGTACAAAGTGGTACTGCCCGTCCCGGCGAAGGAATTGGTATAGGCCGAGCCCGTGATCGCGCTGGTGGCGGCGCCGCCGTTGATGCCGCCATCGGTCGTGGTGGCGCCGGTATCGACGTTGATGCGCAGGCTCTGCCCGGTATTGCCGACCACGCGCAGGCGGTCGGCCGCCGGGTTGAAGTCGACGCCGAAGTCGGTGCCGGCCAGGGCGGTGTATGGCGCACTGGTGTCGGTGGCGTCGGCGCTGAGCGTGGCCTTGAGGGTAGCGGCGCCGGTCTCGGGGTTGAGGGTATAGATCCGGCCGCTCGTGCCGACCCCGTACAGCAGGCCGTCGGCCGGACGGTAGTCGATGCCGACCAGCTGCTCGCCGGACTGCAGGCCGGTGACGGCAGCCGAGGTGCGGACGGTGCCGGGTGCCTCGCGGTTGAAGGACACGAGGCGGTTGCTGGCGGTGAGGACGACCAGGTCGCCGGCGGTCACGGCGGCCGGCGGCGGGGTCGTGGACGGCGGGGGCAATGCATCGGCCTTATCGCTGCCGCCGCAGGCGGCGAGGATGGCGCTGATGGCGGAGGCAAGGAACAGCCTGGCAAGGGTGTGGTCGGTCATGGTCGCGTCCTATGGCGTGGTGGTTGGAGACTGCTGCCGCCTTCCGGTGCCGGGGCACGGAGCGGATACAGGCACTACGCCGGACGCGGGGGATTGGATGCAGTTTCGTCAAAAATATTTTTTAGACACAGGTGGACGCGCCAGAAATTGGCAGGGCAGTCGCCTTGCGGGTCGCATTTGTTCAGGTCGAGCGCGGGGTAGGACGGGTCGGCGAAGCGGAATCCGTCGGAGAACAGGCTGCCGTTGGTCCGCAAGTCCGCGGCTGCTCAAATGCGCAAGGCCCTCAGGGTCTTGCTCCTCTCCGCCAGCAAATAAAAAGGGCCCCGGTGGGGCCCTTTTTATTTGCTGGCGGAGAGGGTGGGATTCGAACCCACGGTACGGTCACCCGTACGCCTGATTTCGAGTCAGGTACATTCGACCACTCTGCCACCTCTCCTAAATCGGTGTTGCGGTCGCTGCAAGAGACACGCATTATAGCCACGCGCTTGCAAAAACGGAAGAGCAAATTTTTACTGTACGCAAAAATTTGCTCCAATAGAACTTACGCAGTCAGGCGCTCCAGCCCGCCCATGTAGGGACGCAGCACTTCCGGAATCACGACCGAACCATCCGCCTGCTGGTAGTTTTCCAGCACCGCCACCAGGGTGCGGCCCACTGCCAGGCCGGAGCCGTTCAGGGTGTGCAGCAGTTCCGGCTTGCCGGCGGCGTTGCGGAAGCGGGCCTGCATGCGGCGCGCCTGGAAGGCTTCGCAGTTCGACAGCGAGGAGATCTCGCGGTAGGTGTTCTGCGCCGGCAGCCAGACTTCGAGGTCGTAGGTCTTGGCGGCCGAGAAGCCCATGTCGCCGGTACACAGCAGCATGACGCGGTACGGCAGGTCCAGCGAGGTCAGGATGAACTCGGCCTGGCCGACCATCTCTTCCAGCGCGGCATACGAGGCTTCCGGATGCACGACCTGCACCATCTCGACCTTGTCGAACTGGTGCTGGCGGATCATGCCGCGGGTGTCGCGGCCGTAGCTGCCGGCCTCGGAGCGGAAGCACGGGGTGTGTGCGGTCATCTTCAACGGCAGCTGATCGAGCGCCACGATCTCGTCGCGCACCACGTTGGTCAGCGAGACTTCCGAGGTCGGGATCAGGTAGAAATTCTCGCCCTCGCCTTCCGCGCCGCCCTTCTTCACCGAGAACAGGTCGGCTTCGAACTTCGGCAGCTGGCCGGTGCCGCGCAGCGAATCGGCATTGACCATGTACGGGGTGTAGCACTCGGTGTAGCCGTGCCGGCCAGTGTGGGTGTCGAGCATGTACTGGGCCAGCGCGCGGTGCAGGCGCGCCATGCCGCCCTTCATCATCGAGAAGCGCGAACCGGTCAGCTTGGTGGCGGTGTCGAAGTCCAGGCCCAGTTTTTCGCCGATGTCGACGTGGTCCTTCACCTCGAAGTCGACGCTGCGCGGCGTGCCGACCTTGCGCACTTCGACGTTGCCCGATTCGTCGGTACCCTGCGGCGCGCTCTCGTGCGGCAGGTTCGGCAGTGCTTCCATGAAGCGCGCCATGCGTTCCTGCACATCGCCGAGGGCCACTTCGTTGGCCTTCAGTTCGTCGCCCAGGCCGGCCACGTCCGCCATCACGGCGCTGGTGTCCTCGCCTTTGCCCTTCATCATGCCGATCTGCCTGGACAGCGAATTGCGCTTGCCCTGCAGTTCCTCGGTGCGCGTCTGGATCGCTTTGCGCTCCGCTTCGAGGGCGTTGAAGCCGACCACGTCGAGCTGGAACTTGCGGGTCGCCAGGCGCGCGGCGACGGTGTCGATGTCTTTGCGGAGAAGTTGGATGTCAATCATGTCGGGTTGGGCTTGCGTATGTCGAAAACACAATTGTACCAAGCCGACAGCGGTTTTCTCCTGCTTTTACTTGACGAGCTTCTTGATTACTTCAGGCCGGCTTTTTCTGCGACGCTCAGGCGCGGTGCCTTGACGACGACGACGTGGACGGTCGAGTCGATCAGGATTGCCGAATCCTGTTTCACCACGTCGACCGGACGGCCGGCGGCGGTGGCATAGCTGGCGGCCAGGCCCAGTGCGGCGGCGCTCAGGAAGATGGCTTCGAAGTTTTTGCGGATGTTCATGGTGTGCTCCTTGGGGTCAGATGTGATTCGGTATGCTTGAACTTTACCGATCGGACCGAAGCATCGCCATCGGGATGCGATGAAGCGCCGAAAACGCGGGCTGGAATGCGCAAAGCGGGGACCGGGCGCCGCTTAGCGCCGGCCCATCGAGAGCAGCAGCTTGGCCGTGTACAGCACGATCAGCGTGCCCACGAAATCGCCGCTGGCCATGACCAGGAAGCCATGGAGCAGGCCTTCGCGCTGACCCTGCAGCGCGAACCAGAAGTGGTGCAGCGCCGGGCTGGCAATCGAAAACGCGAGCGCGCAGCCGAGCAGGCGCCAGGGGCCGAGGCCGGCGAGCGCGGACCCGATACGGCCGGCGATCAGCAGCCGGTAGGTCAGCCAGGGAGCGAGCGCGGCGAGGATGCCGCCGGCGAAGGAACGGATCGGATCGTCCGGGAAGAAGTAGAAGAAGCAGATGAACCAGGACGCGAACAGGATGCCGAGGGCGCCGGCCTCGGCGAACAACAGCGTGCACAGCAGGCGCACGCCGGCCGGCAGATAGATCCAGCTGATGCCGGCCGCGAATTCGAAACGGGAGAACAGGAGTTCGTTGAGCCCGATGGCGCCGAGGAAAAGGACAGCGGTCCCTGTGGCCATGGCGAACTTCATCTGCATATTGGACATGACCGGAAGCGCGAGCTAGGTTAAGATTTACTACTTTGCAGAAACATTATACCAGTAAATGTTATACCACTTTCATCGCGCATCCGCGGTACAGGCATGAGTAAACCGGCCCGCCCCGCGGACATTTACCTGCGTTTCCTGAATTTGATGGATGCGCTGCGCGCCCTGCCCGCGCTGCCGCCGCTCGACCCGCTCGAGGAGCGCATCCTGGGCGTGGTGGGCCGTGCCCGCCAGCTCGAGGAACGCCTGAGCGTGCGCGACCTGATGGGCCAGGACGAGCTGGGCGCCCCGGCGACCATCCATACCCGCATCAAGTCGATGCGCAGCAAGGGCTGGCTGGTGCTGGCCGACACCGAGGACAGCCGCCGCAAGCAGGTCGACCTGACCCCGGCGGCGCTGGCCTATTTCGATGAAGTCTCGGGGCTGATGCTGAAAGCCACCAAGGAAAACTAGGTGCTGGCCTCGTCGTCGAGGCTGCGCAGGAAGGCCAGCTTCTCGGCGATCTTCGATTCCACCCCGCGCGGCACCGGCTGGTACCAGCCCGGTTCGCGCATCCCCTCCGGCAGGTAGGTCTCGCCGGCCGCATACGCATGCGGCTCGTCGTGGGCGTAGCGGTATGCGTGGCCGTAGCCGAGTTCCTTCATCAGCTTGGTCGGTGCATTGCGCAGGTGGACCGGCACCTCGCGCGACTTGTCCTTCCGGACGAAGGCCATGGCCGCATTGAAGGCGTTGTAGCCGGCATTGCTCTTGGCCGCGATGGCCAGGTAGACCACGGCCTGTCCCAATGCCAGCTCGCCTTCCGGCGACCCGAGGCGCTCGTAGGTGGTCGCGGCGTCGTTCGCGACCTGGAGCGCGCGCGGGTCGGCCAGGCCGATGTCTTCCCACGCCATGCGCACGATACGGCGCGACAGGTACTTGGCGTCGGCGCCGCCGTCCAGCATGCGGCACAGCCAGTACAGCGCCGCATCCGGATGCGAGCCGCGCACCGACTTGTGCAGGGCCGAGATCTGGTCGTAGAAATTGTCGCCGCCCTTGTCGAAACGGCGCGCGTTGAGCGTCAGCGCGTTCTCGACAAACTCCGCGGTGATGGTCGTGATGCCCGAGGTCTCGGCCGAGGTCTTGGTCTGCTCCAGCAGGTTCAGGAAGCGGCGCGCATCGCCATCCGCGTAGCCGACCAGGGTATCGATCGCCACTTCCTCGAAACTCAGGTGCTGCAGTACGCGCGCCGAGGCGCGCTTGAGCAGCTGACGCATCTCGTCGTCGGTCAAGGCCTTCAGCACGTAGACCTGGGAGCGCGACAGCAGCGCCGAGTTGACCTCGAACGAAGGGTTCTCGGTGGTGGCGCCGATCAGGGTCACCAGGCCCGACTCGACGAAGGGCAGCAGCGCATCCTGCTGCGACTTGTTGAAGCGGTGGATCTCGTCGATGAACAGGATGGTGTGCTTGCCCTGCTGCAGATAGTGCTCGGCCTGTTCGACGGCGGCGCGGATATCCTTGACGCCCGACAGCACGGCCGACAGCGCGATGAACTCGCAGTCGAAGGCATAGGCGGTCAGGCGCGCCAGCGTGGTCTTGCCGACGCCGGGCGGACCCCACAGGATCATCGAATGCGGCTTGCCGGACTTGAACACCAGGTTGAGCGGCTTGCCGGGGCCGAGCAGGTGGCTCTGGCCGATGACTTCATCGATGGTGCGCGGACGCAGGGCTTCCGCCAGCGGCGGCGCGGGTTCGGTCTTGAACAGGTCATCCATGACGCGCTCCTGGGAGGGTCAGCGGAAATGGGAAACGAAGAGAATGCTTGTGCATGCGCCTAGTGTAAACGATAGGCGTGCCGGGGGCGGTACGAGGGAAGCTCGTACCGCCCCCGAGAGAATTTACTGGTTGACGACGTCGGCGCCCTTCGGCACTTCGAACCTGAACTGCTGCGCCCCCAGCGCCGGATTACGCTGGAAGCTGGTGAACTTCAGCAGGGACACCTGGCCGAACTGGTCCTTCAGCTCCATCGCCACCGGCACCCCGCCCTTCAGGCCGATGCCGATCTGCTCGAAGGTGGTGTGCTTGGCCTTCGGCACGGCGGTCAGCCATTCGGCGCCGTCGCGTTCACCGGCTTCCGACAGGGTGAAGTTCTTTTCCAGGTCGTTGCTGCCGAACAGGATGGCGGCCGGCGACGAGCCCAGCGCGTTGCCGAGCTTGCGGGTGCTGACCTGGTTCAGGTCCTTGTCGTAGATGTAGAGCGTCTCGCCGTCGGCCTGCAGCAGCTGCTCGTAGGGCTTCTGGTAGGTCCAGATGAACTTGCCGGGGCGGGCAAAGACGAAGCTGCCGCTCGAGACCGGAGCCGCCTTGCCGCTCTTGGACTTGGTGAGCTGCTGCTGGGTGAATTCGCCCTTGGCGGCCTTGGTGCCGGCCACGAAGGATTTGAACTGGTCCAGGGCGCTAGCGTAGGCCGCCCCTGGCATGGCCAGCGTGGCTGCTGCGATGAGTGCTGCGAATCGGTAGGTCGTGAATTGCATGTGCATTCCTCTTATTCGGCGGTCGTGGCAGGCACGAGAATGTCGCGGTTGCCGTTCGACTGCATCGGCGACACCATGCCGTTCTGCTCCATTTGCTCGATCAGGCGGGCAGCGCGGTTGTAGCCGATGCGCAGGTGGCGCTGGACCAGCGAGATCGAGGCCTTGCGGTTCTTGAGCACCACGGCCACGGCCTGGTCGTACAGGGCGTCGGACTCGCCGCCGCCCTCGCCCGCCGGGATGCCCTCTGCATTGCCCTCTTCCAGCGTGCCGCCTTCGAGAATGCCTTCAATATAATTTGGTTCGCCCAGCGACTGCAGATGTTTTACAACTCGATGCACTTCGTCGTCCGAGACGAAGGCGCCGTGCACGCGGATCGGCAGGCCGGTCCCCGGCGGCATGTAGAGCATGTCGCCCATGCCCAGCAGGGTCTCGGCGCCCATCTGGTCGAGAATCGTGCGCGAGTCGATCTTCGACGAGACCTGGAAGGCGATCCGGGTCGGGATGTTCGCCTTGATCAGGCCGGTGATGACGTCGACCGACGGACGCTGGGTGGCCAGAATCAGGTGGATGCCGGCCGCACGCGCCTTCTGGGCGATACGGGCGATCAGTTCTTCCACCTTCTTACCGACGACCATCATCAGGTCGGCCAGCTCGTCGATGATGATGACGATGGTCGGCAGCTTCTCGAGCGGCTCGGGATTGTCCGGCATGATCGAGAACGGGTTCGGGATGTGTTCTTCTCGCTTGGCCGCTTCCATGATCTTGCCGTTGTAGCCGGCCAGGTTACGCACGCCCAGCTTGGACATCAGCTTGTAGCGGCGCTCCATCTCGTTCACCGCCCAGTTCAGGGCGTGGCCGGCCTGGCGCATGTCGGTCACGACCGGCGCCAGCAGGTGCGGGATGCCTTCGTACACCGACATCTCCAGCATCTTCGGGTCGATCAGGATCAGGCGCACGTCGGCCGGGTCGGATTTATACAGGAGCGACAGGATGGTGGCGTTGATGCCGACCGATTTACCCGAACCGGTGGTACCCGCCACCAGCAGGTGGGGCATCTTGGCCAGGTCGGCGCAGACCGGCTTGCCGGCGATGTCCTTGCCCAGGGCGACGGTCAGGGCCGAAGCGCTGTCGCCATACACCTTGGAGCCGACGATCTCCGACAGGCGCACGATCTGGCGCTTCGGGTTCGGCAGCTCGAGCGCCATGTAGTTCTTGCCCGGGATGGTCTCGACCACACGGATCGAGGTCAGGGACAGCGAACGCGCCAGGTCGCGCGCCAGGTTGACGATCTGGCTGCCCTTGACGCCGGTGGCCGGCTCGATCTCGTAGCGGGTCACGACCGGGCCCGGATAGGCGGCGACCACCTTGGCTTCGACGCCGAAGTCGGACAGCTTCTTCTCGATCAGGCGGCTGGTGAATTCCAGGGTTTCGACGGCCACGGTTTCCTGGGCCGGCGGCGCCTCGTCCAGCAGCGCCAGCGGCGGCAGCGGCGAATCGCCGGCCAGCTCGTGGAACAGCGGGGTCTGCATTTCCTTCTGGGCGCGCTCGGATTTCGGCACGCTGGTCATCTGCGGCTCGATCTTGATCGAGGACGCGGCGCTCGCCACCGGCGACGGTGCGGGCATGGCGAGCGAGGCCGGCGTCGACGGCGGCAGAATCACGGGCTCCGGACGCGGCTCCGGACGCGACTCGAGCACCGGCTCGGCCTTGACGATCTGCGGCGGGGCCGGATGCTTCTCGGTGTATTTCTGGCGCTCGTTGACCACCAGTTCGTCGCGCTTGACGGCCGCGGCTTCGCCCTGCTTGCGGTCTTCGTGGTCTTCCATGCGCAGGCGGAACCAGTCGATGCTGTTCTCGACCGACTCGCCGATGCGCTCGGCCACGGCCAGCCAGGACACCTGGAAGAACAGCGAGAAGCCCAGGCCGAACAGCAGCAGGAGCAGCAAGGTCGCGCCGGTGAAACCGAAGGCGACGTGGGCCGAATGGCCGATCAGCTGGCCCAGCACCCCGCCGGCGGCGCGCGGCAGCTCGACGTTCCAGGACCACAGGCGCAGGTATTCGAGGCCCAGGCTGCCGGCCAGCATGATGGCGAAGCCGGTCCAGCGCACGTACATCTCGCCGGCATGCGGCAGGTCGGCCTCGTCCGGCTCGAGCCGGTTGGTCAGGCGGCGCCAGCCCTTCCAGACCCCGCGCAGGAAGATCACGCCCCACCACCAGGCCGAGAAGCCGAAGATGAACAGCAGCAGGTCGGACAGCCAGGCGCCGGCCTTGCCGCCCAGGTTGGCGATCTTGGGGACGGCGTTGGCATGCGACCAGCCCGGGTCGCCCTTGTTGTAACTTAATAATATAAGCACGAAATACAGGAAGGCCACGGCCATGGCCATCCAGCGCGCTTCCGACAGGAGGCGCGACAGCCGGCCAGGCAGGGGCTGGCGGGCGGCCCGCGTGGTTTGTGCGGTGCGGGTATATCCTGAGGTGCTGGCTTGGCTATTCTTGCTCATGCTGGGTACTGCTGAAGTAATCACTATCGACGATCCGCTCATTCTAAGCCATTAACGGCTGGGCTGGCCTACGATTCATGCTCCGGTGCATCATCGTCTATAATCTCATGTTGCAAACGGGTCTTGATTCCTGTGCTACCCGTCCCCAGTTTCCGTCTGTTCATCTGACGATCCATCTTTCTTGAAGCCTTCCATGACTACTTCCAAACACGCCAAAGTCCTGATTCTCGGTTCCGGTCCTGCCGGCTACAGCGCAGCCGTCTACGCCGCGCGCGCCAACCTGAGCCCGATGCTGGTGACCGGCGTCGAACAGGGCGGCCAGCTGATGACCACGACCGATGTCGAGAACTGGCCGGGCGACCCGCTGGGCGTGCAGGGTCCGGAACTGATGCAGCGCCTGCTGCAGCATGCGGAACGCTTCAACACCGAGATCGTGTTCGACCACATCCACACGACATTCCTAGAAGAAAAACCGATCCGCCTGGTCGGCGACGCCCATGAATACACCTGCGACGCCCTGATCATCGCCACGGGCGCCTCCGCCCAGTACCTCGGCCTGCCCTCGGAACAGGCCTTCATGGGCAAGGGCGTGTCGGCGTGCGCCACCTGTGACGGTTTCTTCTACCGCAACCAGGAGGTGGCGGTCATCGGCGGCGGCAATACCGCGGTCGAGGAAGCACTGTATTTGGCCGGCATCGCCTCCAAGGTCACGTTGATCCACCGCCGCGACAAGTTCCGCGCCGAGCCGATCCTGGTCGACCGCCTGATGCACAAGGTCGGCGAAGGCAAGATCGTGTTGGAGCTGAACCACACCCTGGACGAAGTCCTGGGCGACAACAGCGGCGTGACCGGCCTGCGCATCAAGTCGACCGCCGGCGGCGAGTCCAAGGACCTGAGCGTGCACGGCCTGTTCGTGGCGATCGGCCACAAGCCCAACACCGGCATCTTCGAAGGCCAGCTCGAGATGCAGAACGGCTACATCCGGACCAAGTCGGGCCTTGATGGCATGGCGACCGCCACCAGCGTGCCGGGCGTGTTCGCGGCCGGCGACGTGCAGGACCATATCTACCGCCAGGCGATCACCAGCTCGGGCACCGGCTGCATGGCCGCGCTCGACGCGCAGCGCTACCTGGAGGCGCTGGAAGACTCGCCGGCATAAGGGACATCGATGGCGGGGATGAAAGACTTTTCCGAACTGAAGGGCTTGCGCGACAAGCTCAAGGAAGACGAGCGCCTGCGCGCCATCGAGAAGGCCGAGCGCGAGAAGCGCGAGCGTCTTGCCCGCGAACGCGCCGTGGAGTTCCGCGGCGCGATGGAAGGCGTGCACAAGCTGCCGGAATCGGACCGCTACGTCTACCGCCCGGTCTACGTGGCCTCCGACCGCGTCTTCAAGGACCGCACCCCGCGCACCGAGGAAGAAGAAGTCGAAGCCGTCCTGCGCGAATCGCTGTCGGACCTGTTCGACGTCGAGGGCCTGCTCGACGAGGACCCTTCCCTGAGCTACGCCCAGGACGGCGTCGGCCCGGACGTGGTGCGCAAGCTGCGCAGGCGCCACTGGCCGGTGCAGGACGAGCTCGACCTGCACGGCATGAACCGCGACGAGGCGCGCGACGCCCTCACCGATTTCCTGCAGCGCGCCAACCGGCGCGGCGTCCGTTGTGTGCGCATCGTGCACGGCATCGGCTACGGCTCGCCCCAGGGCCAGCCGGTGCTGCGCGGGATCGTCCACAGCTGGCTGGTGCAGAAGAGCGAAGTCGTCGCCTTCTGCGTTGCTGGAAAGAAAGATGGCGGCCACGGTGCGCTGATCGTGCTGCTACGCCCCGCTCTGCTCGAGTAGGGCGGCGCTGCGCCGTGTGCGCATTCGCAGTCGCCGCCTGTCGCGCAAGCTGGAGAGTGCCAAGGTTGCCGCCGGGATCGCGGGCCGGATCCCGAAGGGCGCGCGGCCGCCGGTGTCGCACAACCGGACCACGGCAGGAAAGGCACTGGCGCGCCTGCACGCGCGCATCGCGCGGGTGCGCCACGATTTCCTCCACAAGCTCACTACCCGTCTCTGCCGCGAAAACCAAGCGGTCGTGATCGAGGACTTGAACGTGAAGAGCATGCTCCCCAACGTGCGCCTATCGCGCGCGATCGCCGACACCGGTCGACCTGACCGCACTGGTGGAAGACCTGATGGACGAGGCGCGCGTGGCCTACCCGACGATCCCGTTCCAGCTCACCTGCG
The DNA here is from genome assembly GCF_059685865.1 of Telluria sp. ZB4P36. Taxonomy (NCBI): domain Bacteria; kingdom Pseudomonadati; phylum Pseudomonadota; class Betaproteobacteria; order Burkholderiales; family Oxalobacteraceae; genus Telluria; species Telluria sp. ZB4P36. Next base: position 21,228 of record NZ_JCASIE010000007.1, read on the forward strand.
ACGAAGCGGCCATGGTGAATGCCGGCAGCGGGAGGCTGGGCCTGTACATCGCGCAGCAGATCGTGCGCGAGCACCATGGCGAGATCGCTTATCGCCACGAGGGCAACGAGGTGATCTTCTCGGTGCGCTTGCCGCTGCAGGGCGACACCTGACGTCTGCCCTACCGTAAATGCAGAGCGGCATGGTAGTCTAGCAACAGTCCCCGCTCTTCATTACTGCATGACCCTTATCAAGTTCATCGAAATCATGGCGATCCTGGTCGGCGCCTTCTCGGGCTTCATCGAAGCCCGGCGCAAGCGCATGGACCTGGTGGGTGTCTTCACGGTAGCCTTCATCACCGCTTTCGGCGGCGGTACCCTGCGCGACATCCTGCTCGACCGCCGGCCGCTGTTCTGGGTCATCCACCAGGAATACGCGATCCTGATCTTCGTGCTGGCGCTGGTGGCCTCGCCCCTGATCCGCACCCTGCGCCAGATCGTGTCGGAGCGCCTGATCGTGATCGCCGACGCGGTCGGACTGGGCCTGTTCTCGGTGGCCGGCGTGTCCGCGGCGCTGGCAGCCGGCATGCCGATCTTCATTGCCTCGATGATGGGGGTGATCACCGGGATCTTCGGCGGCGTGCTGCGCGATATCGTGTGCAACGAGGTGCCGATGGTCTTCCGCGACGGGAAGCCCTATGCGATCTGCGCCTTCCTCGGGAACTGGCTGTACCTCCTGATGGGCAAGTACGGCGTCGAGCCCGACTTCGCACTGTGGTCGAGCGCCCTGTTCATCAGCGGGCTGCGGCTGCTGACCTGGAAGTTCGATCTGCGGATGGGGCGCTGAGGCCCCAGCCGCGCTGTCCTGCCTTTACACCGCGTCCGCCCCGGTCTCGCCGGTACGGATACGGATCACCTGCTCGACGTTCTGCACGAAGATCTTGCCGTCGCCGATCTTGCCGGTGCGGGCCGCCTTGATGATGGCGTCGACCACGCCGTCCGCCATGGCGTCATCGACCACCACCTCGATCTTCACCTTCGGCAGGAAGTCCACCACGTATTCGGCGCCGCGATACAGTTCGGTGTGGCCCTTCTGGCGGCCGAAGCCCTTCACTTCGGTGACGGTCAGGCCGGTCACGTTGACCTCGGCCAGCGCTTCGCGCACTTCGTCGAGTTTGAAGGGTTTGATCACGCAGGTAATCTGTTTCATGTTCTTGTCTCTCTAAAAAACAGGGGGCTACGCGCCCCGGTTAGTCCGGAATATTCTTGAGGTCGTCCATCCACACGGTCGCTTCGGAATCCGACGGTGCGCGCCAGTCGCCGCGCGGGGACAGCGAGCCGCCGTTGCCGATCTTCGGCCCGTTCGGCACGCAGGTGCGCTTGAACTGGCTGGTCTTGAAAAAGCGCCACAGGAAGATGCCCAGGTTCTTCTTGATCGCAGCCAGCTCGTACTGGTTGCGTACGTTGGCCGCGTTCGGCCACCTGCCCTGCTCGCGGTCGTGCCAGGCACTCCAGGAGAGGAAGGCCACCTTGCTCGGCTTGAAGCCGTAGCGCAGCGTGTAGTACAAATTAAAATCCTGCAGCTCGTAGGGGCCGATGGTGTTCTCGGTGATCTGGGCCGGCTTGCCGTCCTTGTCCGCGCCCGGCACCAGCTCGGGGCTGATCTCGGTGTCGAGGATCTTGAGCAGCACGTCGGCGCCATTCTCGACCACCGCGCCGGTCTCCGCCACCCAGCGCACCAGGTAGGAGATCAGGGTCTTGGGCACGCTGGCGTTGACGTTGTAGTGCGACATGTGGTCGCCCACGCCGTAGGTGCACCAGCCCAGGGCCAGCTCGGACAGGTCGCCGGTGCCGATCACGATCGCGTTGTGGAAGTTCGCGAGGCGGAACAGGTGGTTGGTGCGCTCGCCCGCCTGCACGTTCTCGAAGGTGATGTCGTATTCCGCCTTGCCTTCCACGTAGGGGTGGCCGAGGTCCTTGAGCATCTGGATGCAGCTCGGGCGGATGTCGATCAGCTGGGCGCTGCAGCCCACTACTGCCATCAGGTCGTTCGCTTGCTTGAGCGTACGTTCACTGGTGGCGAAGCCCGGCATCGTATAAGCGAGGATGTTGGTGCGCGGCAGGCCGAGGCGGTCCATGGCCCGCGCGCAGACCAGCAGCGCATGGGTCGAGTCCAGCCCGCCCGAGACGCCGATGACGACCTTCTTGATGCCGGTGCTCGACAGGCGCTGGATCAGGGCCTGCACCTGGATGTTGTACACCTCGAGGCAGCGCTCGTCGCGGCGCGCGGCGTCGGCCGGCACGTAGGGGAAGCGTTCGACCGTGCGCGCCAGCGGCATCTCGCGGGCCAAGGGCAGCTCGAGCTGGAACTGAACCAGGCGGAACTTCGACACCTCGTCCGCATGGCGGCGCACCGATTGCGCGAAGGTGGTGGCGTGCATGCGCTCGTTCGACAGGCGGTCGAGGTCGACGTCGGCGAAGATCACGTGCGAGTCGTCGCTGAAGCGTTCCGACTCGGCCAGCAGCTCGCCCTTTTCGTAGATCAGCGACTGGCCGTCCCAGGCCATGTCGTTGGTCGATTCGCCGCGGCCGGCCGAGGTGTACAGGTAGGCTGCGAGGCAGCGTGCCGACTGCTGGCTGACCAGCTGGTGGCGGTAGCCGCTTTTCCCCACGACGACGTTCGAGGCCGACAGGTTGACCAGCACCGTGGCGCCGGCCATGGCGGCAAACGAGGACGGCGGGATCGGCACCCAGACGTCTTCGCAGATCTCGACGTGGAAGCGGAACAGCGGCAGGTTCTCGATCTCGAACAGCAGGGCCGGGCCGAAGGGCACGACCGCGCCGAACAGCTCGATCTGGTCGACTGCCGCGCAATCGGCCGCACTGAACTGCCGGGATTCGTAAAACTCGCCATAATTAGGCAGGAAACTCTTGGGCACCACGCCCAGCACGCGGCCATTCGCCACCACCACGGCGCAGTTGAAGAGCTGGTGGTTGACCTTCAGCGGCAGGCCGACGACCAGCGCCAGCGGCAAGGCTGTCGAGGCCTCGATGATCCTGGCCAGGCCGTCGAGGCAGGCGTCGAGCAAGGCGCGCTGGTGGAACAGGTCGTCGCAGCTGTAGGCCGAGATGCCCAGCTCCGGAAAGGCCGCCAGCACGGCGCCCCCGTCGGCGGCCTGGCGCGCCAGGGCCAGGGTCTGCTCGACGTTGAAGGCCGGGTCGGCGATGCGGCAGCGCGGGATGGCCACCGCGACGCGGGCGAAGTGGTGGGTGTAGAGGTTGAAGAATCGCTGGTTCATGGGTGGATCTTTTTAGCGACGGAAGACATTTTGAATTATCGCACGCATATCGTTTCCTCTCTGTCCGAGATTGGCAGGGAGCGCTGGGACGGCCTGGTGAACGCGCAGGACAATCCGACTCCCTTCCTGTCCTACGCCTTCCTGCACGCGCTGCACGAATCCGGCAGCGCGGTGCCGGGAACGGGCTGGCAGCCGCAGTACATCGTTCTGTACGACGGCGAGGAGCTGGCCGCCGCCCTGCCCCTCTACGTCAAGGGCCACTCCTATGGCGAGTACGTGTTCGACTGGGCCTGGGCCGATGCCTACCAGCGGCACGGCCTCGACTATTACCCCAAGCTGCTGTCCGCGATCCCGTTCACGCCGGTCGCGGGGCCGCGCCTGATGGCGGTCGACGCCGCAGCGCGGGCGGCGCTGATCGAGGTGCTGGTGGCCACGCAAGCCGCGGCCGACGTGTCCTCGACCCATGTGCTGTTCCCGCCCGAGGAGCACGCCCACCAGCTGCGGGAAGCCGGCTTCATGCTGCGCAGCGGCGTCCAGTTCCACTGGCTGAACCAGGGCTATGCCAGCTTCGACGAGTTCCTGGCCACGCTCGAGCAGAAGAAGCGCAAGAACATCCGCGCCGAGCGGAGGAAAGTGCGGGAAGCGGGAGTCACTTTACGCCGTGTGCGTGGGCGCGATGCGCTGGACAGCGACTGGGTGCTGTTCAACCGCTGCTACCGCCACACCTACCAAGCGCATCACTCGACGCCCTACCTGAACCTGGATTTCTTCCGGCGCATCGGTACGGCCATGCCGGACAACATCCTGCTCGTCATCGCCTCGCGCGCGGGGCGCGACATCGCGGCCTCGCTGGTGATCCATAACGAGACCACGCTGTTCGGGCGCTACTGGGGCGAACTGGAACACGTGCCCTGCCTGCACTTCGAGGCAGCCTATTACCAGCCGCTCGAGTTCTGCATCGAACAGGGCATCGAGGCCTTCGAGGGCGGCGCCCAGGGCGAGCACAAGATGGCGCGCGGCTTCCTGCCGACCCGCACCTGGTCGGCGCACTGGCTGGCGCATCCTTCGTTTGCCGATGCGATCGAACGCTTCCTGGAGCGCGAGAAAGGCGGGATCGACGACTACATGGATGAGCTGAACGAGCGCAACCCCTTCCGCTCCGCTAGCCCGTCAACTGGCTGAGCGCCGCCTGCAGGCCGCCGGCCGGCAGCACGTAGCGGCCATAGGGTACGCCGTGGATCGGATCGAGGTCGCGGTCGCGCGTGAAGCCCAGGCGGGTGTAGAGGCGCAGCGCCGGCGCCATGATGGGGCTGGTGTGCAGGCCGACCGCCGGCGCGCCGTCGCGGATGGCGCAGCGCAGGCAGGCGGCCACCAGTTGCGGCCCGATGCCGCGGCCGCGGTGGGCAGGGTCGACCACCAGCATCCGGATGAGCGACCAGTCGTCGGGGAAGATCGCACTTCTCGGCTTGCCCGGCCCGACATGCACGACCGCGCCGGCCACCTCTCCGTCGATCTCGGCCACGATCAGGTCAGCCTGGCCGGCCAGGTCCGCCATGCGCGCGAGGCGCTCGCTGAACGTGGGCCAGTCCTCGTAGTCGTGCGCATACTGGTCGAAGGCGGCGCGCGCCACGCGGTTGACGGCGTCGCGGTCGGCCGGCTGGAAGTGTCGGATCATGTGGTCCATCCTATTCGGGTTCTCCTCTGGTCTTGCTTGTGATCGGGACGGCAGGCGAATGAGTATATACCGCTTGCTTCCATTGTTTCATCACCAATTCCGTTCCTCCAGACTTATGCAAAGCTATTCCATACTTAACTTTGCGCTGGATTCCTGCTTCACCGGGGCCGGTTTCGCCTCGCGCTTGCGCGCCAGGCCAGCGCCTTCCCCTCCACAGGCGGACGCGGTGGAACTCACCGCCAAATCTTTCAGGTTGATGGCCGCATTCACGTCGCGGTCGTGTTTCGCGCCGCAGCCCGGACAGGTCCAGTGCCGGACGTCCAGTCCGAGTGTGTCGAGCCGATGCGCGCAGCTGCAGCATAGTTTGCTGCTCGGGTACCAGCGGTCCGCCACGACCACCTGCGCACCACGCCAGGCTGCCTTGTATTCCAGCTGGCGCCGGAACTCATAGGAACCCATGTCGGCGATGGCGCGTGACAACCTCCTGTTGGCCAGCATGCCTTTTACATGCAGGTCCTCAATGCCGATCGTATGGAAGCGTCGCGTGATGCTGGTGGTGAGCTGGTGCAGGCCCTCGCGCCGCACGCTGGCGATCCTGGCATGCAGCCTTGCCAGTTTCATCTTCGCTTTGTGCCGGTTGCGCGAGTTCTTGACCTTGCGTGACAGGCTGCGCGACAGGCGGCGCAGGCGCCCCAGCATTGAGCGCAGCGCCTTCGGGCCTGCAATCGTCTCTCCCGTCGACAGCGTCGCCAGCGACGACACACCCAGGTCGACCCCGACCGCGCCTTGGTTCTCAGCTGGCGGAAGGGATAGGTCAGGAGTATCGACGGTGATGCTGGCGTACCAGTGATCCGCAGTGCGTGAGACGGTGGCCGAAACGATCCTGCCCGTCAAGCGCAGGGCCTCACGCATAGGCACCCACCCGAGTTTGGGGATCCAGAATCTCCTACCTCGACCTGGAACCGGTCGTTGCTGAGCGTAAAACGGTCGTGCTGTCCTTTCCTGCGGAACCGCGGGTAGCGTGCCCGCCGGGCAAAGAAGTTCTTGAAGGCCAGGCCCAGCTGCATGATCGCCAGCTGGGGGGCGTTCTTGGTCACCTCGAGCATCCATGGGAATTGCTGGCGCTTAACGGCATTCAGTTGGCGCCGCAGTGCAGCCTCATTCGGCTTGGGCAGCGACGGGTCGACCTTGCACGCCTCGTACTGCCGCTGCCACTCGGCCAGCGCCCAGTTGTAGGCGAACCGTGCAGTGCCGGCCGCGCGCGCTAGGTACGTGCCCTGTACGTTGTTCGGATCGAGCCTGATGCGGTGGGCAACGAACATTGGATTTCCCTCACATTCATGCCGGCATGGCGGGTAAATTGGTCATATTCCATCAGACCGCTCGATCCCCGGGAAGGTTCACTGCGAGCTGATCGAGCCCGGCTGATTTGCGAACAACCGCTGCGAATTGAATAAATTGAAGCAGTTCTGCGCAAATTCTCCGTCAACTGTTCAAACCCACGCAGGAGAGATTTCGCGCATTTCTCGCCATGGCCGGACAGCTAGAATCGCGGGCTTGCACCTCGCAAGCTACCTATAACGAAAGACCTGAACAACCGGGTCTAAGACGCGCGTTTTCGGCATGCAAAAGGGCCGGATTCGCTCGTCACGAATCCGACCCTTTGCTGGCCAGCCGCGCCGCTTGGGCGGCGCGCCGACGATGTATGTGAGTGCGGCTTAGTTCCAGCCGCCCGCGTTCGAGCGAAACTCGACGTGGAAAGGCTTGGCCAGTTCAGCCTGCTTGCGCAGGACGTTGATGGCGCGGCTGTTGGCGGCGGCCAGCAGCACGCGGGTAGCGGTGTTCAGGAAACTCTTCATGTGCGACTCCTTGTTACGGTTCAGATCGCAATGCGATCCCATGACACCGTTATATAGGCGAGTCGGGTGAATTTCCAATTCCCATCTGCAATACCAGACATGCGTCTGGTGAATGTTATTCGAGACTCCTCCCTAGCCAGGAGCGTATCCCGTCCAGCGTACGGAATTCAGCAACGGAACGGCAAGCGATCTGCGGGTGGCGCGCCTGCAACATGCGCGACAGCGCCGCGCCCGGGCCTAGCTCGAGCGCTACCGTCGCGCCGGCTTCCGCGCAGGAATCCATGCAATCTTTCCAGCGGATCGGCTCGGCGATCTGGCGTGGCAAGTCTGCCATTGCACGCGCGCCATCGTGCACGGGTTCGGCCGAGATGCCGGACAACACCGGGTAACGGAAGGCTGACCAATGCTGGTCTGCCAGCAGCGCGGCAAACGGCGCCACCGCGCCCCGCAGCAGCGGCGTGTGCGAGGCCACCTCGACCGGCAGCACGGTGGCCTTGCCGCCCGCCGCGGCCGCGGCTTCGGCAAGTCCTTCGCCTTCCCCGGCAGGTCCGCCGGCCACCAGGGCGTCGTCGCCGGTGAGGATCGCCGGGTAAAAGCCGAAGCGCTGCAGCAGCGTTTCCACGGTCCCGGGCGGCAAACCGGACAGCGCCACCATGCCCTGGCGCGGCCCGTCCGCCAGGCAGGCGTCCATCATGCGTGCGCGCCCGGCGGCCAGCCTGACCGCGTCAAGGGGATCGAGCGCACCCGCGACGCCGTACGCGGAAAGTTCGCCGATGCTGTAGCCGGCCACCAGCGCGGGCGGCGACGGCAGCTCGCCCAACGCGGTCCACATGGCCAGCGTGGCCGCCACGATCGAGGGCTGGGCTACCCGGTTGGCGAAGCGCTCCGGTCCTTCCAGGGCGGCGCCGAGCAGCCCCGCGAGCATGGGATCGTCGAAGCACCCGTCGAGCATCCGGCTTGCCGCCGGATCGCTGCGCGCCATGTCGAACATGGCCGGGTGCTGGGCACCCTGGCCGGGACACAGGATCACGAGCCGGCCGGCCATGCTATTCCAGCCCTCCGCACACCGACTGCAGCAGGCACACCGCGCCCAGCAGGTCGGCGGCGCCGCCGGGCGACAGGCGCGCCGCGACAAAGCCGCGGTGGCAGGCCAGCGCGCGCGCTTCCCAGTCCGGCGCCGCGCTGCCGCCGCGCGCGATGAAGGCGCGTGCCTGGCGCCGCACCGCCTGCGCGCCGCCAGCGCCGCCGCGGTGGTAGACGTTGGTGTCGCTGATGTGGGCCATCAGGGCGAACAGCGCGTCGATGCGGGCGCGGCGCAGGCCGAGGCCTGCCGCCAGGGCGCGCCGCAGGGCCGGCAGGCCGACGCCGAACACGGACGGGAAGCCGCGCGCGCCTTCCTCGCGTGCGCCGCTGGCGGCATAACGTTCGCGCGCTTCAGTTCCGTGCGACTGCACCTCCACGTCGCCGCTGTGCGCGCCGAGCTCCCTGCCCCAGCAAATCAACAAGGTGGCCTGGATGGCGGCGGGCCGCAAGACCGTGCCCTTGGCCCGGCAGCGGCCGATCGCCGCGCACAGCAGGCCGAGGCAGAAGATCGCGCCGCGGTGGGTATTGATGCCGCCCGTGGCGCGCATCATCCGCGCTTCCGCGGCTATGCCCAGCCCCTTGAGCACGTGGAAAGGCGCGTCCTCCATGCCGGCGCGGGCGATGTCGAAGAAGTAGCGGCGCAGCGCGAACATGCTGCGCATGAAGGTGGCCGCATCCATGTCTGCGTGGCTGCCGTTGTCGACCAGCGATACCAGTCCCGGCTTCGGATACAGCACCAGTTCCGCATACAGGCTGCGCACCGCGAGGCGCGCCAGCTGGCGGCAGAACGGCGTGTCGGTAGCGGCCACGCTTGGCGCCGGGCGCCTACCCAGGCGCGCGGCCGGCCGTACCGCGATCAGTTCAGCCATGCCTGTCCCTCCAGCGTCGCTATCAGTTCGTCCGGCGTGACCAGGGCGATGCGCTCCAGGCCCTTCGCCAGCACCCGCGTGCCCGCCGCGCTGTCGAAGGCGGCGCGCAGTTCTTTCCAGGCCACCGCACGCCCGTCCCCGAACACCACTTCACCGTCGAGCGGCAGCACGGCGGCATGCCGGGCCAGCAGCTCCAGGCCCGCCATCAGCTGCGCGCGGCTCAGGGGGCGCAGCAGCAGGTCGATGTCGGATGCCGGCGTCAGGTAGGGCTGGCCGGTGAGCGCCTCCAGCGCCACCGAGCCATACACGGCCAGCCCGATGCCGGCCTCGGCGGCCTCGGATTCGAGCGCCGCCAGTGCTTGATGCCATTCCGGCGGCACCGCATCGAGTGCGCCGACCAGCGGCAAGGCGCGGGTGCGACGCGTGACGTCGGACAGCTCGACGCGGCAGCCGACCCGCAGTTTGCCTTCGCCTTTGAGATTCCTTCCTGCAGCGGCGCGGCGCGGCGGCAGCGCGAAGCCGATCGCCACTTCGCCGGGCAGGAGATCGGTCTCCGCGCGCCGCACGACCGCCGGCCAGCCGCCCTCGCGCCACAGGTCGAGCGCGTCGACCGCTTCCAGCGGCGCGGCGGCGCGCACCCGGTCCCAGCCGCGGCTGCTCAGCCAGACCAGATCATGACGGGCGAACATGGCTGCCCGTCCTGACCGCTTCCGCGACCGGCTGTGCCATCAGGCGCCCGCCGCGTTCGCGGCCCAGCGCCATGCGCACGTCTTCCACGGGGCTGGCATCCAGCGCCCGCGCCAGTTCGCCCGCCAGGTCCTGCTCCCAGATGCCGTGCAGGCCGCCCATGCGCAGGTAGTTCTCCGGACCCGGCGCGAACACCGGGTTGTCCCTGGCCAGCTCGGTCAGGCGCTCTTCCGGCACCTTGGTGATGCGCGCCATCGCCGGCAGCCCCATCACGCGGATGGTGGCCTCCGGCAGTGCAAAGCAGGCGCTGGCGATCAGGCCGCTCGTGATGAAGCCGCCCGACAGGGCCTGGTCGTACACCAGGCCGACCACGGTATGTCCCTTGCGCCGCGCCAGGTCCACGCACTTGCCGAGATGGGCCATGTAGCTGTTGATGCCCAACATCTCGTCGCGGTGGCGCAGGCGCTGGCCGACGGTGTCGACCAGGATCAGGATCGGGCGGCCCGGATGGTCCTGCACCGTCTTCAGGATCGCCCGGGCCTGGGCCAGCGCGATCTCGATGCCGATCGGGACGTGGCCGGTGGTGCCGATCACGTCGACCGTCCGGCCCTCGACCTGGGCACTGCCGGACAGGAAATTGTCGCGCTCGCCGATCTGAAAACCGCCCGGGAACAGCTGCGCTGCCAGTGTCTGCCATTCCATCATCGTTCTCCCTTGCGCTGTTCCATGCGGTGCAGCGCCGCCAGTTCCAGGAAGGCGACGGCGTCGAGCATCGGCACGCCGGCCGCATCCGGGATGCCGAGCTTGGCCCAGACCTCGACCGGTTCGGCCAAGCCCTCGGCGAGTTCGATGCGGCGCGCCAGCATGTCCTGCTCGGCCAGCAGGTCGTCGAGGGTCAGGCGGCTACCCGCAGTGCGGATCGCGTCGATGGCCCCGATGGCGGCGGCGCGGAAGGCCGCCGTGTCGTCGGGCACCAGCACCTGGCAGTCGCCCATCAGGTAGCGGTGCTTGCCGCCGGTAGTGCGCCAGACCAGGGCGCGGTCGCGCGAGTCGAATTCCTCGACGCCGCTGGCGGTCTCGATCACTTCGGGGCCGGACATCGCCAGCCGTCCTTCTTCCGACATGATCACCGTATTGGCGCAGCGGGCCGAGATGCCCATGCCGCCGAAGCAGCCGTTGGCGCCGCCGACGATCGCCACCACCGGGATGCCGGCCTCGCGCGCATCCAGCATGGCGCGCATCACTTCCGACACTGCGATCAGGCCGGCATTCGCTTCGTGCAGGCGGACCCCGCCCGATTCGAGCAGCAGCAGCACCGCATCGGCCTTTTCGTCGACCGCGCGCCGCAGCATGCCGACCAGCTTGGCGCCGTGCACTTCGCCCACCGCGCCGCCCATGAAGCCACCCTCCTGGGCCGCGCCGAACACCAGCCGGCCGTCCAGGCGCGCGCGTCCGACCACCACGCCGTCATCGAAGGACACGGGCGCATCGAGCTGGGCCAGGTGCGGACTGGCGACACGCGCACTGGGCGGCAGGAATTCCTCGAAGCTGCCGGCATCGAAGATGGCCGGAATGCGCTGGCGCGCCGTCAGTTCCTGGTAGCTGCTCATGGCAATCCTCCCGTCAGCGACTCGACCGCCTGGTCGAGTCGCAGGCTGACCACGGCCGGCGTCGCGCCCATGTCGTTGATGCAGATGCGCGCGTCCGCCAGGCTCCAGCGCTGATGGAAGTCGGCCATCACGGCCTGCCAGGTGGCGCCGAAGCCGACGGCGGCGGTGCGCACCTCGATGTCGCAGGCGCCGTTCAGCGGCGCCGGCTCGATCAGGACCTCGAGGTTGCCCGAGCCGACCACGCCGACCAGCTGGGGCATGCCGGCCAGGGGCCGGGTGCCGCCCTCGAACCTGTATTGAAGCGTTTCCATAGGACTCCTTGTTCCTTGACTACCAGTTCCTGAAGCGTTTCGGCGGATCGTACAGCCCGCCGGATGCGCGCACCAGGCCTTTCATGTTCTTGGCGGCCAGCAGGTCGCGGGTGGCCATGCGCTTGTCGATGCCGAGGTCTTCGGCGCGGCGGATGATGCCGCGGTCGCGCAGGTTTTCGACCATGCGCTTGTCGCGGCCCATGCCCACCGGCGTGTAGCCGGCCACGCCGCGGATCGCCTGTTCGCGTTCTTCGTCGCTGCGGCACAGCAGCAGGTTGGCGATGCCCTCTTCGGTGAGGATGTGGGTGACGTCGTCGCCGTAGATCATCACCGGCGGGATCGCCATGCCGGCCTGTTCGGCCAGCTGCCAGGCGTCCAGCCTTTCGACGAAGGCCGGCGCCATGTGTTCGCGGAAGGTCTCGACCATCTGCACCACCAGCTTTTGCCCGCGCGGGATGGTGTTGCGCCCTTCGCGCGCCTGGCGGCCGGCCTTGAGCCAGGCCGCGCTCGGGTGGCGCCGTCCGCGCGCATCGGCGCCCATGTTCGGGGCGCCGCCGAAGCCGGAGATGCGGCCCAGGGTCGCGGTCGAGGAGTTGCCCTGCAAATCGATCTGCAGGGTCGAGCCGATGAACATGTCGCAGGCATAGTGGCCGGCCGCCTGCGAGAAGGCGCGGTTGCTGCGCATCGAGCCGTCCGGGCCGACGAAGAAGACGTCGGGACGGGCACGGATATAGTTCTCCATGCCCAACTCGGAGCCGAAGGAATGCACCGATTCGACGAAGCCGGCCTCGATCGCCGGGATCAGGGCCGGGTGTGGATTCAGCGCCCAGTGGCGGGCGATCTTGCCCTTCAGGCCGAGCGAGGCGGCGTAGGTCGGCAGCAGCAGCTCGATGGCGGCGGTGTCGAAGCCGATGCCGTGGTTCAGGCGCTCGACTTCGTACTCCGCATAGATGCCCTTGATTGCCATCATCGCCATCAAGACCTGGATTTCCGAGATCTGGGCCGGGTCGCGCGTGAACAGCGGCTCGATGTAGTAGGGCGTAGGCGACTGCACCACGTACTCGACCCAGCCGGACGGGATGTCGACCCGCGGCAGCTTGTCGACCACCTGGTTGACCTGGGCGATCACGATGCCGCTCTTGAAGGCGGTGGCCTCGACGATGGCGGGCGTGTCCTCGGTGTTCGGGCCGGTGTACAGATTGCCCTCGCGGTCGGCCATCTCGGCCGCCACCAGCGCCACGCGCGGGGTCAGGTCGACGAAGTAGCGCGCGAACAGCTCCAGGTAGGTGTGGATCGCCCCGATGTTCAGCTTGCCGGACTGGGCCAGCTTGGCCAGGCGCCCTGCCTGCGGCCCGGAGAAGGAGAAGTCGAGACGCGAGCCGATGCCCTTTTCGAACACGTCGAGGTGCTCGGGCAGCGACAGCACCGACAGCAGCATGTGCAGGTTATTGACGCGTGCCGGATCGACCTTGGTGAGGGCGTTGCCGAGGAAATCGGCCTGCTTCTGGTTGTTCCCTTCCAGGCAGACGCGGTCGCCCGGCTCCAGCACCGCGTGCAGGAGGTCGACGATGTGCGACGCGGCCACCACCTTGCCGCTCAGGGCCGGGCCGAGCGCCGCCCGGGCCCGCGCCAGGCGCTCGCCGCGGTTGCGTTGCTGGGTGGTCCAGCGGCCTTCAACTTCATTCATGTCTTCTCCCAGGGTTGAAACGCGGGACTTACATCACCACGAACAGCAGCCACACCACGACCGGCGCGACCAGGGTGACGATACCGCCATAGATCATCAGCTGTCGCAGGAATACGTCGCGGTCGATGTGCTGGGCACTGGCCAGCACCAGCGCGCCGTTGGTCGAGAACGGGCTGACGTCGACGATGGTGGAGGCGACCGCCATCGCGGCGATGAAGCCGATCGGGTCGACCCCGGTGCCGGAGGCCAGGAAAGGCACGGCCAGCGGGATCAGGGAGCCCAGCACCGCCGTCGAGGACGCGAAGGCCGACACGATGGCGCCCACGAACAGCAGCAGCAAGGCCACCATCAACGGCGAGGTCAGGCTGGCGACGCTGTCGCCGACCCAGGTGATGGTGCCCATCTTCTGCATCACGCCGACATAGGTGCTGACGCCGACGATCAGCATGATCTCGGGCCAGGAGACCTGGCCGATGGCGCGCTTCTGCACCTGCGGCGACAGGATCGAGATCAGGAGGCCGATGCTGATGGCGACGAAGCCGATGTCGAGCTTGTACAGCAGGGTCAGCACGGCCAGGGCGACCAGGCCGACCACGGTGAAGACCTGGTGGAAAGTCGGGCCTTGGTGCAGGCTGCCCTGGGGCAGGCCCGCAACCGCGCCCGCCCCCGCCGCTCCCCCTGCAGGGTCGGTTCCGTTCAGCGCGGCACTGGAGCGCTGGGCGGTCAGCCGCTCTTCGCTGGCCGCTTCGTTCTCGGCATCGCCATAGATTTGCGGACCCTGTGCCGCGACGGCCACCTGGGCACCGAAGGGCGGCACCGGCAGGCCCTCGAAGGAGCCCGACTTCGGCGCCTGCTGGCGCATCAGCTTCATGCCGCCGAAGGCGAAGAACAGCAGCGCCGAGACGGCCAGGTTGACGCCCAGGCTGGTGAAGGCGGTGGTCAGCGGGGAGATCGGCAGCCCGGCCTCCAGCACCACCTTGTTGGTGATGCCGCCGTAGATGCTGATCGGCGAGAAGCCGCCGCCCTGGGCGCCGTGGACCACCATCATGCCCATCATCAGGGGATTGATGTTGTACTTGGCGGCGAAGCCGAGCGCGATCGGGGCGACGATCGCCACCGCCGCCGGGCTGACCGCGCCGACCGAGGTCAGCAGCGCGGTGATGGCGAACATCACCCAGGGAATGGCGGCGATGCGCCCGCCCACGGCGCGCACCGCGAGCCGGACCAGCCAGTCGATGGTGCCGTTGTTCTGGGCCTGGGCGAACAGGAAGGTGATCCCGACCAGGGTCAGGAAGAGTTCGGCGGGAAACCCGGCCATGATGGCCTTGGCCTGCATGCCGGCGACGACCGAGCCGACGAGGAAGGCGCCGACGAAGGCGATGACGCCCATGTTGATGGGCAACGCGGTAGCCAGGACGAACATCAGGGCCAGGACGCAGATTGCGATCATGTGAGAGGACACGGCTTGCTCCTTCAAGACGCGGCGCCGGTATGGTGCGGAACCGCTGGTGATACGTCTCCGAATGCATGCCCTGCCGCCGGTGGACCGCCGTGCCGGGCATGCTCTTTTATTATCTAGTGTGAGACGTAAAGGTAGTCCTGAATCCGGATGCGATCAATTAGGCTCGCCGTCCGATGTTTACTTTGAGCGGAACTATTCGCCGTAAACGTAACCCATCGAGCTTCAAGCCGATCCGTGCTTGAGCATGCGGCAAACCGCCGCCAGCGCCAGCAGGTTCGGGTCGCGTTCGCGTACGCGCAGGAAGCTCAGGCCGATGGTCTGGCGCATGCGGTAGTCGGGCTTCAGGGGAATCAGCTGCACCTTGTCGCCGAAGGCATCGCGCACCCGGCCCGGCAGCAAGGTATAGCCGATACCCGCCGCCACCAGGTTCATCAGTGAGAAGATGTCGCCCACCCGGGTGACGATGGCGGGCGCGAAGCCGGCGATGCGGAAGGCTTCCTGGAAGCCGCCGAAGGTGACGAAGCCGTCGCGCAGGCAGACGAATTTTTCATTGGCGCAATCGCGCAGGTCGACCTCGCTCATGCCGGCATAGGGCGAGCCGTTCGGCGCGGCGAAGAACACCTCGTCCTCGAACAGGGGGATCGATTCGACGTCAGGATCCGGGTCGGGCACGGCGATCAGGGCGGCGTCGATCGCATTCTGCTTGAGCTTGTGCAGCAGGTCGTCGTTCGAGCCGAGCACCAGCTCGGTCTCGAGCTCCTGCTTGCGCAGCTTGATGCCGATGATGACGTTCGGGATGATCCCGGTGGTCAGAGAATACAGCGAGCCGATCTTGAGGTGGTCGGCCGAATAGCCGGCCGCCGAGCGGGTGGCGGCGATCCCGTCCGCCATCAGCCGGATCACGTCGCGGCTGACGCCGGCCAGCACTTGCGCCGCCTCGTTCGGGATCAGGTTGCGTCCCTGCAGGCTGAACAGCTGGCAGCTCATCGCCTCTTCCAGCGAATGCAGGGCCCGGTGCACGCTCACCGCGCTGATGTCGAGCATGCGCGCGGCGGCGTTCAGGTTGCCGCCTTCCATGTAGGCGAGCAGGACCTCGAGCTTGCGGAAGGTTATGTCGTCGCTGATGCGGTTGCGCATGGATTCCCTGAAAGTGGCCGAGTCTGGCGAGGATACGTCCTACTCGGCATGTCGGCAAGCAAGCCGACAGCATTGGCAATTTCAGAAGCCTCATCACGGCCACCAGCCACGCATTCGAGCCATCAGTTATTCACCGGCTGGAACATACTCAATGATTTCTCATTTTTGAATCCGTTCGCCGGAATCCCGCGTACCAGATAAGGCGCATGTTCACCGCAAAAGCACAATCTCGTAGGCAATATACTCAGATTAAATTCAACCACGCATTTCTTTAATTATAGAAATATTTTTATGCTTACACACAGGGTGACTAATGGCCGTCGTATATTCGCCCATTCCGATTTGATTGAATTGTGCACGAAACTAAGCGCTGTAGAATAATTCCACGTTAGCTTGCCAAATTCAGCATTTCGAAGTTGACATTAACGTTCTCGCTGGCAGATGCATGTGCTTAATTGATTTCTGATTCTAAATATTATTCAGAGGAGAATTAACATGGTCACGCAGTTGAAACGTCGGGTTCATCTTCGAAATGTCCTGGCCTCGCTAAGCTGTCCGGTACTCGCCATGCTGGCCGTCATTCCGGCGAATGCATCGAGCCATCGCGAAGCGCCATTCATCACCAGCCAGCCCAAGGTCGACAACACGGACGTCTATGCCTTCAACAGCTATGAGAACGGGCGTTCCGGCTATGTCACTCTGATTGCCAATTACCAGCCTTTGCAGGATGCGTATGGCGCGCCGGAATATTTCAAGATGGATCCCAACGCGATTTACGAGATCCATGTCGACAATAACGGGGATGCCCAGGAAGACCTGACCTTCCAGTTCAAGTTCCAGAACGTCCTCCGGTCGATCGCTTTGCCAATTGGCAACCAAACCGTGCCGATCGCTTTCCCGGCTTCAGGACCGGTAAGCGAGCCGAATGCAAGCTCGCTGAATGTCAATGAAAGATTCACCCTGACCCTGATTCGCGGCGACCGCCGCAGCGGCCTGCCGGCAAGCGTTTCGCGCGTCGGCACCGGCGCGACGACCTTCGACAAGCCGGTCGACAATATCGGCACCAAGACGATCCCGGACTACGCGGCCTATGCGGCCCGGCATGTCTATCCCGTCACGATTCCCGGCTGCTCGACACCGGCCCGGATGTTCGTTGGACAGCGTCAGGAAGGGTTCGCCGTCAACGTCGGGACGATTTTCGACCTGCTGAATGTACCGCTGTCGGTCATTACCGACCCGTCCAAGATCAACGCCGCTCCGAACCCGCTGGCAAGGAAGAACATCACGTCGCTGGCGCTCGAGGTCCACAAGAGCTGCCTGCTCTCCACGCGCACCGCCGACCCGGTGATCGGGGTGTGGGCTTCGGCGAGCGTCCGCCAGAGCCAGCTCGTCAATCCAAACCCTCCACCGGGCTACCAGACGACTGTCAGCTACGGTGGTGCCTTTGTACAGGTATCGCGGCTCGGCATGCCGCTCGTGAACGAAGTCGTCATCGGCCTGCGCGACAAGGACCGATTCAACAGCTCTCTGCCGCGGAACGATGCCCAGTTCGCCGCCTACGTCACGAACCCGACCTTGCCGCGGATAGTCGAGATCGCGCTGGGACTCGCCGCAGGCAGCGCCTCTCCGAGCAACCTGCCGCGCCAGGACCTGGTGACCACCTTCCTGACGGGCATACCGAACGTCAACCGGCCGGTCAACGTGACGCCATCTGAAATGCTGCGCCTGAACACGGCGATCCCCGCCGTGCCCTTCGCCCAACAGAATCGGCTTGGCATTGTGGGCAATGCACTTGCCGGCGGTTCGGACAATGCCGGCTACCCGAACGGACGCCGTCCCAAGGATGATGTGGTCGACATCTCGCTGATCGCGGCAATGGGCGGCCTGTGCGTGGCAAACGGGAACAACAACGCTTTCGGTTTCGGTGCCGAATGCAACCCCGCCAAGGTTCCCCTGGGCGTGACCGCATTCAAGCTGCACGATGCAGTCGACCAGGCGGCCCAGCCTTTCCTGACCGGCTTCCCCTACCTGAACACGCCGCTCCCAGGCGCCCAATAATCCTGTCCGAACGGAGAAACGACAATGCGAAAATTACTGTGTATGCTGGCCGCGATGCTGGCCATGGGCGCAGCGCCGGCCAGCGCCGCCACGATCGACTTCAATACGCCAGGCCTGATCGAGATCGATAACGGCACCGGCCAGGCTACCTACGGCGAGGCGGGCTTCGCGCTCAGGGGCGATGCCGCCGGATTCCTCACGATCGACGGCCTCGGCACTGGCGGGTCGGGCGGGCTGGTGCTGTTCGGCGGGAACTCCATCACCCTCAGCGCGGCGGATGGAACCCTGTTCAACTTCTCTGGCGTGGACGCAGGCCTGTTTGACCCGGGCATGCCGGCGACACTCAGCCTGGTCGGCATCTTCGGCGGCGACACCCAGCTCAACACCATGCTGGCGCTGGGCGAGCTGGCCACCCTGCAGCTGGCGGAGTGGAACGGGTTGAGCGAACTGCGGCTGTCCGCCAGTGCCGATCTGGTCATCGACAACGTGCAGGTCTCGATGGTGCCGGAACCGGACAGCATCGCCATGCTCTTGCTGGGAATTGGCGCACTCTTGGCCCTGCGTTCTAGTCCGGTGCGACGCGCCATCGGCAGGCGCTAGGCTTCCTGCCGGGGCCTCGGCCCCGGCAGCGTATCCGCAGCCGGTCGGCGGCAACGCGACGGGGATCGCCCCCCCTACACGAACAGATCGGGATGGCTTTCCGCGCATTCGCGCAGCAGGTCCCACACGACCTTGACCCGCCGCAGCCGGTACAGGTCGGTCGGCGCCGCCAGCCAAAAGGCGCGCTCGGCCTGGAAGCCGGGCAGCACCCGCACCAGCCGGCCGTTGTCCGGCACCGCGTAGGGCGGGGCCATCATCAAACCCATGCCCAGCGAGGCGGCCTCGAGCTGGGCGGTCATGCCCGAGCAGCACATGCGCCGCCGCGGCGTGAAGCCCAGCTCGTTCAGGTAGGACAGCTCGCGGCTGGCCAGCCGGTCCTGGACGTAATCGACGAAGTCATGGCCGGCCAGGTCGGCCTGGGTGCGGATCGGTGGGCGCCTGGCCAGGTAGTCCGGCGAAGCATACAGGTAGAAGTGAAAGGAGGCCAGCCGGGTCACCATGTAGCGGCCGGTGGTCGGGGCGTCCATGGTGACGCCGAGATCGGCCTCGCGGTTGGCCAGGTTGGCGAAGCTGGGCAGGGCCAGCAGGTCGATCGAGAGGTCGGGGTTCTGCTCCAGCAGCGTGGCCAGCAGCGGCGCCACCACCCGCACCCCGAACACTTCCGGCACGCCCAGCCGCACCACGCCGTGCGCGGCGACCTCGGCCCCGCCGATCTGTTCGGCCGCCGCCAGCGCCGCGCCTTCCATCGCCTCGGCATGCGGCAGCAATGCCTGCCCAACCTCGGTCAGTTCATAACCTTCGCGCGAACGGTCGAACAGGGTCGAGCCGAGCTGCGCCTCGAGACGGTCGATGCGGCGCGCCACGGTCGTGTGCTCCACTTCCAGCCGGCGCGAAGCGCCCGACAGGGTGCCGGCGCGCGCCAGCTCCAGGAAGAAACGCAGGTCGGTCCACTCGGGCAGCGTATTCATCAGGCCACTTGTTCGATATCAAGATGACATATTGTGCACTAGTGCACATTGCCCCTGCAATCATTTGAAGCTTTTTCAATGCGGCAGCGCACAAACGGTGCGTTCTGCATTCCCTCCCCCGTCAGGACACGCACAGCGGCGGTGCAGCGAGCTGTGCATTTTTGCACAAAGGGGTGGGCGATTGTTGACTATCTAACCAAACCCAGGCAAGGCACACTGCTGACCATGCGAAAAACCTGAACGCATGCCGCAATCAAAAAATTAGGAGACATCGATGCGTCTTACCAAAAAGAACCTGCAGCTGTTGAATCGTTCCGCCATTTCCACCGCTGTCCTGCTGGCCATTTATGGGGCTCCGATGGGAGTGGTCCTGGCGCAGGAAAACACCGACACCGCCAGCGGAACCGTCGCCGCCACGTCGACCGAAGACATCAGCAAGGTTGTCGTGACCGCTCGTCGCCGCGCCGAGCTGATCCAGGACGTGCCGGGCGCGGTGACCGCGATCTCCGGCGCCGAGCTGGAAAAGCGTGCGCTTCCCGACCTCACCGCCATCGCCGACATCACCCCGAACACTACCCTGAAAGCCTCGCGCGGTACCAACACCACACTGACCGCCTTCATTCGCGGCGTGGGCCAGCAGGATCCGGTTGCCGGCTACGAGCAAGGCGTCGGCATCTACCTGGACGACATCTACCTGGCCCGTCCACAGGGCGCCCTCACCGACATCTACGACCTCGAGCGCATCGAAGTGCTGCGCGGCCCGCAAGGCACCCTGTATGGCCGCAACACCATCGGAGGCGCGGTCAAGTATGTGACCCGCAAGCTGGCGCCAACGCCCACCTTCGATGCCAAGCTCACGCTCGGCAACTACAGCGAGAAAAACCTGGTGCTGAAGGGAAGCACGCCGATCTCCGACACGTTGCGTATCGGCGCCACCATCGGCACCTTCAATCGCGACGGTTTCGGCCGCAACATCCTGAACGGCCGCGAGAACTACAACAAGGACGTGCTGGCAGGCCGCGTCAGCCTCGAATTCACGCCGAACAGCGACCTCTTCATCCGCTTCGCGACCGACAAGACCCGCGACGATTCCGAAGCGCGCCAGGGCCAGCGCCTGACCCTGGGACCAGCGCCCGGGAATATCCAGCCTGCCGCGGGTGAATACGATACCCGCGCCAACCTGTATTCGGTACGGGGCCACAATCAGCAGGTCACCACCGAGGGCAGCTCGCTGCTGGCCGAATACACGATCGACCCGACCCTGTCGGTCAAGTCGATCACAGCCTACCGTAAGTCGAAGTCTTATGCCCCGATCGACTTCGATTCGCTCGAACAGCCGCTATGGGAAGCGCCGTCCTTCTACAAGGACAACCAGGCCAGCCAGGAATTCCAGCTGACTTACACCGGGAGCAAGCTGCAGGGCGTGGCCGGCGTGTTCTTCATGAGGACCAACGCTTACAACGACTTCGACGTGCTGTACAACGCCGCAGGCGGTCTGTCGCTGCTGACCCACGACGACATCGATTCCAAGACCTGGGCGGTGTTCGCCGACGCCAGCTACAGTCTGACCGATACCTTCAACGTGAGCGTCGGCGGCCGCTTCACCGAAGACGAGCGCCGCGCCGAGATCTTCAAGCGCACCTACCTCGGCCTGGCCGGCTCGCCGCGCCTCGGCAACGCGGGCGCGATCGCCGCCGGTGCGCCGAATACCGACCTCGGCAAGGACCAACTGCAGCGCACCGACAAGAAATTCACCCCGAAACTCGGCTTCGGCTGGAAGTTCGCGCCCGAACACAACCTGTACACCACCTGGTCGAAAGGCTTCAAGGGTGGCATGTTCGACCCGCGCATGGACCTGCTCGCCACCGGCGGCCCGACCAGCGTGGTTTCGCTCGCCAAGCGCCAGGGCGTGGCGCCCGAAGAAGTCAGCAGCATCGAGCTGGGCGTGAAGTCGTCGATGAACGGCGGACGCCTGCAGACCAATGGCGCGGTCTTCTATACCGACTACAAGAACGTGCAGATCCCGGGCTCGATCCCGACCTTCAACGCCAGCGGCCAAGTGAACGGCTTCGCCGGCAGCCTGACGAACGCCGGCAAAGCCAAGATCAAGGGCCTGGAGCTGGAAGCGGTCGCCTACCTCACGAACAACCTGAACCTGAGCGCGATGTACAGCCACATCGACGCCGAGTACAAGGAATGGATCGTGGCCAGCGGCGCCAACCTGGTTAACATCGCGGGCAGCGTCGAGTTCCAGAATACGCCGAAGAATTCGGGCAACATCGCCCTGAACTATGACTGGCCAATGACCGTCATGGGCCGTTCGGGTTCGATGAGCCTGATGAATTCCGCTTCGTACAAGAGCAAGGTGTACCAGACCGAGATTGCCCGTCCTACCGGCGTCGCCAGCCTCAATGCGACCGTCCCGGGCAACCTGATGCTGGCGCAGGACGGCTACGCATTGTGGGATGCGAGCCTGGTGTGGACCAGCAGCGACCGCAAGGTCCAGGTCGGCCTGCACGGCCGTAATCTGACCGACCGCCGCTACAAGACCGCCGGTTACAACTTCTCCGGCTTCTTCAACACCATCACGGCTTTCTACGGCGATCCGCGCACCGTGCGCGCGACCGTGAACGTCAAGTTCTGATCCTCCCCCGCATGGCAAGCCGGGACGCCCACAAGGGCGCCCCGGCTCCCGGCACCACACCCTGGCAGTGACAAGATAATCAAACGGGGCCCATGTCCACTTACTCTGACATCCGCTACGCAAGCGATGACGGCCTGCAGCTGTATGCGCGTGACTACGCATGCAATGCCGCCGAGGCGCGCCAACCGGTTATCTGCATCCACGGCCTGACGCGTAACTCCGCCGACTTCGACGAACTCGCGCCGATCCTCGCCGCCATGGGCCGGCGCACCATCGCGGTCGACGTGCGCGGCCGCGGCCACTCGGCGCGCGACCCGAATCCGGACAACTACAACCCGAACGTCTACGCCGGCGACATCGTCAGGCTGATGGACGAACTGGGGCTGGCGCGCGCGGTCTTCGTCGGCACCTCGATGGGAGGGCTGATCACCATGACCCTGGCGGCGCGCCGGCTCGACCTGGTCGCCGCCGCCATCCTCAACGACATCGGTCCCGTGATGTCGGTACGCGGCCTGCAGCGCATCGCGGGCTATGCAGGCCGCTGCAACGCGGTCGGTTCCTGGGACGAAGCGGCAGGCTACCTGCGCGACATCAACGCCTGCGCCTTCCCCGCCAATTCGGATGAGGAATGGGGCAAGTGGGCGCGCCGCGCGTTTGAACTGAATGATGACGGCCAGCTGGCGCTGCGTTACGATCCGAATATCGCGACCGCGCTCCAGACCGGGAAACTGCGTCCGACTTCGCTGGCCGCGCGCATGGCCTTCCGCCGGCTGGCGCGGCGCCGCCCCACCCTGCTGGTGCGCGGCGCGCTGTCCGACCTGGTCGAGCAGGAACAAGCCGACTGGATGCGCAAGACAGCACCGGAATTGCATTACGCCGAAGTGCCGAACGTCGGCCATGCGCCCATGCTCACCGAGCCGGAAGCGCTGGACGCGATTCGACAGTTCCTGTCCAAGCTACCGTAAAGAGAAACACAAGGAGACCACATGAACCACCTGATCAAGCCCCTGGCCGTGGCGATCGTCGCGGCCTTCGCCGCCGGCGCGGCGCCCACCGCGTACGCACAGGGCAAGGACCTGAAGATCGCCCTCATCGCCGGCAAGACCGGTGCGCTCGAAGCCTATGCCAAGGAAACCGAGACCGGCTTCATGATGGGTCTCGAATACCTCACCGGCGGCACCATGCAGATCAATGGCCGCAAGATCAAGGTCATCGTCAAGGACGACCAGTCCAAGCCGGACCTGGGCCGCACCCTGCTGGCCGAAGCCTACGGCGACGACAAGGTCGACATCGCGGTCGGCACCACCTCGTCGGGCTCGGCCATCGCCATGCTGCCGGTGGCGAAGGAATACAAGAAGGTGCTGATCGTCGAGCCGGCCGTGGCCGATGCGATCACCCAGGAAAAGTGGAACAAGTACATCTTCCGCACCGCGCGCAGCTCGATGCAGGACGCGCTGGCCGCCGCCAGCACCTTCAAGAGCGGCAGCGTGGGCTTCCTGGCCCAGGACTACGCCTTCGGCCGCGACGCCATCGAAGCCGGCAAGGAGGCCCTGAAAACCACCGGCAGCAAGGCGGTGGTCGTGCACGAAGAATATGCCCCGGCCACCACCACCGACTTCACCGCGCCGGCCCAGCGCCTGTTCGACAAGCTGAAGGACAAGCCGCAGCCGCGCGTGCTGCAGATCGTCTGGGCCGGGCCGAACCCGATGAACAAGATCGCCGACATGAAGCCGGAGCGCTTCGGCATCGCGCTGGCCCCGGGCGGCAACATCCTGCCGGTAATGAAGACCTGGAAGAACTTCGCCGGCACCGAAGGCACGATCTATTACTATTACGCCTTCCCGAAGAACAAGATGAACGACTGGCTGGTGACCGAGCACACCAAGCGCTACAAGATGCCGCCCGATATGTTCACCGCCGGCGGCATGGCGGCGGCCGGCGCCGTGCATGCGGCCCTGAGCAAGGCGCCGAATGCGAAGAACGGCGACGAGCTGGTGGCGGCCATGGAGGGCCTGTCCTTCGACACCCCGAAAGGCCGGATGAGCTTCCGCAAGGAAGACCACCAGGCGATCCAGCCGATGTACCACTTCCGCATCAAGAAGGACCAGAAGCACGAATGGGACCTGCTGGAGCTGGTGCGCGAGATTCCGGCATCCGAGCTGCCGCTGCCGGTACGGAACAAGCGCTGACATGACGACACCGAGCACCCAGCCCTCCTTGTCCACCCGCGACCTGACGATCCGCTTCGGCGGCCACGTCGCGGTGAATGCGGTCACGGCGGATTTTTATCCCGGCACCCTGACGGTCATCGTCGGCCCCAACGGGGCCGGCAAGACCACCTACTTCAACCTGGTGTCGGGCCAACTGCCCGCCAGCTCGGGCAGCGTGCTCGTGAACGGCCAGGACGTAACCCGGGCCGGCGCCGCGCGCCGCACCCGGCTCGGGATCGGCCGCGCCTTCCAGCTGACCAATCTGTTCCCGAACCTGACGGTGGCCGAGAACGTGCGGCTGGCGGTGCAGAGCCGCGCCGGCATGGGCCTGAATTTCTTCTCGATCTGGTCCAGCCACAAGGAACTGATCGCGCGCGCCGAGCATTACCTGGAGCGCGTGGCCCTGGTCGGCAAGCGCGACGCCTGGGTGAGCACCCTGTCGCACGGCGACCAGCGCAAGCTGGAGGTGGCGATCCTGCTGGCGCTGGAGCCGGACATCATGATGTTCGACGAGCCGACCGCCGGCATGAGCGTGGACGAAGTGCCGGTGGTGCTCGACCTGATCCATGCGGTCAAGTCCGAGCGCAACAAGACCGTGCTGCTGGTCGAGCACAAGATGGACGTGGTGCGGGCGCTGGCCGACCGCATCATCGTGCTGCACAACGGCACCCTGGTCGCGGACGGCAAGCCCGCTGAAGTCATGCAATCGAAGATCGTACAGGAAGCCTATCTTGGAACACCCGAACCAGCCCATGCCTAATCCGCACGCCGAACCGCTGCTTACATTAAAAGGCGTGCACACCCATATCGGCCAGTACCACATCCTGCAGGGCGTGGACCTGGTGGTGCCGCGCGGCGGCCTGTCCGTCCTGCTGGGCCGCAACGGCGCGGGCAAGACCACGACCCTGCGCACCATCATGGGCCTGTGGAAGGCCAGCGCCGGCACGATCATGTTCGACGGCCGCGACATCAGCAAGATGGCCACGCCCGACATCGCCCGCCTCGGTATCGCCTACGTCCCGGAAAGCATGGCCGTGTTCTCGGACCTGACCGTGCGCGAGAACCTCTACCTGGCCGCCCGCAACGGCCCGCTGGACCAGGTCCGGGTCGACTGGATCTGCGGCTTCTTCCCGGCCCTGAAGAAATTCTGGAACTACCAGGCCGGCAACCTGTCCGGCGGCCAGAAGCAGATGGTGGCGATCGCCCGCGCGATCGTCGAGCCGCGCAAGCTGCTGCTGGTGGACGAACCGACCAAGGGCCTGGCCCCGGCCATCGTCGGCAGCCTGATGGCCGCCTTCCGCGAACTGAAGGACACGAACACCACCATCCTGCTGGTCGAACAGAACTTCAATTTCGTCCGCTCGCTGGGCGACACGGTCGGCGTGATGGACGACGGCCGCGTCGTGCATGCCGGTTCGATGGCCCAGCTTGCCGGCGACGATGAGCTGCAGCAGCGCCTGCTCGGCCTCTCGCTCGATTCACATCAATAGGAACAAGCATGAGCGCAACCGTACCCCTTGCCCAGGACACGCCGCTGCCCAGCGCGCCGCGCGACATCGCGCCGCTGCTGCTGGTGCCGGTGCTGATGCTGGCCATGCTGCCCCTGGTCGGCAGCTTCCCCACCTGGGTCACCCTGACCGTCGCCGGACTGGCGATGGGCATGATGATCTTCATCATGGCCAGCGGCCTGACCCTCGTCTTCGGCCTGATGAGCGTGCTGAACTTCGGCCATGGCGCCTTCGTGTCGGTGGGCGCCTTCTCCGCCACCATGGTCCTGATCCCGATGCGCGGCTGGCTCGAGATGGATTCGCTGATGATCAACCTCGGCGTGCTGGCGCTGGCCGTCACCGTGGCCATGCTGGTCACCGCGCTGATGGGCTGGGCCTTCGAACGGGTGATCATCATGCCGGTCTACGGCCAGCACCTGAAGCAGATCCTGATCACGATGGGCGGCATGATCGTGGCCGAGCAGCTGATTCACGTGATCTGGGGCGCCGAGACCATCGCCCTGCCGCTGCCGACCGCGCTGCGCGGCGCCATCTTCCTGGGCGACGCGGCGATCGAGAAGTACCGGCTGGTCGCGGTGGCGGTCGGCCTGGTGGTCTTCGTCGGCATGTTCCTGACCCTGAACCTCAGCAAGATCGGCCTGCTCATCCGCGCCGGCGTCGAAAACGGCGAGATGGTGGAAAGCCTGGGCTACCGCATCAAGCGCCTGTTCGTCACCGTGTTCGCCGCCGGCTCGGCGCTGGCCGGCCTGGGCGGCGTGCTGTGGGGCCTGTACAAGGAGACGCTGAATGCCGCGATGGGCGGCGAGATCATGGTCATGATCTTCATCGTCATCATCATCGGCGGCCTCGGTTCCGTGGGCGGCTGCTTCATCGGCGCGCTCCTGATGGCACTGGTGACAAACTACGCCGGCTTCCTGGCGCCGAAGGTCGCACTGGTCTCGAACATCATCCTGATGATCGCGATCCTGCTGTGGCGCCCGGCCGGCCTGTACTCGAAAATGCGGGGTTGAACCAGATGCTGCACCGACTTCTTTCCGGCGACCTGCCGCGCAGCCGCACCCTCGCTGCCGCATTGCTCATTATTCTGCTGGGACTGGCCTTCGCGCCCTTCCTGACCACGGGCGCCCGCCCGCTCAATACCGCCGCCACGATCTGCGTCTACATCGTGCTGGTGGCTTCCTATGACCTGCTGCTGGGCTACACGGGCATCGTCTCCTTCGCCCATACCATGTTCTACGGTATCGGCGCCTACGGCGTCGGCCTGGGCCTGTCGCGCGTCGACGATGCCACCTGGAGCGCGGCCCTCGGCGGCCTCGGCCTCGCCCTGCTGCTGGCCCTGGCCCTGGCCCTGGTGGTCGGCCTGTTCGCCCTGCGCGTGCGCGCCATCTTCTACGCCATGATCACGCTGGCCGTCGCGTCCTCGTTCGCCGTGCTGGCCTCGCAGCTGTCCGACTTCACCGGCGGCGAGGACGGCGTCACCTTCAGCGTCCCTGAAGTACTGACGCCCGGCTTCACGCTGGTCGAGAACGAGGTGTTCGGGCGTTCGATCGACGGCAAGTTGCTCAGCTACTACCTGGTGTTCTTCGGCTGCCTGCTGCTGTTCCTGTTCCTGCTGCGCCTGGTTAACTCGCCCTTCGGGCGGGTGCTGCAGGCGATCCGCGAGAACGAGTTCCGCGCCGAGGCCCTGGGCTACCGCACCATGACTTACCGCATCTGGGCCAACTGCCTGGCCGCGCTGGTGGCGGCGCTGGCCGGCGCCCTGATGGCCTTCTGGCTGCGCTACGTCGGTCCCGATACCTCGCTCGGCTTCAAGGTGATGACCGACATCCTGCTGATCGTCGTCATCGGCGGCATGGGCACGATGTACGGCGCGGTGGTGGGCGCGGCGCTGTTCATCATTGCCCAGAACTACCTGCAGGGCTTGATGGCGGCCGGTTCGGAGGCGCTGGCCGGCGTGCCGCTGCTGTCCGCGGCCCTGCATCCGGACCGCTGGATGCTGTGGCTGGGGGTGCTGTTCATCCTGTCGATCTACTTCTTCCCGATCGGGGTCGTGGGCAAGCTAAGGCTGCGCAGTTTCTTGGCGCGGCAGAAGTAAGTCACGCTTCTCAGCAACACCTGGACGGCCTCCCTTTGCGGAGGCCGTTTTCGTTTCCCGATTTAGTTCCCTTCCCGCCCTTGAGCTGGGCCGTCCATCGGCACACCCGCCTTGAATAAAACTCAATGTTTGTTATCTCCTTGCTCATACCATAAAAACAATATGGCCTCGTCGTCAGCCAGGCGCGAGCGGACCATCATTTTTCTGGCTCAGCATTGGAGGGCAATCATGAAACGTCTCATCTCACTCGCCGGCGCGGCGCTCGTCGCGACGGCCACGTGGGCGCCGCTCCCTGCCCACGCGGCCGGCGTCGTCGTGCTCGACGAAGGCTTCGGCAGCCTGGCGAGCCTGTCCGACTGGGCGCAAATCAACCGCAGCATTCCGCCCGGCACCGGCTGGTTCCAGGGCAATACCGACATCTTCCCGGCACAATCCGGCGCCGCCAACTCCTATGCCGGCGTCAACTATCTCAGCGCCGCCAACGGCCTGGGCATGGTCGACAACTGGCTGATCACCCCGACCCTCATGCTGAACGGCCTGAGCACCCTGTCCTTCTTCACCAACCGCGACAGCGAACCCGGCTTCTTCGACCAGCTCGAGGTGCGCTTCAGCTACGGCAGCGGCACCAGTGCCGACGGCTTCGCTACCCTGCTGCTGACCATCGGCGGCGACGCCAGCTTTCCCGCCCAATGGGCGCAATGGACGGCCAGTCTCGATGTCCAAGGAGAAGGACGCTTCGCCTTCCGCTACCTGGGCGACGCCGCCACGCTCGACTACATCGGCCTCGACACCGTCAGGGTCGTGACCGCCGTGCCGGAACCGTCGACCTACCTGATGCTGCTGGCCGGCCTCGGCGCCGTCGGGGCAAGCGCCCGCCGGCTGCGCAAAGCCGCGCAAGCGCCTTCCTCCGACTAGGCGCCCTTACCGTTTCAGGAGAATGCCATGTTCACGCAGAAATTCATGCTCGTCCTGCCGCTCGCCGCGCTGGCCCTGCCCGCCGGCGCCGCACAAGAAGTCCCGACAGTCCCATCGCAACAGGGCATGGTGGTGGTGCGCGATGCCGATACCGGCGAACTGCGCGCGCCGACCCCGGCGGAATCCCGCGCCCTCCATCCGGGCGCCGGCGTATCCGCGGCAGCCGCGGCCGCTCCCGCACCGAGGATGGTCACCGGTCCCGGCGGCAGCCGTTCGGTAAAACTCGGGCGGCGCCACATGGTGTATTCGGTCGTCACCCGCGGCGCCGACGGCAAGCTTGCCGAGCAATGTGTCGACGACGCGCATGCTGCCGAACACGCGGCCAAACACGGCGCCGCCCACCCGGCATCCACCAAACCCGAGGAGCATCGCCATGAGAGCCGCTGAGCTCACCAGACGCCTGCGCCGCCTGGCCGCCGTGCTGACCGCCGTGCTGACCGCCGCGCTGGCCGCCGCACTGGCCGGCGCCGGCGCCGCCCAGGCCGCCGCCACCATCGTGATCGTCAACCAGAACGCGCCGGGCGAAGGCTTCAACGACCCGACCCCGGCCGCGCCGGTCGGCGGCAACACCGGCACCACGCTGGGCGCCCAGCGCCTGATCGCCTTCCAGCGCGCCGCCGGCATCTGGGGGGCCACGCTCGACAGCAGCGTGACGATCCGCATCGGGGCCTCCTTCGAGCCCCTGTCCTGCACGGCCAACGGCGCGGTTCTGGGCGCCGCCGGCGCCTATGAAATCTGGACCGATTTCGAGAACGCCCCGCGCGCCAGTACCTGGTACCCGGCGGCGCTGGCCAGCAAACTGGCGGACGAAGACCTGACGGCGCCGGAAGACCCGCACATCGTCGC
The DNA here is from genome assembly GCF_059685865.1 of Telluria sp. ZB4P36. Classification (NCBI taxonomy): domain Bacteria; kingdom Pseudomonadati; phylum Pseudomonadota; class Betaproteobacteria; order Burkholderiales; family Oxalobacteraceae; genus Telluria; species Telluria sp. ZB4P36. The sequence goes on from NZ_JCASIE010000007.1 coordinate 50,789, forward strand.
GGTCTTCAACTCACGGCTCGGCCTGTTCCCCGATTGCCTGCCCGGCTCGCCCTTCTACCTGGGCCTCGACAACCGGCCCAACGGACAGATCGACCTGGTCACGGTACTGCTGCATGAAATGGCGCACGGACTCGGTTTCCAGACCTTCACCGACGACGAGACCGGCGAGCAGTTCTTCGGCCTGCCCTCGATCTGGGACTATTTCCTGGTGAACAACCGCACCAATATGCCCTGGGTGGCCATGACCGACGAGCAGCGCCGGGTCTCCGCGATCACCTGGCGCGGCCTGTCCTGGAACGGCCCGATCGTGACCGCAGCGGTGCCGCGCGTGCTGGCGCCACGTTCCAACCTGGACATCAGCGGCGCCAATGCCGGGGCCGCCACGGGCGACTATTATGTCGGCGATGCCAGCTTCGGCCCGCCGGTGAGTGCGGCGCCCGTGAGCGGACAGCTGATGCCGGTGGTCGACCAGCCGAACGGCGCCGGGCTGGCCTGCACGCCGCTCAACGCGAACAATGCCCTGGCGGTGCGCAACAACATCGCCCTGGTCGACCGTGGCAGCTGCGATTTCGTCACCAAGGCGCGCAACGTGCAGGCGGCCGGCGCCATCGGCATGCTGGTGGTGGACAACGTGCCCGGCGACGTCATCGGCCTCAGCGGCACCGACCCGGGCATCCGGATTCCATCCTTGCGCATCACGCTGTCCGACGGCGCCGCCATCAAGGCCGCGCTGCAGCAGCGGTCGAGGACGAAATCGGGGGTCATCGCCAGCTTCGGCATCGACCGGACCCAGCTGGCGGGCACCGACCGGCAGCGGCGCATCCTGATGTACACCCCCAGCATTCACTCGCCGGGCTCCACGGTGTCGCACTACACCACCGAAGCCAAGCCGAACCAGCTGATGGAGCCGTCGATCAATGCCGACCTGCGGCATGTGGTCAAGCCGCCGCGCGACCTCAGCTTCCCGCTGCTGCGCGATATCGGCTGGTAGCGGCGAAAAAAAAGCCGGCATCCCCATGAGGACGCCGGCCTTTCCGCAGCAGCGAATCTTATTCCTTGCCCAGGCGCTTGAACGCTTCGACGCCGTTGGTGATCTCGGCCTTGGCGGCTTCCGCATCGGCCCAGCCTTCGATCTTGACCCACTTGCCCGGCTCAAGGTCCTTGTAGTGCTCGAAGAAGTGCTGGATCTGCTGCAGGCGCAGTTCTTCGATGTCGTCCAGCTTCTGGATCTTCTTGTACATCGGCAGGACCTTTTCGACCGGCACCGCGATGACCTTGGCGTCACCGCCGCCGTCGTCGGTCATCTTCAGCACGCCCAGCGCGCGGCAGCGCACCACCACGCCCGGCGGCAGCGGGAACGGGGTGATGACCAGCACGTCGCACGGGTCGCCGTCGTCGGCGATGGTCTGCGGCACGTAGCCGTAGTTGCACGGATAGTGCATGGCGGTACCCATGAAGCGGTCGACGAAGATCGCGCCGCTGTCCTTGTCGACCTCGTACTTGACCGGGTCGGCGTTCATCGGGATCTCGATGATGACGTTGAAGTCGTTCGGCACGTCTTTGCCGGCTGGGACGTTATTCAGGCTCATGGAATTCCTTGGTTGCTGAAGTTTCAATAAAGTGCGTCATTATAGCGAAACCGGCAAGCGGATGTCGCGTCGACGAAGGGGCCGCGCGGGCAGCGCGGCGGCCGCCCGCCGCAGGACGCAGGCTCAGAGAATGCTTGCCAGCGCACACTGCCGATAATGGTTCGCCGCTTCCTGCTCCTGCCCCAGCGCCTCGTGCATCTGGGCCAGCTTCAGGTGCGCCTCGCGCACCATCGCCGCTTCGGTAGCATCCGACAATGCCTGCTCCAGGTAGCGCTGGGCCTTGCCCCACAGCTTCTGCCTGAGGCAGAGCGAGCCCAGGGTCAGGGCCAGCTCGGCGTCCAGCGGACGCTCCTTGAGCCAGGTCTCGCAATGCTCGATCTGCACCAGCAGCGAAGCCGAGCCGGCCGGCCCGGCCGCTTCGCGGTAGGCGCGCACCACGCGTTCGTCCCAGTTCGCCTTGAGCGCTTCCTCGGCGATGGCGCGTGCTTCGTCGTGCAGGCCGCGCGCATTGAAGGCGCCGGCGGCGCGCGCCGCGATGTAGGGCACCTGGCGGTCCGCGGCCGGCACGCCGGCCCAGACGCGGCGGATCGATTCGGCGTCGTGGCCCTGCTCGCCCAGCAGCGCTTCGTAGGCCAGTTCGCGCAGGCGCGTCGACAGGGCCGGATGCAGGGCCTTGCGCTTGTCCAGGATGCGCACCAGGCGCAGCACTTCCGGCCAGTTGCGGGCCTGCTGGTGGGCCTTCATCGACCATTGCAGCGCGTGGATATGGCGCTGGCCGCTGGCGTTGAGTTCGGCGACCGCCTCGAGCGCGGCTTCCGGCTGGTGGTCGTCGACCAGCAGCTCGGTCACCGTCATCAGGCGCGCGGTCTTGAGGGCGTTGTCGTGGGCGATGCCGGCCAGCCAGGCGTCGCGCCTGCTTGGCTCGCGCATGCGGTGCGCGGCGCGGGCGCCGATCAGGGCGGCCAGGCCGGCGTTCTCGGGCAGCTCGGCGGCGCGCATGGCGGCCTTCTCGGCGTGGCCGAAACGGCCTTCGAACAGGGCCTTGAGCGCATCGCGCAAGCCCTTGTTGCCTTCACGCTCGCGCTTGCGCTGGCGGTAGGCGGCCACGCGCTCCGGCATCTTCATGGTGGATTTCAGCGTCCGCACCAGGACATAGACCAGCGCGAACAGCAGCACCAGCACCACCACGAACAGGTTGAGCGACATGTCGAGCCGGTGCGGCGGGTAGAACAGCACCACGTTGCCCGGGTTGAAGCGCGCCGTCACGGCGACGCCGATGGCCGCGGCCATCAGGGCGACTAACCAGAGAAGGAGCCGCATCTTATTGCTTCGCCTTGTAGTTGCGCACCGCGTTCAGGCTCTCGGACAGGGTCGGCATCTCGATCGTCAGGTTGTTGGCCTGCACCTGGCGCAGGGCCGCCTGGACCGATTGGGTGGCGCGGGCGCGCGTGTCGAAATACTTGAGCAGGATTTCCTGCGCACTGTTGAGGTCATCGCGGAAGGTCGCTTCGTTACGCGACAGCAGGGCCAGGCGCGCGTTCAGCAGGCGCAGCTTGAGGTTCTCGCGCACGAAGAAGGATTCGGTCGGCGACAGCATCAGCGCTTCCGGGGTGTCCACGCTGCGCACGCGCACCAGCTGGCGCACGTCGTCCCACATTTCCTGGCTCCAGTTGCGCCAGGTCTGGATCATGCGTTGGCCCAGGCCGAGGTTTTCCGGCGCAGGGGCCGGCTCCGCAGGTTTCTTGCGGGTGCTGCGCACCGGTGCGGCCGGCAGCAGCGGCTTTTCGTCGGACAGCATCGGCAGCGTGTCCACCTGGGCGATCACGTTGTCCAGGCGCAGCGCGACGCCGGCCAGGTCGACCGCCGGCATCGCCTTCAGGCGCTCGATGTCGGCGCCGATCGCGCGGCGGATGTTCAGGAATTGCGGCTTGTCCGAGCGGCCCAGCGAGCGGTCGGCGTTCTGCAGCGCGATCAGGGCGCCCTGCACGTTGCCGGCCAGCTGCAGCTGCTGGCTGGCGGTGTTCAGCACCTGCTCGACCTCGCTCAGCGCCCATTCGTCGCGGTTCTTCGACAGGTCCTGGTAGAGCTGCTCCAGCGCCAGCTGCTGGGTCTGGGCTTCGGACTGGCGGCTTTCCAGCACGCCGACCTTGATCTGCAGCTCCTTGGCCGTGTCCGACACCTCGCGCGCCAGGGCCGCGGTATCGGCGTTGACGGCATTGCCCTTCTGCAGGCTCTGCGCCATGTCGCGGCGCAGGGTGTTGATGCGGTTGTGCGAGGTCCAGGTCTGCACCGCCAGCAGCAGGGCGAGGATAGCGACCGCGGCCGGCAGCGGACGCTGCAGGGCCTGGATCAGTCCCTGCCCCGTGGGCGGGCGCGACGGCGCCTTCTGGACCGTGATGCTACCCGAGGGAATCTGTTCTGGATTATTTTGTTGTTCGTTCATTCTTAGGATTGTATCGCGGCAAAAGGGCTGCAAGTAAGCGTGCGTCGCCTGAACCGGTCAGGGTGATACTGCTGCATCCCAATGCGCGCGCCGTCTCGGCAATGCGCGCATGGGGAACGATCAGGTGTTGCCGGCGCAGGCGGTCCATCCCGGCCTCGGGGTCGAGCTTGCGCACCAGGTCCGCCAGGCCGCGCAGCGCCTCCGAACTCGTGATTATCCAGTCGTTTGGCCCTGCCAGCAAGGCGGACAGCGCGGCCGCCAGCGCATCGTCCAGCGCGGGCACGCTGCGGCGGTAGGCCGCTACCGTCTCCACCTGGGCTCCGGCGGCGCGCAGGGTGTCGGCCATCAGCTCGCGCCCGCTTTCCCCGCGCACGATCAGCACCCGGCGGCCTGCGAATGAGGACAGGTCGAGGCTGGCCAGCAGGTGTTCGGAATCGCTGGCGGCCGGATCGGGCGGGCAATGGATGGTGGTGCTGTCCGGGGTGACGCCATGCCGCGCCAGGGCGGCGCGGCTGCCCTCGCCGACCACGCCGATCGGCACGCCCGCCGGCCAGTCCGTCAAATGGGCAAACGCGGCATCGACCGCATTCGGCGACACGAAGGCAACCAGCGCATAGGACCGCAGTTGCGCCAGCGCGGCGCGCAGGATCGATGTGTCAGCGAGCGGCGCGATCTCGAGCAGGGGCAAGACCACGGCCCGGCGTCCGAGCGCCTCCACGGCCTGCGCCAGCGCCCCTGCCTGGGCGCGCGGCCGGGTGATCACGACTGCCCGCTCAGGCATCCTGGCCTGGCGCGGCGGCAGCGGCGTCGGCTGCGGCAGCCTCTTGCTTGCAGGCTGCGAGGATCGCATGCGCATCCTGGTCCTCCAGCAGGATCGAGACCTGCTCGCCGAGGAATTCCGGATGCTCCCATGAACCCGCCACTTCGGCCTGGGCGGTGCGCTGGCCGTCCGGGGTGGCGACCATCGCGCGCAGGCGCATGGTGGCGCCGCTCACCGTGGCGAAGGCCGCCAGCGGGATCTGGCAGCTGCCGCCGAAGATCTTGGAGACCTTGCGCTCGGCCGCCACGGCGCGCGCGGTGGCGTCGTGGTTCAGCGGCGCCAGCAGCGCACGCAGGTCGACGCCGTCGCTGCGCGTGGCGCCCAGGATCTCGATCGCCATCGCGCCCTGCCCGGCCGCCGGCAAGCTGTCCTCGGGTTCGAGCAGCGCACGGATGCGCTCTGGCAGGCCCAGGCGTTTCAGACCCGCCGCCGCCAGGATGATGGCCGCATACTCGCCGCGGTCCAGCTTGCCCAGGCGGGTGTCGAGGTTGCCGCGCAGCGGCTTGATCACCAGCTGGGGGTAGCGTGCCGCGATCAGGGCCTGGCGGCGCAGGCTGCTGGTGCCGACCACCGCGCCCGGCGGGAGTTCGGCCAGGCTGGCGTAATCGTTCGACACGAAGGCGTCGCGCGGGTCTTCGCGCTCGAGCACGGCGGCCAGCTCGAAACCTTCAGGCAGCTCCATCGGCACGTCCTTGAGCGAGTGCACGGCCAGGTCGGCGCGGCCTTCGGCCATCGCCACCTCGAGCTCCTTCACGAACAGGCCCTTGCCGCCCACCTTCGAAAGTGCACGGTCGAGGATCTGGTCGCCCCGTGTTGTCATTCCGAGAATTTCAACGCTGCACTGCGGATATAATGCAGCGAGGCGGGCGCGCACATGTTCCGCCTGCCACATGGCCAGGCGGCTCTCGCGGGATGCGATAATCAGCTTTGAAGGCGTCAGCTTCGCGGGCGCTTCCTGCGCCGGTTCAGGTACATTCAACACGGTTTCTTTCACTGTCATCTAGCCCACCAGGACGATGCCGGTGTATCCGGCCCTTGCTTAAGATCACAAATTTTAGCATGGGCCCTCTTGCAGACGATGGCCAACCGCCATGGCATTAACACTTACTTGTGGTCGATATGGATAATCAAGCTGCACTAGACAACCCGGCCGTCCAGGCTTCCAGCGACAAGGACGCGCCACTGAAAGAAGACATCCGCCTGCTCGGCCGCCTGCTCGGCGACGTGCTGCGCGAACAGGAAGGCGAAGCCGTGTACGAGGTCGTCGAGACCGTCCGCCAGACCGCGGTGCGCTTCCGCCGCGACGCCGACCCGGTGGCGGGCGAAGAGCTCACCAGCCTGCTGCACCGGCTCACGCGCGACCAGACCATTTCGGTGGTGCGCGCCTTCTCGTACTTTTCGCACCTGGCCAACATCGCCGAAGACCAGCATCACATCCGCCGCCGCCGCGCCCACCTGATGCGCGGCGCCGAGCCGCGCCAGGGCAGCGTCGCCCACGCGCTGTGCAAGCTGCGCGACGCCGGCGTGGCGCAGGACGTGGTCGAGGACTTCTTCAAGGAAGCCCTGATTTCGCCGGTCCTCACCGCCCACCCGACCGAAGTGCAGCGCAAGAGCATCCTCGATGCCGAGCACGACATCGCACGCCTGCTGGCCGAGCGCGACCGCGGCCTGACGCCGAAGGAAATGCAGCGCAACACCCAGCTGCTGCAGGCGCGCATCGCCACGCTGTGGCAGACGCGCATGCTGCGCTATTCCAAGCTGACCGTGGCCGACGAGATCGACAACGCCCTGTCCTACTACCGCATCACCTTCCTGCGCGAGGTGCCCGGCCTGTACGAGGACATCGAGGCCGAGATCGCGGGACGCTACGAGGGTCCGGCCCCGCAGCTGCAGGACGCCTCCTTCCTGCAGATGGGCAGCTGGATCGGCGGCGACCGCGACGGCAACCCGAACGTTAACGCCGACACCATGCGCCATGCGCTGGTGCGCCAGTCGACCACCATCCTCGACTTCTACCTGGAAGAAGTGCACGCGCTCGGCGCGGAACTGTCCACTTCGACGCTGATGGTCGAGGTGACGCCGGAGATGCAGGCGCTGGCCGATGCCTCGACCGACAGCTCGCCGCACCGCAGCGACGAACCCTACCGCCGCGCCCTGATCGGCATCTATGCGCGCCTGGCCGCTACCGCGCGCGAACTGGGCGTCGACCACATCCTGCGCAAGGAAGTCGGCCATGCGCCGCCCTACCTCGATGCCGGCCTGTTCGCGGCCGACCTCGAAGTCATCGCCGCTTCGCTGCGCGCCAACCACGGCGCCATGCTGGTCGCACCGCGCCTGGCCGGCCTGATGCGCGCCGCGCGCATCTTCGGCTTCCACCTGGCCTCGCTCGACATGCGCCAGAGCTCGGACGTGCACGAGCGCGTGCTGGCCGAGCTGTTCGCGCGCGCCGGCGCGGAAAGCGACTACGCGGCCCTGAGCGAAGAGCGCAAGATCGCCCTGCTGCTGGGCGAGCTGGCGCAGCCGCGCCCCCTGTTCTCGCCCTACGAGAGCTATTCGGACGAGACCAATTCCGAACTGGCGATCCTGCGCGCCGCACGCGACATCCGCCTGCGCTACGGCAGCCGGGCGATCCGCAACTACATCATCTCGCACACCGAGACCGTGTCCGACCTGCTGGAGGTCCTGCTGCTGCAGAAGGAAACCGGCCTGATGCGCACGTCCTCGGGTTCGTGCGACGTGATGGTAATCCCGCTGTTCGAGACCATCCCCGACCTCCAGCGTGCCAGCGCGATCATGGACGAGTGGATGTCGATTCCGCTGGTGGCCGGCGTCATCGAGAAGCAGGGCCGGCTGCAGGAAGTCATGCTCGGCTACTCGGACTCGAACAAGGATGGCGGTTTCCTGACCTCGAACTGGGAGCTGTACCAGGCCGAACTGAAGCTGGTCGACGTATTCGCCGCCATGGGCGTCAAGCTGCGCCTGTTCCACGGCCGCGGCGGCACGGTCGGACGCGGCGGCGGCCCGAGCTACGACGCGATCCGCGCCCAGCCGCCGGGCACCGTCAACGGCCAGATCCGCCTGACCGAACAGGGCGAGATCATCGCCTCGAAGTTCTCGAATCCCGAGATCGGCCGGCGCAACCTGGAGCTGCTGGTGGCGGCCACGCTGGAAGCCAGCCTGGTCCCGCACGCGGCCGACGAGGTAAACACCGCCCGCCTGGCGCGCTACGAGGCCGTGATGGCCGAGCTGTCCGAGCGCGCCTACCGCGCCTACCGCAACCTGGTGTACGAGACCCCGGGCTTCACGGATTACTTCTTCACCGCGACGCCGATCGCCGAGATCGCGGAACTGAACCTCGGTTCGCGTCCCGCCTCGCGCAAGTCGACCCGACGCATCGAAGACCTGCGTGCGATCCCCTGGGGCTTCTCCTGGGGCCAGTGCCGCCTGCTGCTGCCGGGCTGGTACGGCTTCGGCACCGCCGTCAGCGGCTGGCTGGCGGACGGTGACCGCGAGGAGCGCCTCGCGCTGCTGCGCGAGATGCACGGCGCGTGGCCGTTCTTTGCGACCCTGCTGTCCAACATGGACATGGTGCTGGCCAAGACCGACCTGGCGATCGCCTCGCGCTATGCGGAGCTGGTGGCCGACGTGGAACTGCGCGAACGGATCTTCCGCCGCATCACGGGGGAGCACGGCGAAACCCTGCGCTGCCTGGAAGCGGTGACGGGCGTGGGCGAACGGCTGGCGGGCAACCCGCTGCTGGCGCGTTCGATCCAGAACCGCTTCGCCTACCTGGACCCGCTGAACCACCTGCAGGTGGAACTGATCCACCGCCGCCGCAAGCTGGGCGACAATGCGGATCCGCGGGTGCACCGCGGGATTCACCTGTCCATCAACGGCGTGGCGGCGGGCCTGCGAAACACGGGCTAAGCACCGTTTGGGTGGGCGGGTCTTCCCGCCCACCCAAGGGACGACCGATCACCCCGCGCAAGCTCCCAGCACACTGCCCTTCTTCAGGAAGGCCGGCACCGCATTCGGCGACACGCAGACCTGCGCCCCCGGATGACTCTGGCTGCCGGTCTTGTTACACACCATCACCTTGCCCTCGCCGCAACGCGCGTCGATCACGTTCACCGTGGCCGTCGCCTGCGCGAAGCAGCTTTCCGGGCTGGCCGCCTGCACCGTGAAGCTGAACGAACCGGCCGCGGTCGGCGCGAAGCTGGTCACCGCGCCGCTGGCCGAGGACGGGCTCCAGCTGAAGGTCGACACGCCGGCGGCATCGCTCGCGCTCAGCATGACGCTCTGCGGGCCGTAGCCCAGCGCGATCGTATTCGCCGGCAGACCGGTCGCCTCACCCGCGGCAGGCGTGACGCTGATCGCCGGCTGCGGCACGTGACCCAGCACCTGCACGATTCCCTCCGCGCTGGCGCTGTTGCCGCCCTTGTCGACGGCGCCGAGCACCACCTTCTGCGCACCGATGTCCGCGCACGAGAACGTGGTGCGCGAGGCGCCCAGCGACTCCACGCCCCAGTTGTCGCTGGTGCCGCCATCGAGGTCGGCGGCCGTGATCGACGCCGTGCCGTTCGCCAGCGTCACCGACACATCGCGGGTGCGCACGGCCGGCGCCTCGAAGTCGTTGCTGACCGTGTTCGCGCGCGCGCTTTCCACGCTCAGGCGGTTCAGCGCGGTCACCGTATAGTAGTAGTACTGCCCCGGCGCGACGCCCTTGTCGGCGAAGACATTGGTGGCGGTGTCGGTCACGCCCAGCAGGTTGGCCGGCGATTCCAGGTCCATCTCGCGCTGTTCCGAGCGGTAGATGGCGTACTTGCGGGTCTTCTCGTACTCGTCGGCGCTGTCGGGCGCCGCGGCCCAGGCCAGCTGCACCGCATTGTTGTCGCCGGCGGCTGCGCTGAGCTGCGCCGGCGCAGCGGGGGCCTGCGTGCCCTTCCACGCCATCACCGGCAGCAGCGCCGGACGCGCATAGGTGCTGTTCTTCAGCGCGCTGCGGTAGCCCAGCGGGTCGGCCTGCAGGAAGGCGTGGCGGAAGTGGATCTGGCCCGAGATGTTCGCTGAGGCGCGGTTCAAGGCGATCTGGTTATTGATCTGGTTCGGATCAAGCCAGCCGGCGGTATTCATCTTGTAGTCGGCCAGGCCGATGTACATGTGGCGCTCGTAGGCGTTGTCGTTCCACCAGGGCACCAGCAGCTTGTAGTCCGATCCCGTCTGGCCGATGTACCAGTAGACCTGCGGCGTCAGGTAGTCGACCCAGCCCTGCTGGATCCACTTGCGGCTGTCGGCGAACATGGCGCTGTAGTGCTGCAGGGCGCCGCTCGAGGTCGGCGAACCGACCGCCGGATCGGTGCTGCTGCGGTAGATGCCCGACGGCGAGATGCCGAACTTCACCCAGGGCTTCACGGCGCGGATGCTGTCGTTGACGCGCGCGACCAGGAGGTTGATGTTGTCGCGGCGCCAGTCGGCCCGCCCCGCAGCCGTATTCGGGAAGCCGCGCGGGTCGGCGTTGTAGGCATCGTCGTCGCCCGTGGTGCCGCTCGGGTAGAAGTAGTCGTCGAAGTGGATACCGTCCACGTCGTAGCGGTTGACGATGTCCATGATGACGTTCACGACGTGGTCGCGCACCGCCGGCAGGCCCGGGTTCAGGATCTTGACCGTGCCGACCGTCAGCATCCATTCCGGATGCGCGCGCGACACGTGGTTGGCCGCGTACATGGCGGTGTTGTTCTGGTTCGAGGCGGTGGCCACGGCGCGGTAGGGATTGATCCAGGCATGGAATTCCATGCCGCGCTTGCGGGTCTCGTCGATCGCGAACTGCAGCGGGTCCCAGGCCGGGCTCGGGGCGCTGCCCTGCTGGTTGGTCAGGTAATAGGACCAGGGCTCGAGGCTGCTCGGGTACAGGGCGTCGGCCTGGCTGCGCACCTGCAGGAAGGCCGCGTTCATGCCGGTCGCCTTGTTGTGGTCGAGGATCGCCTTCAGGGCCGCCTGCTGCTGCGCAGGCGTCTGGGTGCGGTTCGGCCAGTCCAGGCTGATGTGGGTACTGATCCACACGCCGCGCATTTCGCGCTTCGGTGCGACAGTCTGGGCATCGGCATGGGGATAGGAAGCGACGAGCACCGCGGCTGCCGCTGCAAGCAAAAGTTTTTTCATGTTGTCTTTTTTTGCAGGTTGACGTGAACGCACCAGAGGAGCGCCGGTGGCGGTCCCCGGCGCCTCTCCACGCGCCGATGTGTTGCCATCCGCGAAAGAGAGTACGCCCGAGCAATTTTGACAACCAATGAATTTCGCTGTGAACGGCATAACCCGCGTGCATGAGAGCTTGGCGGATTGTGCCGTCAGGGGGAGGTGGGCTGGTGAGGCCCAGCTTGAACGTCCTTGCCGGCTAGTGCGCCGACTGGAGTGCCAGCACCGGGACCGCGGCGCCTTGCGCACGCGAAGGCCCGGCACGCTCGCTGCCCAGCTTGAATACGCCAACGAGATCCGCCAGCTTCGCCGCCTGCGCTTCCAGCGACTCGGCCGCCGCAGCCGCCTGCTCCACCAGCGCCGCGTTCTGCTGCGTCGCCGCGTCGATCTCGCCGACGGCCTGGTTGACCTGGCCGATGCCCGCTTCCTGCTCGCGGCTGGCGGCGCTGATCTCGGCCATGATGTCGCTGACGCGCTGCACGCCCGCGACCACCTCGTCCATGGTGCCGCCGGCCTGGCCGACCAGGCGGTTGCCCTCGCCCACGGTGGACGCGGTGCTGTCGATCAGCACCTTGATCTCCTTGGCCGCCGCGTTCGAACGCTGCGCCAGGGCGCGCACCTCGCTGGCGACCACGGCAAAGCCCCTGCCCTGTTCGCCCGCCCGCGCCGCTTCGACCGCGGCGTTCAGCGCCAGGATATTGGTCTGGAAGGCGATGCCCTCGATGACGCCGATGATGTCGCCGATCTTGCGGGAGGCCTCGTCGATCGCGCCCATGGTCTGCACCACCTCGTTCACCACCGCGCCGCCGCACACCGCGACTTCGCTGGCGGAGGCCGCCAGCTGGCTCGCCTGGCGCGCGTTATCGGCATTCTGGCGCACGGTCGTGGTCAGTTCTTCCATGGACGACGCGGTCTCTTCCAGCGAGGCGGCCTGGTTCTCGGTGCGGCGTGACAGGTCGAGGTTGCCGGCTGCGATTTCCTGCGACGCGGTGCCGATCGAATCGGTGCCGTCGCGCACCGCGCTGACGATGCGGTGCAGGTTGGCGCGCATCGCCTCGAGCGCCCGGCGCAGGCGCGCGGTTTCGGTTCGGTCGCCCTCGGGCACGCGGCTCGCCTCGCCACCGAGATCGCCCTGGGCGATTCGGTCGGCAAACACGATGGCTTCTTCGAGCGGGCGCACGATGGCGCGGATCAGGAAGTAGCCCATCGCGATGGTAGCGGCCATCGCGGCCAGCGCGACCAGTTCGATCTGCAGCGCGGAGGACTCCACCACGGCGTCGCCGCCGGCGCGTGCAGCGTCCGAGTCTTTTTCGATCAGTTCGCTCACCGCTTCCATCCCGTCCTCGAGCTTGCGGAAGCTGTCCATGAAGCCGCCGAAGGCCTGGCGCGCGGCCGCCTGGTCGCTGCCGGCCAGGGCCACCATGCGCGCAGCGCCGGCCAGGTAGGCCTCGACGTCCGGGCGCAACTTGGCGATGGCCGCCTTCACGGCGGGATTGATCTCCTGGCCGTCCAGCGCCGCGATGGTCGCCTTGAAGCTGGCCACGTGCTCGTCGGTGTCGCGCTTGGCGGTCGCGTGTTCCTCGGGGCTGGCAGCCTGCAGCGCGGCCAGCACGTCGGCGCGCAGGGCGTCGTGCATCATGTCGGCCTGCATCTGGTCGCGCAGGGCGGAACCGTTGACGCTGATCGCATCCATCGAGCGGTCGAGCGACGCGACAGAGAGATAGCCGATCAGGCCGACCACGCCGCAGAACAGCAGCGTGACGAAGTAGGACAGGCGCAGTTGGTGCTTGATGCTCAGTTTCATGATGGGTCCGCGTCAGAGCTTGAAGGAGAAGCCGATGGTGAAGGCCGTGTCGGGCGTACGGCTGTTCAGGCCGCGCGACAGCATGGCGTCGAGCTGGACGGTGTCGGACAGGAGATAGGCGCCGCCGACGTCGAAGCTGGCCTGGGTGCCGCCGTGCTCGCCGCGGGCGATCTGCGGCATGGCCACTTCGACGAAGCCGCGCAGGCGTTCGTTGATCGACTTGCCGACCACCACGCCAAGGATGCCGTAGCGGTAGCGGCCGTTCTCGCCGCGTTCGATGCCCACCCCCGGCATGACGCCGAGCGAATAGTCGTCCGGCAGCTCCCATTCGCCGACCACGCGCAGGGAAGGACGCACGCCCTCGCCACGGAAGGCGCGCGAGCCGCTGTCCAGGTCCGCATGCAGCAGGACGCCGACCGACGGCAGGCTGCCGGCGGCATCCATCGCATGCCATTTCAGGCCGAGCGAGGTGTCGGCATAGCCGTGCGTGCTACTGCGCAGGCCAGCCTCGCTGCTGCGCTGGTGCATGCGGCCGTCGGTTTCGGCACGCAGCTCGAAGGACTCGCCGATGCCGTAGCGCAGCAGGGTGGGCGTGGCGAACAGGCGATCACGCACCTGGCCGCTGCGGTCGCGTTCCAGCAGCACGCTGGTTTCCACCTGCAGCCGGTTTCGGCCGACCACATTGCTCGATTCGACGAAGTCGGGACGGTCGGTGGCGATGCTGTCCTGGGCATGTGCCGCAGGAAGGGCGCACAGGGCGAAGGCGGCAAGGAAGACGGCATGCTTCATGAAAGATTCCAAAAAGTTAAGTAGATGCGGGAAGAGATGTTTCCTTTAAGCATGATCCTTTGTTTGCGAACCACACGTCAATATATGCGTGCCACATTGTTTGCAAGAGACAAACAAAGCGTTGTTGCTGGACGGCACCGGGCAAAAAAAATGCCGCTCAGTCAAAACTGAACGGCATTTTTTACCAGACGGTAAAAATTACTGGTTGTGCAGGAAGGTCTTCAGCTTGTCCGAACGCGAAGGCTGGCGCAGCTTGCTCATGGCCTTGGCTTCGATCTGGCGGATACGCTCGCGGGTCACGTCGAACTGCTTGCCCACTTCTTCCAGCGTGTGGTCGTTCGACATCTCGACGCCGTAGCGCATGCGCAGCACCTTGGCTTCGCGCGGGGTCAGCGAGTCCAGCACTTCCTTGATCACGTTGCGCATCGACGCATGCAGTGCGGCGTCCAGCGGGGCCAGGGTGGTGTTGTCCTCGATGAAGTCGCCCAGCTGCGAATCGCCGTCCTCGCCCATCGGGGTTTCCATCGAAATCGGCTCTTTCGCGATCTTCATGATCTCGCGAACCTTGTTCTCCGGCATTTCCATCTTGGCCGCCAGGGTCGGCAGGTCCGGCTCGCTGCCGGTTTCCTGCATGATCTGGCGCGAGATGCGGTTCATCTTGTTGATGGTCTCGATCATGTGCACCGGCACGCGGATGGTACGGGCCATGTCCGCGATCGAGCGCGTGATCGCCTGGCGGATCCACCAGGTCGCATAGGTCGAGAATTTATAACCACGGCGGTACTCGAACTTGTCCACGGCCTTCAGCAGGCCGATATTGCCTTCCTGGATCAGGTCGAGGAATTGCAGGCCGCGGTTGATGTATTTCTTCGCGATCGAGATCACCAGGCGCAGGTTGGCCACCGTCATTTCGCGCTTGGCCTGGCGCGCACGCTTCTCGCCGGCCGCCATCTGCTTGTTGATGCGGCGCAGGTCGGCCAGCGGCAGCGCCACGCGCGCCTGCAGGTCGATCATGCGCTGCTGCAGTTCCTTGATGGCCGGCAGGTTACGGTTTAATACAGCACTATATGGATAAGCGCAGTCGACTTCGCGGTCGCCCCATTGCAGGTCGGTCTCGTTGCCCGGGAAGACCTTGATGAAGTGGGCGCGCGGCATCCCGCAGCGGTTCACGCAGATGTCCAGGACGGCGCGCTCGATGGCGCGCACTTCGTCCATCTGGCCGCGCAGGGTGTCGCACAGCTTTTCCACGATCTTGGCGGTGAAGCGGATGCCCAGCAGCTCGTTCGAGATGATGGTCTGGGCCGCTTCGTACTCGCTTGATCCGTAGCCGACCGTCTTGAAGGCGTGGCCCATGCGGTCGAACTGCTTTTCGATCAGGGCGAACTTCTCCAGCGCGCTCTTGCGCAGCTGGGCCAGCTGCTCGGTCGAGTAACCGGCCGCGCCGCCGCCGACCGCGCCGTCGGTTTCTTCCTCTTCTTCCTCGATCTCTTCTTCGTCCTCGTCGTCCGAGGCGGCAGCGGTGCTGCTCGGCGCCGGGGCCGATTCGTTGAGGTCGACGAAGCCGTCCACCACGTCGTCGATCTTCATCTCGTCGCTGGCGATCTTGTGCGACAGCGCGATGATTTCCGAGATCGTGGTCGGGCAGGCCGAGATCGCCTGCACCATGTCCTTCAGGCCTTCTTCGATGCGCTTGGCGATCTCGATCTCGCCTTCGCGGGTCAGCAGCGACACCGCGCCCATTTCGCGCATGTACATACGGACCGGGTCGGTGGTACGGCCGAAGTCGGAATCGACGGTCGACAGCGCGGTGGCGGCGGCCGCTTCCACTTCGTCGTCGCTGGTGGCGGTCGGCACGTTATCCGACAGCAGCATCATTTCGGCTTCCGGGGCGCGCTCGTAGATGGCGATGCCCATGTCGTTGAAGGTCGCGATGATGCCTTCGATCGCTTCCGGATCGACGATGTTTTCCGGCAGCTGGTCGTTGATCTGGGCGTGGGTCAGGTAGCCGCGCTCCTTGCCCAGGTTGATCAGGTTCTTGATCTGCTGGCGGCGCTTTTCCAGTTCCGTTTCCGAGAAGCCGTTCTCGCCGCCGAGCATGCCCGCCAGGCCCTTGGCCTTGCGCTCGCGCAGCTTCGAGGCCACCTTCATCTCGGCGCGCTCGACCGCGTTCAGTGCCGCGACTTCGTCGTTTTCCGGCACGAACTCGCTCGGCTTGCGGCCGCGGCGGCCCGGGACCTTCACCTGCGGCAGCAGGTAGCCCGAGGTGTCGATCTTGGCCAGCGCGGCGGCATCGGTGGTGGCGCTGACGGCGCCCACGGCGGTGGCGGGTGCCGAAGGGTTGCCAACTGCGGCACTGGCGTCGGTGCGGCGGGTGCGGGTGCGCACGGCCTTCGGCGCGGCCGACGTATCTTCAGCGGCGGCCTGGACGACCGCGGCAACTGGCGCTGCCGGTGCTTCCGCCACGGCAGCCTCGGCCTGCGGCGCTTCCGCCGCGGCGGCTTTCAGGGAGGCCAGCTTCGAGCCGCGCTTGCGCACGACGACCGCCGCGACGTTCGGCACGGCGGCGGTGTAGTCCTCGAAAGGCGCCGGGTCGGCCGCAGGCGCAGCCTCGACCGGCGCTTCGGCCGCTACGGGCGCTTCCGCCACCGGCGCGCTCAGCTCTGCAGCCGGCGCGTCCAGCAGCGCTTCATTGGCGGCTGCCTCCTGGCCGGCCGGCACCCCGTCGGCTTCCAGCGCGGCCTTGGCCACCGCCAGGCGCGAACGGGTTTTCACCACCGTCACCTTGGCCGCCGCTTCCGTTTCCAGGAAGTAGGAGGTCGCGGTTTTCGGCACTGCCAGCTGTGCCGTAGCCTTGGCGGGCGCTTTTTTGGCGGTCAGTGTCAGTGTCTTGGCGGTGTTTTTCATAGTAAAACTCTCTCCAGTCGAGGCGCGCAGCGCGCCTGCGAAGTTCAATGTCAGCGGAATCTCAGCGAAACCCGCGTGCGGGTCCAGTGTGGATCGGTGGCGGAAGCGGCCCTACCTGAGGGCGGACACGCGGACTTCAAGCACGTCTTCCCCAGGGCGGCCGGCGATCCCCATGGGATGGCGGCAGACAAAGGAAAAATGGACGATGTTTAAAATCACGGTATGCATGTCGGAACGAAAAAAAGCCCGTCAGGTGAAACGGGCTTGCATCTCATGTTCAGGGAAGAACAGAAGGAAGGCGATATTATGCCGTATTGCAAGAATTGGTGATAATTGAAATATCCCATATGGGATATCACCACCCTGAATATGACATGAAGCGATTCGCCGATCTCCCGGTATGTCTGCGGCGGCGCAAGCCGCGCGCAAGGCAAGAGGCGGATCATACACGATTTCACGCCCGCACGCCTGCCGCCCATTCGCCACGCCCGTCAAGTAATTCTAAAGATTAATGGAACAAGTACAATACGGCCCGCACTGGTGTCCGGGCGCCGTGCTATCCTTCGCATTCCCGTTCTTACAATGAAGTCAATGAATACCAATACCGCTGCCGAGACCGTCGACACCACCGCTCCTGCCACTCCCGAGACGCCGGATTCGCCATCCGCCGCTCCCGCAGCTGCTCCGGCCTCTCCGGCAGGCGCCACCCCGGCGCCGTCCGCACGCGCCCTGCTCAAGCAGCTCCAGCAGGAATTCCCGGCCTTCCGCGACTGCCTGCCGCTGGCGATCGGCATCGACAAGCAACTGCTGGCACGCATGCCCGACCTGAACCGCAAGGCCATGCGCGCCGCCCTCGGCATCCACACCGGCTCGATGCGCTACCTGCGCGCCATGGAAAAAGCCAAGGTGCGCTACGATCTCGACGGCACCCCGGGCGCCGAAGTGACCGACACCCACCGCCAGCACGCCAAGGAACAGCTGCAGGAGCGCTTCAAGAAGGAAGCCGAGCGCAAGAAGGCCGAGCGCGACGCCGCCGCGGCCGAAGAGGCGAACCGCCAGCGCCAGGAAAAGCTGAAGGCGCTCGCCTCCAAGTTCTCGCGCAACTGATGGTGGAGCCGAGCGTCGTCGACATCGACGAACTGCCTGCGTACGAAGGAATCCGGCTGGCGGACGTGCGCATCGTACGTACGCCGCTCGATGCGGCCGCCGCGCTGGCGGCGCTGTCGCAGGCCGACGTGATCGGCTTCGACACCGAATCCAAGCCCACCTTCTCGAAGGGCGAAGTCTCGACCGGGCCGCACCTGGTGCAGCTTGCCAGCGACGACCTGGCTTACCTGTTCCAGATCGGCAGCGCGGCCAGCGCACAGACGGCGCTGGAAGTACTCAAGCCCCTGCTCGAATCGGACAGCATCCTGAAGGTCGGCTTCGGCCTCGGGGACGATCTGAAACGCCTGCGCACCAAGCTCGGCATCGAGGCACGCAATGTGCTGGACCTGGCAACGGCCATGCGCCGGCGCGGCGAGCGCAACACGCTCGGCGCCAAGACCGCGGTGGCGCGCTTCTTCGGCCGCCGCCTGCAGAAATCGCGCCGCATCACCACCACCAACTGGGCCCTGCCCCAGCTGAGCGAAAAGCAGGTGCTGTACGCGGCCGACGACGCCCACGTGGCCCTGCGCCTGTACCGCTACTGGCGCGCCAATCCGCCGGCGGACGAGGCTATCGTTCCTGCCCGCCGTGCATCCTAACTTCGCTTCCTGACCACGAAATAAGCTTCCGGGCAGACCGCCGTTCCCAGTGCCGGGAAGGGGCTGGCGCTCGCCTTCTTCAGCGCGAAGCGTTCGCCCAGGGCCTTGCGGAACACGCGGTGGTCGAAACCCATATGCTCGTTGTGCACCTCGACCCTAGGGGGCAGGATGCCGACCGGACGGTCCTTCGGCGGCATGCCGAGGGTCGCCATCAGTACGTGCTTCGGCGTCGCGTCGAAGGCGCCATAGCGCCGGCTCATGCGGAACAAGCCCTTGTACAGCGCCGGCAGGCCCACTTCGACCGGCACGCCGAACACGGCTTCGCCGTCTTCCTGCAGCAGGGCCGCCACCTCACCCAGCGAGGCCCCGCGCATCGACAGCGGAATGTGCTCGAAGACCTCGAGGCAGAACAGCAGGTCGGCCTGCCCCTTGGGGATGGTGTCGACGGAGGCATGGAATTCGACCCGGGGCAGGCCTTTCAGCTCGATCCTCGCTTCTTCCAGCAGGTCGGAGCATGGCTCGTAGCAGATGATGACGGCGTTCGGGTAGGCGAGGACCAGGTGCTTGCACAGCTCACCGCTGCCGGCGCCGAAATCCAGCACGCAGCGCACCGATCCGGGGGGCTTCCGGGCGAAGCCGATGGCGCTGTGCAGGCGCTGCTGCTGCAGCCAGCGCTTGATGGGATTGCGGTCCCTGAATACCCCATCCGTATAACTGACACCCATCCTGCGCCCCGGCGGTCCAAAGGGGTGGGAGTATAGCAAGGCCGCGAGCCGTTTCGACGCCATCCGCGTTATCATCCCGGCATTGCTACTGCCGGGTTCACTCATGAGTCGACGTAAGCTGTTCGCTGCCTTGCTGCTCTGCGCCGGTGCGTCGTGCGCCGCGCCTCAAGCCGTTCCGGACACCCTGGCCCAGCGCCTGGTCGCCTGCACCTCCTGCCACGCGCGCGTCGATGCGCGCGGCAATCCGGTGAACGACAGCTACTTCCCGCGCCTTCAGGGCAAGCCGGCCGGCTACCTGTACAACCAGCTGCTCAACTTCCGCGAAGGCCGGCGCCAGTATCCGCTCATGACCTACCTGGTGGACCACCTGCCCGATCCCTACCTGCGCGAGATCGCCGGCCATTTCGCGGCCCTGCCGCCTGCGGCCCATGGCGCCGAGGCACCCACCGTGTCGGCGCAGGTGCTGGAGCGCGGCCGCCAGCTCGCACTCAACGGCGACGGCGCGCGCAAGGTCCCGGCCTGCGTGGCCTGCCACGGCCAGCGCCTGACCGGCGTCGAACCCGCGATCCCCGGCCTGCTCGGCTTGCCGCGCGACTACGTCAACGCGCAGTTCGGCGCCTGGCGCAACAAGGCGCGCCGCGCCCATGCGCCCGACTGCATGGCCGCGATCACGGCGCGCCTGTCGCTCGAGGACGTGAATGCCGTCTCGAGCTGGCTCGCCGCCCAGCCGATCCCCGCCGACCCGCGTCCGGCGCCGGCGATCGTACGCCCCCTCCCCCTTGCCTGCGGCAGCGCCCCGGAGCAGCCATGAAGAAGATCGCATTGGCATTGGCGGCGGTTGCCGTCGCCACCGTGGCCATCGCCTGGCCGCGCGAGGAGTTCGTTGCATCGACCTCGCCCGCCGCCTGGGCCGCGACGCCGGAGAACATCGCGCGCGGCGCCTACCTCGCGCGCGCAGGCGACTGCGTGGCCTGCCATACCGCGCGCGGCGGACCGGAATATGCGGGCGGACGCGCGCTCGACACGCCTTTCGGGCGCCTGGTCGGCCCCAACCTCACGCCGGACCGGGAAACCGGCATCGGCCTGTGGTCCGCCGACGACTTCTGGAACGCCCTGCACAACGGGAAGTCGCGCGACGGCCGCCTGCTCTACCCCGCCTTCCCGTACACGAACTACACCAAGGTCTCGCGCACCGATTCGGACGCCCTGTACGCCTACTTGCGCAGCCTGGCGCCGCAGCGCCGGCGGAACCAGCCGCACGAACTCGACTTCCCCTATGACCAGCAGGCCCTGCTGGCGGGCTGGCGCCTACTCTACTTCAAGCCTGCGGTGTTCACGCCGCAGCCGGCGCGCGACGCCGAATGGAACCGCGGCGCCTACCTGGTCGAGGGGCTGGGCCACTGCAGCGCCTGCCACAGCACGCGCAACCGCCTCGGTGCAACCGGCGACACGCTGTCGGGCGGCCTGATTCCCACCATCGGCTGGTATGCGCCATCGCTCACGGCCAGCGGCGAAGCGGGACTCGGGGACTGGGACCAGGAGCATATCGTCGCGCTGCTGCAGACCGGGGTTTCTCCGCGCGGCTCGGCCACCGGACCGATGGCGGAAGTGGTAGCGCGCAGCCTGCAGCATCTGAACCGGGCCGACGTGGGCGCGATGGCGAGCTATCTGAAATCGCTGCCGTCGACCGAGGCGCCGGCGCAGGACAGCGGCGAGCGCGCCAGCGAGCCGCTACTGGCCGAGGGCCGCCGTCTGTATGGATCGTATTGCGTGGATTGCCATGGGGCCGACGGCAAGGGCAAGGCGCCGGCTTATCCGCCGCTGTCCGGCAATCGGGCGGTGACGCTGACGCCGGCCGTGAATGCGATCCGGATCGTGCTGAATGGCGGCTTCCCGCCGGGAACCGCGGGCAATCCGCGGCCGTATGGTATGCCGCCCTACAGCCATGAGCTGAACGATGCGCAGGTGGCCGCGGTGCTGACCTATGTGCGGGCCAGCTGGGGTAACGCCGCGGCGCCGGTGTCGGTGCCGGATGTGAATCGCTATCGGAGCGTACCGCTGGACTGAAGGCACAGAGAGGCAGGTCGGAGAAGTGTTGTTTTGTGTTTACACAATCAATGCCCATCGTCTGACGTTGTATTTCTTTAGGTTATTATTCGTATATAAAAAGAAATATCACGAATTGTCACAGACCCGCCTGAATCGAGCACCTTCACTCCATGCGCCGACGCTTCCCAGCCACCTGCCCAAGCAATGTGCGACTGCTGACCCAGCTGGCAACTGCCTGGCTGGCGTGCGCCTCCTGCCAGGCCCTTGCTGCGCCGCCGGAGCTGGCTCGGGTCCCGCTGGAAGAGCTGATGGGAATGAAGATGGTGAAGGCTGCTTCCAAGTTCGAGCAACTGGTGGCCGAAGCGCCCGCCGCCGCGAGTGTACTGAGCGCATCCGACATTCGCCTGCACGGCTGGCGCACCCTGGGCGATGCCCTGGCCAGCTTGCCCGGCCTGTATGTCACGGACGATCGCAACTACACCTACCTCGGCGCGCGCGGATTCCTGCGGCCCGGCGACTACAACAGCCGCTTCGTGTTGATGGTCGACGGAATACGCACCAACGATTCGACCTATGACCAGGCCATGCTCGGCAACGAAGGACTGGTCGACATGGACATGGTGCAGCAAATCGAGTTCATTCCTGGCGCCGGCTCGGCCATGTACGGATCGAGTGCGCTGTTTGGCGTGATCAACGTCGTCACGCGCGACGGCTATGCGCTGGCCGGTCCGCGCGCTGCCGCGGCGCTGGGCAGCCGCGGCGAGAGGCGCCTGCGCGCCAGCTACGGCTGGCACGGCCAGCAGGGCGCCGACCTCCTGATGGCGGCCACGGTGCTCACCGGCGACGGCGAAACGCTGCGCTTCCCCGCACTCGGCGGCGAAGCGGTACGGGGGCGCGATGGCGAGCAGGCCCGCCAGTTCCTGATCAAGGCAAGCTATGGCGGGTTTACGCTGTCCGCCAACCATGTCCGCCGGACCAAGGGCCTGGCTACCGGGTCCTACGCTGCCATACCCGATGCCCCGAACCGGACGATCGACGCCCAAGGTGTGGCCCAGCTCGGCTTTGAGCGCATCCTTGCGCCAGGCCTGGCCTTGTCGGCCCAGGCACTCTGGGGACGGGCGGACTACCTCGGCTACTATCATTATCCCGACGCCCAGGACCGTCCGGCCCCGAACGTCGATGGCAGCCGTGCGCGCTGGTACGGGCTGAATCTGCACGCCACCCTCACCCGCGTCGCCGGTCACCAGATCCTGCTCGGGGCCGAGATCCAGCGCGATGCGCGGCGCGACCAGTTCAACTTCGACACCTCTCCCTACCTGAGCCTGCTGGACGACCGCCGCTCGGCCAACCGGCGCGCGGTGTTCGTCGAGGACGAGTGGCGCCTGGGCCCGCAAGTGCTGCTCAACCTCAGCATGCGTCATGACCACCACAGCACCGGCGCCCGCAGCAACAACCCGCGTGCCGCCCTGGTCTACCGCACGCCGCAGGGCGGCACCGCGAAACTGATCTACGGCAAGGCCTTCCGGGTGCCGAACGCCTACGAGATGTACTACCAGGTCCAGGGTGAAGGGGGCCAGCTGGCCAATCCCGGCCTGGCGCCCGAGCGCATCGCCACCACCGAGGCGGTGCTGGAGCAGGCCTTCGGCGCCAGCTGCCTCGCGCGCCTGTCACTGTTCACCTACCACACGCACGACCTGATCTCGCAGCAGGAAGATCCCGACAGCGGCCTGCTGGTGTTCCGCAATGTCGACCGCGCCCAGGCGAACGGCCTGGAAGCCTCGGTCGAGCAGGTGTATGCCAGCATGGCACGGGTCCGCGCCAGCTATACCTGGCAGCGCGCCACCGACGGCGACGGCCAGGCGCTGAAGGCGTCGCCGCGCCAGTTGGCAAAGCTCGACGTCGACCTGCCCCTGTTCGCCACCCGTGCCTGGCTGGGCGGCGAGCTGCGCTGCATGTCGTCCCGTCTTACGGAACACAGCCGTGTCGGTGGCCATTGCGTGGCCAGCCTGACGCTGTCGAGCACGCGCATGGTGCCGGGCGCGGACCTGTCCCTGAGTGTGTACAACCTGGCCGACCGGCGCTATGCCGATCCCGCCGGGCCGGCGTTCGCCCAGGAGGCGCTGCAGCGCCAGCGTCGTACGGCCGTCGCCAAACTGGCCTACAGGTTCTGACATGCTGTCCCGCTCCGCCCGCCTCGCCGGCACGACATTCGGCAGCCTCCTGCTAGCCGTCCTTCCCTGCCGCGCCGAGGTGCGCGATGTCGAACTGAAGGCCGCCTACATCTACAACTTTGCCCAGTTCACCGCCTGGCCCGGCGAGCGCGCCCGCCTTCCGCTGGAGGTGTGCGCCGAGCGCGCCGGCGTGCTGTGGCAGGCGCTGCAGGCCTACAACGGACGCCAGGTCGGCGGGCGCGCCTGGCGCCTGACGGACGCCACCGGACGTCAAGGCGGCCTGGGCTGCGACATCCTGGTGCTCGGACGTACCGCCGAGACCCAGGCCGGCCCTGGCGTGCTGGTGGTGCGCGACGGCGCGCGTCCAGGCGCCTCGCCCTCCGCGATCACGCTGGTCGACGACGACGAGCAGCTGCGTTTCGACATCGATACGCACGAGACGGAACGTGCCGGCCTGCGGATGAGTTCCAAACTGTTGCGGCTCGCCAGGAACGTGCTATGAACAATGCATTCATCCCCCGCGTGCCCGGCATCGCGCGCATGCTCGGCACCGGACAGTTGCTCGCCGCCGTGGTCGGCTTCATCGTTCTCGGCGGGCTGCTGTTGTCGTATCAGTTCGTCACCTTGCGCCAGGGCCTGCAAGCGGACCTCGAGATCCACGCCAAGGTGCTCGGGGAGAATATCTCCGCGCCCTTGATGTTCGGCGACCGCGAGGATGCCAACGATGTCCTGCATGCATTCCTGGCTGACCCACTCCTGGTCGAGGCGGTCGTACACGATGAGTCCGGACGCGAGTTTGCCGCCTTCCGTCGCAGCCCGCTGGCATCCGGCGCGCTGGCGCGGCTGGTGCCCGGATGGCAAGGCACGGCCACGATCCGACGCCCGATTGTCCACCGCGACCGCACCGTCGGCAGCGTGCTGCTGCGCGCCGACACCGGCGCCATTGCGACCGCGCTGCGCAACCATGCGGCCCTGTTCGGCCTGTCCTCGGTCGGTGCCCTGCTGGCCAGTACCCTGTTGTCGCGCCGCAGCCGCCAGCGCGTCGCGCGCGCCGAAGCCGAACTTGCCTATCTCGCCTATACCGATCCGGTGACCGGCCTGCCCAACCGGCGACGAGGGCAGGAAGAGCTCGACGCAGCCCTGCTGCATGCCCGGGCGCGCGGCGAGCGCGTGGGCCTGATGCTGATCGACCTCGACAACTTCAAGCTGATCAACGACAGTGCCGGCCACGCCGCCGGCGACCAGCTGCTGTGCCAGGTCAGCGCCCGTCTGCGCGTGGCGGCGCGCGATGGCGACCTGGTCTGCCGCTTCGGCGGCGACGAATTCATCGTCATCGCCCGGCCGCTTGCGTCGCACGCCCAACTGGCCGACATCGCGGCCGCGTTCAAGGACTGCTTGCGCCGGCCGGTCCAGCTGGACGCCATGGAGGCGACCGTGACAGCCAGCATCGGTACCTGCCTGTTTCCGGACGATGCAGCGAGCGCGGAAGAATTCATGCGTAACGCTGATGCCGCCCTGTACCATGCCAAGGAAAGTGGGCGCAACCGCGTCAGCGAATTTCAGTCTGCCATGATGCATAGCACCCAGCGCCGCGCCCAACTGGAGCGCGACCTGCAGCGCGCCTTGAAGGACGAGGGACTGGCCGTGTTTTACCAGCCCCAGTTCGACTGCGCAAGCAGACAGATCATCGGCGTGGAAGCGCTGCTGCGCTGGATGCACCCCGAGCATGGCTTCGTCCCGCCGGACGAATTCATCCCTATCGCCGAGGAATCAGGGTTGATCGTCGAGATCGGCGAATGGGTCCTGGAACGCGCCTGCGCCGACGTCGTGGCCCTGCGGAAAAAAGTCGACTGCCCGCTGCACGTGGCGGTGAACGTCTCGGCGCGCCAGTTCCGGGAATGCAATTTCGCAAGCAAGGTGGAGCGGATCCTGGAGCGCACCGGCCTTCCTCCGACCTCGCTCGAACTGGAGCTGACCGAGAGCATGGTGATGCAGGATCGCGGCGCCGCCATCACCTTCATGCACGCGATGCGCGCGATGGGTGTCCGTCTTTCGATGGATGACTTCGGCACCGGCTATTCTTCGCTGTCCTACCTGCAGTCCTTTCCGATCAACAGCCTCAAGGTAGACCGCAGTTTCGTGCGACCACTCCCCGAGGCGGGCCAAAGGCTGGTGAGTGCCGTCATCGGCCTGGCACATGACTTCGGCCTGACCGTGGTGGCGGAAGGGGTAGAGAATGGCGCGCAACTGGAGTGGCTGCGCCAGGCTGGTTGTGAATACGCGCAAGGATATTTGCTGGGGCGCCCGATGCCTGTTCTGGCGCTGCAGTCACGGCTGCTCGAGCAGTCTCGATCGGCAGCCTAGCGCTCGCGCACCAGCTTGAACTGCGCGGCCCGTCGGTTGTAATCGGCAATCGACTCCCTGATGTACTGCGTCAATGCCTCGCCGGTCCGCGAAAACGGATACAGCCCCGCTTCCGCCCGCATGCGGGCGAACTCGGGATTCGCTTCCATGCCGGCAAACGCATCAACCCAGCGCCGGTAGTCCGCATCGCTCACCCCCGGTCCCATCCACACCCCGCGAATCACCGGCCACACCACGTCATAGCCCTGCTCGCGCGCCGTCGGCACCTTGGCCAGCGGCCCGGGCAGCCGATGCTCCGACAGCACCGCCAGCACCCGCATCGTGCCGCGGCCCTCGTACAGCAGGGCTTCCGACGCGTCGCCCGAAATCGCCTGTACGTGCCCGGCCTGCATCGCAACGAACTGCTCGCCGCCGCCTTCCAGCGCGACGAAACGCATCTTGCGCGGGTCGACGCCGGCCTTGCTGACCAATAACGCCATCTTCATCCAATCCTGGCTGCCGATGGTGCCCGACATGCCCACCAAGACCCGGCGGGGGTCGCGCCGCAGGGCCTGCAGCAGCTCGCCCAGGGTCTTGTAAGGCGAGCCGGCGGGAACGGCGACCATGCCGTAGTCCGTCCCGAAGGCCGCCACCCAGCGCACGTCGTCGGCGCTGGCCTTGCCGAATTTGCCACGTGCGAGGTTGAGAACCGAGCCGCCGGAAAACGCGACCAGGGTGTTCGGCTCGGCGCGGCGCTGCGAGCCCAGGGTATGCCACGCAACCGCGCCGACGCCGCCCGGCATGTAGCTGAGTTTCAGCCGCGGCACGCCGGGCTGGTCGCGCAGGCCGAGCTGCGCCAGCTTGCAGGTCACGTGCATCGCGCCGCCCGGCTTGGACGGCACCAGGCATTCGGCTTCGGGGGGCTGTCCGGCGGCGACGGCAAAGCCGGCCAGCGCCAGCCAGGCCGGCAGCAGCAAGGACGACAGGGTGCGCAGCATCTTCATGCACCCATGATAGCCCGCAGCGTCGCGCTCCGCTCAAAGAGGAAATTCGAAAGGGAAAGCGCTGCCGGGACGGCGAGCGCGAGGGCCGACTGCTTCATCTTGTCTCCGTTGATCTTGTATACGACCTTGTTTTGGCCCACTGTAAACGGGCCAAGCTTTCAATCAGCTTTCAACCGGCCGCAAAAAAAAACCCGTCGCGTTCGGCCTTTTCGCGGCGCCGGGTTTGGGCTTACACTGGCGCGATGAGAATCCTGCTAGTCGAAGACCACGCCGAACTGTCGCACTGGGTAGCCAAGGCGCTGCGCGACGCCAGGCTCACCGTCGAGTGCGCGGCGACCGGCGCCGACGCCGATGCCCTGCTCCATACCCAGGACTATGCGCTGGTGATCCTGGACCTGACCCTGCCCCGCATGGACGGCCTGGACGTGCTGCGCCGCCTGCGCGCCCGGGGCGGCACGCGCGGCGGCACGCCGGTGCTGATCCTGACCGCGCGCGGCGGCCTGGAAGAAAAGGTGCAAGGACTGAACCTGGGCGCCGACGATTACCTGGCCAAGCCTTTCGAGCTGGCCGAACTCGAGGCGCGCGTGAAGGCGCTGCTGCGCCGGCGCAGCGGCGGCAACGAGGCCCTGGTGCAGCGCTGCGGCCAGCTCAGCTTCGACACGGTCACGCGCATGTTCCACTACTGCGGCGAGGCGCTGGCCCTGACGCCGCGCGAGCATGCGGTGCTGGAAGCGCTGATCGCACGCCCGGGGCGCGCACTGTCGAAGGAAAAGCTGTTCGACGAAGTGTTCGCGCTGGTCGACGACGCCAACCTCGACGCCATCGAACTCTACATCCACCGCATCCGCAAGAAGCTCGAGCGCCAGCCCGAGGGCAATGCCGCCATCGTCACCCTGCGCGGCATCGGCTACCTGCTGCAGGAACGCCAGTCTTGAGCCTGGTCCCGCCATGGCACTGAAGGCCGCCAAGCCGCGCGGCAGCCTGCGCAACCAGCTGCTGCGCTGGCTGATCCTGCCCCTGGTCGTGCTGGTCGGGCTGAACGCGGTGTCGCTGTACGGCGATGCGCTGGAAGCCGCCGACATCGCCTACGACCGCTCGCTGCTGGCGTCGACGCGCGCGCTGGCCGAGCGGGTCTCGGTCCGCGACGGCAAGGTGGTGGCCGACGTGCCCTACGTGGCCCTGGACAGCTTCGAGACCGACACCCTGGGCCGCATCTACTACAAGGTGACGGGGCTGCGCGGCGAGACCGTATCCGGCTTCGGCGACCTGCCGGCGGTGCCGAAGGACGTGCCGCGCTCGGACCTGTATCCGGCCCTGGTGCGCTTCTACCATGCGCAGTACAACGGCGAGCCGGTGCGCATCGCGGCCCTGCTGCAGCCGGTGTTCGACGACAGCATGCGCGGCATCGCCCTGATCCAGGTCGGCGAGACCCTGGATGCGCGCCGCGCCCTGTCGCGCCGCATCCTGCTGAACACCCTGCTGCGCCAGGCCTTGCTGGTGCTGGCGGTGGCGACCCTGGTGTGGTTCGCCGTGCGCCTGGTGTTGCGGCCCCTGATGGACCTGAAGCACGAGGTCGAGACGCGCGCCCTGTCCGACCTCTCCGACGTCGACCCCGACCTGGTGCACAAGGAAGTGCGGCCGCTGGTACTGGCCATGAACGGCGCCATGACGCGCATGCAGGACCTGGTTGCCAGCCAGCGCCGCTTCATCGCCGACGCCTCGCACCAGCTGCGCACCCCGCTGGCCGTGCTCAAGACCCAGGCCGAGCTGGCCCTGCGCGAGGACGATCCGGCCGCCATGCGCGAGATCGTGCGCTCGGTCGCCGGCACCACCGATTCCGCCATCCACCTGGCCAACCGGCTGCTGACGCTGGCGCGCATCGAGCATGGCGGCGGGCGGCTGGCCGCCAATCCGGTCCCGCTGTCGGCCGTGGCGGGCCAGGTGGGCCTCGAGCTGGCCCTGGGCGCGGTGCAGAAAGGGATCGACCTGGCGCTGGACGTCGTCGACGGCGAGGATACGACGGTGACGGGCGACGCCCTGCTGCTGCACGAACTGGTGGCCAACCTGGCCGACAACGCGATCCGCTACACCCCGGCGGGCGGCAAGGTGCAGCTGCGCGTCGGACGGCGCGCGGACGGGGTCCTGCTGGAAGTGCTCGACAGCGGTCCCGGCATCCCGCCGGAGGAACACGACAAGGTATTCACCCCTTTCTATCGCGCCCAGGCGACGCTCGAAGCCAATCCCGGCGGCACCGGCCTGGGACTGGCCATCGTGCGCGACATCGCCGCCATGCACGGCGCCGTCCTGGCGCTGGGCCCGGGCGAGGACGGCCGCGGCCTCAATGTCAATGTACGGTTTCCCGCTGGTCTCCACCCGCATGCGCCCGCGTCCTGAAAGCTAACTGAAAGCCCACGCCGCATATAGTTGGCGCATGGCTGTCATTCAGGCGGCACATAACGACAAGATGCGGAGACACCCGTGAGGAGAATTTCATGCTGACCATCCTGGCTTACTCGATGATCATCGTTTTCATGTTCCTGATCATGACCAAGCGCCTGCCCGCCATGGTCGCGCTGATCGTGGTGCCGATCGCCTTCGGGCTGATCGGCGGCTTCGGCCCGGAGCTCGGGCCCATGATGCTCACCGGGATCAAGAACCTGGCGCCGACCGGCGTCATGCTGATGTTCGCGATCCTCTACTTCGGCGTCATGATCGATGCCGGCCTGTTCGACCCGGTCATCCGGCGCATCGTGAAAGTGGTGCGCGGCGACCCGGTCAAGATCGTGGTCGGCACGGCGGCGCTGGCGATGCTGGTCTCGCTCGACGGCGACGGCGCCACCACCTACATGATCACGGTCGCGGCCATGCTGCCCCTGTACCGGCGCCTCGGCATGAGCCAGCTGGTGCTGGCCTGCGTCATCATGCTGGCCGGCGGCGTCTTCAACATCCTGCCCTGGGGCGGACCGACGGCGCGCGCCGCCAGCGCACTCGGCGTGGACGTGCACGACATCTTCGTGCCGATGGTGCTGCCGATGCTGGCCGGTGTCGCCTGGGTGCTGTTCGTCGCCTACGTGCTGGGCAAGAAGGAACGCAAGCGCATCGGCATGGTGCAGCTGGCTGCGCAGGCGAGCATCAAACAGGCCTCGAACGTCAGCGTGCTGCAGCCCGCCCGCGCCGGGATGGCCGCCGCCGGCGCGATGGACGGGACCACCGGCCAGTGGATCGCGCATGCGGCCGTGAGCGGCCACGCCGGCGCCAGCGTTTGCACCGATGGCGGCGACATGGAACCGGATGTCGCCGTCTCCGATCCGGCCATTGCACGCCCCAAGCTGATCTGGGTGAACGCCCTGCTCACGCTCACCCTGCTGGCACTGCTGGTGATGGGCGCCCTGCCGCTGCCGGTGCTGTTCATGATCTTCTTCGCGATCGCGATCATGGTCAACTACCCCGGGCTGGAAGAGCAGAAGGAGCGCCTCGCCCACCATGCGGTCAACGTGCTGCCGGTGGTGTCGCTGATCTTCGCCGCCGGCATTTTCGTCGGCATCCTGCAAGGCACCAAGCTGGTCGATGCGATCGCCCTCAGCGTCATCGCCGCCGTGCCGGAATGGATGGGGCCCTATCTCGCGGTCGTGACCGGCCTGCTGAGCATCCCGTTCACCTTCTTCATCTCGAACGACGCCTTCTACTTCGGCATCGTGCCGATCCTCGCCAAGGCCGCCGCGGTGTACGGCATCAGCGCCGCGGAGATCGGCCGTGCCTCGCTGATCGGCCAGCCGGTCCACCTGCTCAGCCCATTGGTGGCTTCGACCTACCTGCTGGTCGGCATGGCGAAAATCGAGTTTGGCGACCACCAGCGCTTCACGCTGATCTGGTCGATCACGGCCTCCCTGGTGATGCTGGCGGCGGCCCTGGTCTTCGGTGTGGTCCCGCTGGTCGGAAGCGCCGGCTGATTCACTCAGCGCCGGCCCCGCTTCCCCCCTGCGTGGGGTAAGCGGGGCCAACATCTTTCGCGGGGCGGGGATTAGGCCTAAGATCAGGCCTCATGGACACCTCCCTGCGCGTGCACTCCCTCCTGTACCCCTTCCTCGCCGCCATCCTCCTTGCGATCGCGGCCCCTTCCCATGCCGACCGGGTCGACGACTACATGCGCAGGCAGATGGCGCTCAACCATGTGCCGGGCGCCGCGGTGGCGATCGTCCGCGACGGCAAGATCGTCAAGCTCGGGACCTACGGCCTGGCCAACCTGGAGTGGCAGCAAAAGGTCACGCCGGACACCGCCTTCCAGCTGGCCTCGTCCACCAAGCCGTTCACCGGCCTGCTGCTGATGCGCCTGCAGGAGGCGGGCCGGCTGTCGCTGGACGACAGCGTCGCCAAATACCTGCCGAATGCCCCGCAGGCGTGCCGCCCGATCACGCTGCGCCAGCTGGCGGACCATTCCGCGGGCATTCCCGATCAGGTCAAGGTGGACCCGAACGCCACGCTCGACGACTACGTCGCGGCGGCCGCCGCCCTGCCCCTCGCGCACGCGCCGGGCGCGTCGGCCAGCTACGGGATCGCCGGATACACGGTCCTGGCCAGGGCGATCGAGAGCGCCGCCGGCATGCCCTACCCCCAGGCCCTGAAACACTATGTCACGGGCCCGCTCGGACTGCGCGCCGATTTCGACTACAGCAGCGGCGACCCGGACATGCGCAGCCTGGACCTCGTGCCGAAGCGCGCCGGCGTGTACGACTGGAGCGAGGGCCGCCACCGGGAATTCCGCTTCCATTTCAGCCCGCTCGGCTACGTCGCCGGCGGCCTGCTGGCATCGGCGCAGGACCTGGCGAAGGTGGCGGTCGCGCTCGACAAGGGCAGCTTTTTACGCCGGCCGAGCCTCGAGGCCATGTGGACGCCGTCCCGGCTGGGCAACGGCGAGGCGAACGGCTTCGCGCTGGGCTGGACGGTGCGCGACGTGAACGGCAGGACGGCGGTCGGCCACTCCGGCGGACCAGCCCTGTCGGACATCCTGCACTTCCCCAGGGAGCGCGCCAGCTTTGTCGTGCTGACCAATGGGAAGAAGCTCTATCCCTATCTCGCGCAGGGGGTGTCCGAACTGTTCTACCCGCCGCCGCCGGTCGTGATGCCGGCGGGGATCGCCGACAGCCGCCCCGAGCTCAGCGCCCTGCTGCGCAGGACCCTTGCGGAAGCCGCCGCCGGCAAGGTCGGCGAGGAGCATTTCAGCGAGCGGGCGCGCAAGGACTTCGTCCCGGCGTTCAAGGACTTCCTGCTACCCTTCGTGCGCTCCCTGGCGGCGGTCGACGAGTTCGTGCTGCTGGCCGAAAGCCCGAAGGATGGCGGCATGCGCCGCATCTACCGGGCGCGCCACGGCAAGCGTGCACAAACCTGGGGTTTCGACGTCGACAAGGATGGCAAATTGCTCGGCTTCGGCCCGAAATGAAGCCCGCCAGGCTGCGGCTAGCGCGCGCAGCCGGCTTGCGCACGGCGCCAGAACACCAGGCGCGCGCCAAGGAACATCACCGCAATACCGGACAGGATGCACAGCGTGGCCAGCAGCTTGACGGGGCCGATCGTCTCGCCGTAGACCAGCCAGGAGGTCAGCAGGCCGGCCACAGGAACCATCAGCGACAGCGGCGCGACCTGGCTGACCGGATACCGCTTCATCAGCGAGTTCCAGACCCAGTAGCCGAACAGGGTCGTCACCCAGGCCTGGAAGCCGATCGAGAACATCGCCGTCGCACTCAGCGCCGAGCCCAGGCGGGTAAACGGCGCCGTGCCCTTGGCGCACAGGGTCAGCACGACCAGCGCTGCGGTGGCGAAGGCGCAGCCCCATACCAGGAAGGCGAACATGTCGGCCGGCCTGGCCCGGCGCACGATCACGTTGCAGACGCTCCAGGCAAAGGCCGCCGCCAGGATCAGCAGCATGCCGCCGATGCTCGCGCCGCCCTCGCCGGTCACCAGGATCAGCGCCAGGCCGAGGCCGGCCACGCCCATGCCGAGCCATTGCTGCCGGCCGATGCGTTCGCCCAGTACCAGGCTGGCGAGGCCGATCGTGAAGAAGGCGCTCACTTGCAGCAGCAGCGAAGCCAGCCCGGCCGGCACGCCCGCATGGATGCCCAGGTTGACCAGCCCCCACAGCCCGCCGCCGAACAGCGCGCCGTAGCCGGCCACGTAGCACAGCGGCGTCCTGGGACGCGGCACCAGCAGGATCAGCGGAAACGCGCTCAGGGCGAAACGCGCGCATGCCAGGACGAAGGGGTCGACGTCGGCCAGGCCGAGCCGGATGACCGAGAAATTGGCGCCCCAGATCGCGGTGACGAGGATGCCGAGTAACAGGTGTTTGAGTGCCATCTTGCTTCCTTGGTGACGAGAAGCGCACTGTACGAAGCCGCCGCACCGCGGTCCAATCACTTTTACCCGCCTGCGCTCAGGATTGCTGAGGGCCGGAAAAATGCGGGCAGCCTGTGTAGAATCTGGCGGCCGGCACATCGAACACGGAACGCACCACCATGGATATCCACCAGCTGAAGTCATTGGTCACGATCGCCCGCTGCGGCACCGTCGCGCGCGCGGCCGAGCTGCTGCACCTGAGCCAGCCGGCCATCAGCGCCCACGTCAAGCAGCTCGAAGAGGAATTGCGGGTGCGCCTGTTCGACCGTCACGCCAAAGGCATGAGCCTCACCGCGGCGGGCGAAGCGGTGTTCGGCCACGCCAAGCGCGCCCTGCACGCGGTCGAGGCGATCCGCGACGAGGCCAACACCCTCAACGGCGAGATCGCCGGGGAACTGGTGATCGGCACCGTAAACGACCCGGCTTTTCTCCGCCTGCCCGCCTTCCTGCGCCACCTGCGCGAAGCGGCGCCACAGGTCGCGATCTCGCTGGTGCAGGCGACCTCGGGGGCGGTCTTGAACAACATCGAGGACGGGGTGTTCGACGCCGGTTTCGTCGAAGGCAGGCTGGAAGGCCTGGCGGTCGACGCCATGCACCTGATGCCAGTCGAATTCGTGATCGGCTACCCGGCCGCCTGGCGCGAACGGATCGAAGCCGGCGGCCTGGAAGCCGCCCTCGCCCTGCCCTGGATCGGCACCTCCGACGACTGCTCCTTCCACAAGCTGACCACGGCGCTGTTCGCCGGCCAGGAGCGCAGCTTCGCGCCGGCGCTGCGCACCGACGACGAGAAGCTGCTGCTGGAACTGGTGGGGCAGGAAGCCGGCCTGTCGCTGGTGCGCCGCGACATGCTCGAGGCCTACCCGAAAGGCGACGTATGCGCGCTCGACGGCGTTGCGGTGGAAGCCGGCATGTACTTCGTCAGCGCACAGTCGCCCGCCAAGCCCGGCCTGCTGCGGGTGGCGCAGCGGGCCATCCGGCGCGCCTGGCAAGACCCCGTCACATGACCGTCACCGTGCTGGCCAGCCGCGCGCTGCCACCCGCGTACAGGCCGGTGATCCGCCCCTGCGCCAGCTGCAGCTCGACCGTGATGCGCGAGGGCGAAGGCACCGGCATGAAGGCGCCCTGCCGGATCAGTAGCGTGGAGCGCTTGATTCCCGCCCGGTCGTACAGATAGCAGGCCAGCGGTCCGGCCGCCATGCCCGTCGCCGCCTCCTCGTCGATGCCGTAGTGCGGCGCAAACATGCGGGTGGTGGCATCGAACTCCCCGTCCGTCGTGGCGAACACGTAGTAGCCGATCGCGCCGAAGACGGCGCTGACGGCGGCAATCTCTCCCATGTGCGGCGCCAGGCCGGCCAGCAGCTCTTCCAAGCGCAGGTGGACCAGCACGAAACGGTTGCCGGTGCCGACCACGCAGGGCCGCGCGGCGACCTCATCCGGTCGCAGTCCCAGGCTGGCCAGGATGCGGCCGACGCTCACGCCGGATGGGAATTCCGGCGCATCGACATAGCTTGGCGCCAGCTGCTCCATGAAGGCCGCGCCGTCGCGCAGTACGATGCGGCGGGTGCCGTCGATGGTCTCCTTCGAGGATTCCGGGCCCGCGACCAGGCCGCGCTGCGCCAGTAGTGCAAAGGTGGCGATCGTCGCGTGGCCGCAATGCGCGATCTGGCGGCTGGGCGTGAAGAATTCCAGCTTGATGCCGGCCACCTGCGAGCGCGAGACGAAGGCGGTTTCCGACAGGCCGACCAGGCTAGCGATACGCAACTTTTCCTCCGCCGCCAGGCCGTCGGCGTCCAGCACCACGCCGGCCGGGTTGCCGCCCTGCTGGCCATCCGTGAAGGCGTTCACGATGTTGACGGTATATGCCATGCTCTCCTCCTTGATAAGATCGAGCCGGCACTGTACGGCGGGGCTTGCGGGCACGTCCAATCACCTTTGCCTGCGGGGCATCAGGAATGCTGATGGCAGCCGCGCATTCGTGATTGGCGCGGCGCCAGCAATGCGCCTACGGTAGGCGGACACCAACCAAGGAGAACGCCATGCCCATCCTCACCGTGAAAGTGTCCGGCCGCCCGGACGCCACCCGCACCCGCGCCATCGCCGACCTGCTGCTCGACCTGACCTCGCGCATCCTCAAAAAGAAGCCGGAACTGACCGCGATCGTGATCGACTACGTCGACCCGGCGTGCTGGCTGGTGGCCGGCAAGCCGCTGACGGAACACGGCAGGAGCAGCTTCTACCTCGACATCCGGGTCACCGACGAAACCAATACGAAGGATGAGAAAGCGGCCTACATCCGCGAGGTGTACGCCGGCTTCGAACGGCTGCTGGGGGAGCTGCACGAGGAAAGCTACGTCCACGTGATCGATGCGCGCGCGGACGCCTATGGATACGGCGGCCTGACGCAGGAATACCGTTACCACCATTGAAGCGGGCGCCGGGCGAATGCCCGCGCCGGGGCGGCTCAGACCATGTCGGCGAAGCCCACCCGGTCGGTGGTGGCATTGCGCGCATCGTCCACCCGCACCTTGTGCGCCGCCAGCAGCCCTTCGAGCGAAGCGTTCATGGTGTGGCAGCCCGGATCGCGGCCCGCATTCATGTGGGCGCGGATGGCGCCCACGTCGCCCGATTCCAGCATGCGCATCACGGTGCTGCTGGGTGTCAGGCATTCGGTGGCGAGGTGGTAGCGGTTGCCTTCGACCGAGGGCAGCAGCGCCTGGCACAGCACGCCGCGCAGCGCGTGCGCCAGGGCCTGGGACTGGGCTTCCGAATTGCCGAGCAGGCGCAGCATCTTCTGCAGGCCCAGTTCGGTGGAGCGCGCGTGCAGCGTGGCCAGCACCAGCGGGCCGGATTCGGCCAGCGCCAGCGCTTCCTGCGCGGTCTCGGCGTCGCGGATCTCGCCGATCACGATCACGTCCGGGCGCTCGCGCAGCGCGTCCAGCGCACCCAGGTAGTAGCTTTCGACGTCGCCGTCGACACCCACTTCGCGCTGGGTGACGATGCACTTGCGCTGCGGGATCAGGGTCTCGACCGGGTCTTCGATGGTGATGATGTGGCCCGAGCGCTGCTTGTTGATCTCGTCGATCATCGAGGCGATCGTGGTCGACTTGCCCTGGCAGGTATCGCCGATGATCAGTACCAGGCCGCTGGTCAGGCGCGCGAATTCCTGCTCGTCCTTCCACAGGCCCAGCTCGGACAGCGCCAGCGGCTCCTTCGGGAAGCGGCGGATCACGCAGCCCAGGCGCTTCTTGCCCTGGAAGCTGAAGCAGTTGGCGCGGATGCGCGCCGTGTGCAGGTCGATCGAGCGGTCGAAGGCGCGCAGCGCGATGCGCTCGGCCCAGTTCGGCTCGATGACGTCGAAGAATTCTTCCAGCTCTTCCTTGGTGATCGGCGAATCCGTCACCGCCACCAGGCCCTTGGGCTGGCGCAGCATCAAGGGGCTGTTCTGGTGGATGATGATGTCCGAGAACACCAGCCGCGAATTCAGCAGGTGCAGGATCTGCTCGACCAGGGTCCCGAATACCGGGTGGTCTTCGTTCTCGATGTAGGACAGGGTGGGGATCTGCGAGGACTGGTGATGTTCCATCTGGCCGGCACGGTGAAAGGGTGAATAGTGCCGGTCATTATAAAACCATGCCTCGCCGAAAGATTGCAAAAGTGAAAGAAAATTGCTCAGCGTGACAAGCTTGCAACGATCCGGTCGCCGAACAGGGTAATCGCCACCCCCAGGGCCACCACGCAGGCCCCCAGGACCCTGACGTTGGACACCTTGCGCACTGCCATGTTGACGAGGCCGAAATGGTCGATCGCCATCGAGGTCAGCAACTGGCCGGCGATCACCAGCACGATCAGGCTCAGCAGGCCGATGCGCGGCGCCAGGAACACCGTGCCGAACACGAAGGCCGCACCCAGGAAACCGCCGGCGAACTTCCAGGCCGGCTGGCCGGCCAGGGCCGCGAAGCTCGGCCCCAGCCCGCCGCGCGAGATCGCCACCCCGGCCAGCACGATGGTGCCGCAGCCGAAGGACACCAGGGCGGCGACCACGGAATTGGCGCCGATCGAGGCGGCCAGCTGGGTATTCACGGCTGCCTGGACCGACATGGCCATGCCGACACAGAAGGCCATCAATAAGAGAATCAGGTTCATTGCTTCCTCCACCGGGCGATACCGGGGCAAAAAGCGCACGATTTTAGTGCAATCCGGGCGTTCGGGATAGCTATTCGGCGTGCATGAACGCGGCGCAGCCTGTCACGCCACCGTGCATTCTGGTCCGTGGACTGTGCGCTTCGTCGCATTCGGCGCGCGCCGGACGGGCCGAATGCCTAGGATGGCAACATCGACAGACACTCATCAAGGAGACAAACATGAACAAGACCTCCCTTCCCACCACCGTACTGCGCGGCATCGTCCTGGCTGCCGCTCTCGCCTGCGCCGCAGCCCCGTCCATGGCGACCAGCTGGTCCTGGGGCGGCGAGCAGGTGCAGGGCAGCGGCAACATCAAGCGCCAGGCCCGCCAGGTCTCGCACTTCACCGGCCTGGCCCTCGAAGTGCCGGGCAGGCTCGAGCTGCGCATGGGCGACAGCGAAGGCGTCACGATCGAGACCGACGACAATGTGCTGCCGCTGATCGAGACCGTGGTGGAGAACGGCACCCTCAAGATCCGTCCGACCAAGCGCAACCTGAACCTGCGCACGAAAAACCTCAGGATCGTCGTCAACGCGCGCCAGATCGAGCGCCTGGCGCTGGGCGGTTCGGGTTCGGTGGATGCCGACGCCCTGCGCGCGCCGCGCCTGGACATCGACCTGGGCGGCTCGGGCGAGATCAATGTGCGCAAGCTGGACAGCGAATCGGTGGCGGTGACCCTGGGCGGCAGCGGCGACTTCAAGGCCGGCGGCGGCAATGCGCGCAAGCTGTCGGTATCGATCGGCGGTTCGGGCACCGTGGACATGGGCCGGGTACAGTCGGACAGCGCCAGCATCAGCGTGGCCGGCTCGGGCGAAGCGACCGTGTGGGCGCGCCATGAGCTGAGCATGACCATCGCCGGCTCGGGCGACGTCAATTACTACGGCGATCCGCGCATCAGCAAGTCGATCGTGGGCTCGGGCGACGCGCGCCGGATCGCGGCGGCGCCGCGCTGAGAAGCGGTCGAGAATCAGTGGCCGGTGTGCGCGCTGTGGCTCAGCGGCTTCACCGGCACCTTCACTTTCACGTCCTGGCGCTTGCCGGCCGCATCCTGCACCTGCAGGGTCAGCTCGACGCTCTCCCCTTCCTTCACCTGGCGCTTCAGGTCGAACAGCATCACGTGGTAGCCGCCGCTGGCCAGGTTGACCGGCTTCCCGGCCGGCAGCTCGACCGATTCGACGCGGCGCATGCGCATGGTCTGGCCGTCCATCGCCATCTCGTGCAGCTCGGCGCGGCCGGCCACCTCGGCCTGCACGCCGACCAGGCGCGCGGGCGCCGCCGACTGCAGCTTCATGAAGGCCCCGGTCACCTTCTGTGCCGGGACGGTGGCGCGGATCCACGGTTCGGATACGGTCACTTGAGCGAATGCGGAAGCGGACAGCAGGCCGCTGGCAATCAAGGCGAGGAACTGGCGTTTCATGGCGGAGAATGTGAGGGTGTGAAAGAGGATTATAGCTTTACTGCCCGCCGCGCAGGTATTCGCGCTCGACCAGCACGGTGTCGACGCCGTCGGTCAGCCACACCTGGCCGTCCTGGATGGTGCACTGCAGCTGCATGTTTCGTTTTGCCATCTTCTCGAGCTGGACGCTGGCCTCGTTCGGGATGTTCACCACCGAGACGTTCTTCGCGCGCTCGATCTTGTTGGCGATGCCCTTGAACCAGATGTCGCTGGTGGCGCTGTAGCTGTACACGATCACCTTTTCCGAACGGCCGGCGGCCTTCAGCAGGCGCTTGTCGTCCGGCTGGCCGACTTCGATCCACAGGTCGATGGCGCCGGTGAGGTCTTTCTGCCACAGTGCCGGTTCGTCGACGTCGAACAGGTCCTTGGTGAAGGCGAGCGCCGGGTCGGCGTGCAGCGCGAAGGCCAGCACCCGGATCATCACGCGCTCGTCGGTTTCGGACGGGTGGCGGGCGATGGTCAGGGTGTGGTCGCCGTAGTAGTTGCGGTCCATGTCGGCGATCGACAGGTCGGCCTTGTAGATGGTTGCCTTGAGAGCCATAAGCGGGTAATCGTATGCGTGAGATGTGGATAGCCCGCTATTGTCGCATGCGCCGTACGGGCGTGGACAAGAGACGGTATAGTCACGTTGTCAAGATTATCCGGAGACCGCAATGACCAATGCATTCCCCCCGAACCAGCAGTTCCGCCTCGCCGCCCGCCCGCTCGGCCTGCCGCGCAACGAAGACTGGCAGTTCCACGAAGAAGCCGTGCCCGAGGCGGCAGAGGGCGGCATCGTCGTCAAGGTGCTCTACCTGTCGCTCGACCCTGCCATGCGCGGCTGGATGAACGAGGGCAAGTCCTACATCCGCCCGGTGGCGATCGGCGAGGTGATGCGTGCCGGCGGCGTCGGCATCGTCGTGGCGTCCAGGTCGGAACGCTTCGCGGTCGGCGATTACGTGGCAGGCGGTACCGGCGTGCAGCGCTACTGGTCCGGCGCGGCGGACGACAAAACCGCCGCCTTCACGAAGATCGACCCGCGCGTGGCGCCCCCGGCGGCCTGGCTCAACACCCTCGGCATGCCGGGCATGACCGCCTTCTTCGGCCTGCGCGAGATCGGCCAGCCGAAACCCGGCGAGACCGTGGTGGTGTCGGGCGCGGCCGGCGCGGTCGGCATGACCGTCGGCCAGGTGGCGAAGAAGATGGGCTGCCGGGTGGTCGGCATCGCCGGCGGCCAGGATAAATGCCGCTTCGTGGTCGAGCAGCTCGGCTTCGACGCCTGCATCGACTACAAGGCCGGTTCCGTGCACGCGGGCCTGAAGGAACACTGCCCGCAGGGCGTGGACGTGTATTTCGACAACGTCGGCGGCGACATCCTGGACGCGGTCCTCACCCGCATCAACCTGAAGGCGCGCATCGTGATCTGCGGCGCCATCTCGCAGTACAACGCCACCAGCCAGGTCAAGGGCCCGGCCAACTACCTGTCGCTGCTGGTGAACCGCGCGCGCATGGAAGGCATGGTCGTGTTCGACTACGCGCCGCGCTATGCGGAAGGCGTGGCGACCCTGGCCGGCTGGATGCAGGAAGGCAGCGTCAAGAGCATCGAGTACGTGGTCGAGGGCTTCGAGCACTTCCCCGATGCGCTCCTGATGCTGTTCGAGGGTAAGAACCTGGGCAAGCTGGTGCTCAAGGTGGCAGACGCCTGAGCCACTTGATTCGGGCAGGACACGGCCTATAATCAATGAACTTTTCCCTCGCGGCGCGCGTCTAAATCAATTTGAAGCGATGACGCGCCGATCGCATGGCGAGTTGAACATGGTTCAGTTGTCACACACTAGCGCCGAGCCGCCCGGCGGCATCCTGGCCCAGCTGCGCGCCGACCACGCGCAGATTCGCTCCCTGTTCCACGCGTTCGCCATGCTCGACCGCGAGGACGAAGCGCAGCGCGCCCGCGTGGTCGACGAGCTGTGCGATGCGCTGGTGCTGCATGCCCTGCTCGAAGATGAATTGTTCTACCCGGTGCTGCGTGGCGCGGTCGACGACAGCCTGCTCGAAGACGCGGCCCTGGAGCACGACAGCACGCGCGAACTGGTCGAGCAGCTCGCCTCGCTGTTCCCCGACGACGAGTTCTTCGACGTCAGCGTCGCGGTGCTGGCCGACGAAGTGGAACGCCACGTCGCCTTCGAGGAACACATCCTGTTCCCGGCGCTCGCACGCGCCGGCGCCGACCAGCTCTCCCTGGGGCTGAGCCTGCGCGCGCGCCGCGCCCAGCTCGAATCCGACCTCGCCGCGGCGCCGCCCGCGATCGACGGCTGCGAGCCGCGCGGCCTGCTGCAAGGGGCGACCGGCGGGCTGCGCGAGCGGCGCTCGCGGCCGCGCTAGCGTCGCGCATCGCGATGCCGGTCCCAAGCCGAAGGAACTAAGGCTCCAGCCTCCTCTCTAAACGGCACGAGCGCATCCATACGCGTTCGCGGTTCCGGTTTCGACGGACATCGACACTACAGGGCACACAAGGAGAGCGACATGGCGACAAGTAAAGAGAACGGCAAGGGCAATGCCCAGAAAGGCGGCGCGGGAAGCACCCAGGCGCCCGCCAAGCGCGGTTTCGCGGCAATGGACCAGAACCAGCAGCGTGAAATCGCCAGCAAGGGTGGACAGGCGGCGCACCAGAAAGGCACCGCACACGAGTTCGACTCCGAAGAAGCACGCCGCGCCGGCCAGAAAGGCGGCGAGGCCGTCAGCCGCAACCGCGCCCACATGGCCGACATCGGGCGCAAGGGCGGCGAAAGCCGGCAGTCGGCCCAGCGCGCCGCCGCGGCGGCGGCCAAGAATGCGGGCAACCGCCAGGGCGAAAAGGAAAGCTGAGCCCCCCGACGATGCATCGACACCACGGCGCCCCGGCGCCGTGTTCCCCTCAAGTCCCGAACGCCCGGCGCCGTGTTACATTGCGGCCCCATGCACAAGCTTCCCTACCTCACCGCCTATCCGGACACCCTGCGCGCCCAGGTGGGCCAGCTGATCGACGCCAATCAGCTCGGCACCGTGCTCCTGCAGCGCTATCCCGAGGCGCACGGCATCCGTACCGACAAGGCGCTGTACGCCTACGTGCAGGACCTGAAGGACGACTACCTGCGCCAGGCCGAACCGGTATCGAAGCTTGCTTTCGACAGCAAGATTCACGTGGTACGGCACGCGCTCGGGCTGCACACGGCGATCTCGCG
Source organism: Telluria sp. ZB4P36 (assembly GCF_059685865.1). Lineage (NCBI taxonomy): Bacteria > Pseudomonadati > Pseudomonadota > Betaproteobacteria > Burkholderiales > Oxalobacteraceae > Telluria > Telluria sp. ZB4P36. The sequence continues at coordinate 92,592 of NZ_JCASIE010000007.1, forward strand.
GGTGCAGGGCAATCGTCTCAAGGCCAAGCGCGAGATCCGCATCGCCAGCGTGTTCCGCGACGCCCCGCTGCCCTTCCTGCGCATGATCGCGGTGCACGAACTGGCCCACCTGAAGGAAAAGGAACACGACAAGGCTTTCTACAAGCTGTGCTGCTGGATGGAACCACAATACCACCAGCTCGAGTTCGACCTGCGGCTCTACCTGACCTGGCTCGACCTGGGCGGCAAGCGGATCTGGGGCGCTGCGTCTGAGTCCGTTGCCATCGAACAACAAGAATTGCCAGATTGATTCGTTGCCTTATGCAAACATCTCGACTTTCACTGTCGCGTTGGGTAAAGTCTGAGGTCGTCTCGCCCCTTGCGGGGCCCTCGCTCCCGAGCCGTCCCGGCCGCAACCCGAATCATGACGCACCAGTTTTCTTTCCCCGGCAAACCTGTAGCGGTCGCCCTGCGCGGCGGCACGCTCGCCTTCGGTCTGCTGGCCGGCGCGGCGGCGTCCGCGGCCGTTCCCGATGACACGGCGCCGACCTGGAAATTCTCCGGTTTCGGCACCCTCGGCGTCGCCCATGCCAGCATCCGCAACGCCGACTTCACGTCGACCGTGCTGCACGCCACCGGCGCCGGCCTCAGCGACCGCTGGAGCCCGCACGTGGACAGCCGCCTGGGCGCCCAGCTCGACGTCTCGCAAGGCCGCTGGTCGGGCGTGCTGCAGCTGCTCAGCGAACAGGGCCCGGACGGCAGCTACCGCCCCCGGGTGGAATGGGCCAACCTCAAACACCAGCTTACCCCGGACCTGGCGGTCCGCGCCGGCCGCATCGCGCTGCCGAGCTTCCTCGCGGCCGACTACCGCAAGATCGGCTACGTCCTGCCCTGGGTGCGGACGCCGGTGGAGATGTATGGCCTGCTGCCGGTGTCGAGCAGCGACGGCATCGACGCCACCTGGCGCTGGAGCCGCGGTTCGATGCGCAACACTACCCAGGTATTCTACGGCTACACCGAAACCACCGTGTACAGCGACGTCCACCTGAAGGCGCGCGGCATCGCCGGTCTGTCGCACAGTATCGAGCGGGGCGCGCTGAGCGCCCGCATGTCGGCGCTGACGGCCAGGCTGAGCTCCAACCTCGCCGGCGACATGTATGCCGCGATGCGCGGCTTCGGCCCACAGGGAGCCGCGCTGGCGGAGCAATACGCCATCGAGGACAAGCGCGTGACCATCCTGAGCGCCGGCATCAACTACGATCCGGGCCAGTGGTTCGTGCTGGCCGAGATCGGGCGCACCCACACCCGCTCCACCATTGGACAGACCACATCGATGTATGCCGGCGGCGGCTACCGCTTCGCCAGCCTCACCCCTTTCCTCTCCTACGCCAGGGTGCGCGCCGAGAGTCCCATCAGTGACCCGGGCCTCGACCTGGACGGCCTGTCTGCGCGGCAGCAGGCGCTCGGCGCCTTGCTCAACGCCGGCCTGAATTACAACCTGGCGACGATCCCGGTGCAGTCCTCGGTCAGCACCGGCCTGCGCTGGGACGCAGCCGAGAATGTCGCGTTCAAGGTCCAGTACGACCGGCTGCGTCCGACCGGCGGCTCGCGCGGCACCCTGATCAACAGGGGCAGCGACTTCCGCTCGGGCCAGACCGTCCACGTCGCGAGCATGACGCTCGACTTCGTTTTCTGAGGCGCAGCATGGCCTTGCGCATCCCCGCCCTCCTCGCCGCCGCAGTGCTGGCCTGTGCCGCACCGGCCGCTGTGTCGGCCGAGCTGGTCGTCATCGTGTCGGCGCGCAGCCCGGCGCCGCAGCTCTCCGGCGAGCAAGTCGCGGCCATTTTCCTGGGCCAGGCCGGCCGCCTGCCCGACGGCAGCGAAGTCGTGGCGCTCGACCAGCGTATCGGTTCGGGCGAGCGCAACCAGTTTTACCAGCAGGTCGCCGGCAAGACCCCGGCCCTGCTCAAGGCACACTGGTCGAAGATGCTGTTCACCGGCCGCGGCCAGCCACCGCGCGAAGCGGCCGACGCCGCCAGCGTGCGCCGCATGGTGGCCGACAATCCGTCGATGATCGGCTACATCGACCGTTCCGCCCTGGACAGCAGCGTGCGTCCGGTGCTCGTGCTGCGATGACCGTCATGGACACATCGACCGACATCAGCCCGCCCCGGCCCATGGCCTCGGCGCCGGCACGCAGCCTGCGCTGGCTCGGACGCGGGCTGGAAACCCATATCGCGCTGCCGCTGTTCGCGCTGCTGCTGGTGGCGGCCCTGTGGACCGCCGCCTTCCACATGATCCGCGCCGAGGAGCGCGCCGCGCACGAGGCGGCCCAGGAGGCCACGCGCGAGCTGGCCGACACCTACGAGGCCCAGATGGCGCGCAGCATGAGCGGCATCGACCAGACCCTGCGCGTGCTGCAGTACGCGGTCGAGACCAAGGGCCCCAAGGACGCCCTCGCGGCGCTGGGCGCCAAGGGCCTGCTGCCGCCGGGCCTGGTGTTCCAGGTGGCGATCATCGGCGCCAACGGCCGCGTCCTGGCCAGCAACCCGCGTACCCGCCGCACTGGCGGCGTCTCCAGTGCGCCCTGGTTCGCATGGCACCGCGACAGGGACGGCGACGCGCCCTACGTCAGCACCACGGTCGGCCGCCATGAGCCGCACGTGGTGTTCTCGCGCCGCATCAACGGCAGCGACGGCCTGTTCGCGGGCGTCGCCAGCGTGGCGGTGGATCCGGCCTTCTTTACCAGCGCCTACGAACATTCGCGCCAGGGAGAACGCGGCCTGCTCGGCGTCGCCGGCAGCGACGGCATGACCCGCGCGGTGCGCATCGGCGACCAGGTCTCGTGGGGCAAGCGCATCGACTTCGGCAAGCCCGGCAGCGTGCGCCTGCACTTCAGCCGCATCGACGGCGAGCTGCGCTACACCAGCGAACGCGCGCTGGGCGGCTTCCCGCTGATGGCGGTGGTCGGCCTGTCCGAAGCCGAGCAGATGGCCGAGTTCCACGCGCAACGCCGTGCCTGGCTGCTCGGTGCCAGCGCCGGCACCGCGCTGCTGCTGTTCGTCGTCAGCCTGGTCAGCGCCTGGTCCTGGCAGCTGGCCAAGGCGCGCCGCCGCGAGCGGCTGGCGCAGGAAACCTATGCCGCCGCCTCCGAGGCCAGCCTGGACGCCTTCTTCGTGCTGCGCACCATTCCCGGCGTGCACGGCGGCGTGAGGGACTTCCTGATCGAGACCACCAATACCCGCGCCGAGCAGCTCACCGGCCTGCCCAAGGCGCGCATGGAAGGCAAGCGCATGTCGGTGCTGCTGCCGACCCACCTCGGCATCGGCATCTTCGAAGACCTGTCCGCGGTCGCCACCGACGGCGTGGCGCGCGAGGCCGAATGGCTGGCGCACATGCTGCCCGTCGAGGACCGCTGGCTGCACCGCCAGGTGGTGCCGGTGGAAGGCGGCGTGGTCGCGATCGTGCGCGACATCACCGAGCGCAAGCTGACCGAACAGCGCATCCGCCACCTGGCCCACCATGACGACCTGACCGGCCTGCCGAACCGCAGCCTGCTGCGCGACCGCCTCGGCCAGGCCATCCGCGACGCCGAGCGCAAGGGCCATGCGGTCGGCCTGGCCTTCATCGACCTCGACGGCTTCAAGCTGGTCAACGATGGTCTCGGGCACAATGCCGGCGACGAGCTGCTGAAGGTGGTGGGCGCCCGCATGGGCCGCTGCCTGCGCCGCAATGACACGCTGGCGCGCTTCGGCGGCGACGAATTCGTGATCCTGCTGCCCGAGATCCCGGGCGACCCGCTGGCGATCACGCCGCTGCTGGAAAAGGTGCGCCAGGCCGTCACCGAACCGGTCGAGGTCGGAGGCCAGGAAGTGCAGGTCAGCTGCAGCATGGGCGTGGTGCTCTACCCGCGCGACGGCGAAGACGCCAACACCCTGATGATGAACGCCGACGCGGCGATGTACCGCGCCAAGGAAAACAAGGACAGCTTCCAGTTCTACGCCAGCGAGATGAACGCCAGCGTCGAGGAAAAGCTGGTGCTGCTGGAAGGAATGCGCGCAGCGCTCGAGGCCTGCGTCGATAGCGGCTGCGGCGGGCCCGATTGCCAGTTCCATCTGCTGTACCAGCCGAAAGTGGATTTGCGCAGCGGCCGCCTGTTCGGCGTCGAAGCCCTGATCCGCTGGAAGCACCCGGAACAGGGCGTGATTTCGCCGCTGCGCTTCATCGGCCTGGCCGAAGAGAGCGGCCTGATCGTACCCTTGGGCGAATGGGTGGTGCGCACCGCCTGCGCCCAGGGTGTGGCGTGGCGCGCGGCCGGACTGCCTCCCCTGAGCATCTCGGTCAACGTGTCGGCCCGCCAGTTCGAGGAAAAACGCCTGGTCGAGCGCATCGCCGACGCTCTGCGCGACACCGGTTTGCCGCCTGAGGCGCTCGAAGTCGAAGTGACCGAAAGCTCGATCATGCGCGACCTCGGACGTGCGGTGGACAAGATGCGCGAACTGAAGGCGATGGGCGTGTCGCTCTCGATCGACGATTTCGGCACCGGCTATTCGAGCCTGTCGGCGCTCAAGTCCTTCCCGATCAGCCGCCTGAAGATCGACAAGAGTTTTGTGAGCGACCTGGCCGACAGCCCGGACGACCAGGCCATCGCGATGGCGGTGATTTCGCTCGGCCACAAGCTGAACCTGCGCGTCATCGCCGAGGGCGTCGAGACCGAACAGCAGCGCGCCTTCCTGCGCGCCAACGATTGCGACGAGATGCAAGGCTACCTGTTCAGCCGCCCGGTACCGCCGGAGCAGATTGCCGAACTCCTCGCTTCTTGCCCCCTGGAGCCGGCATGACGCTGTCGCGGCGCCTCGTCGAGCTGCTGTGCGGCACCGAGCCGAAGCTGCGCCGCATGCTGCAGTACTGGGCCGCGACCTGCCTGCTGTACGTGGTCTGCATCGGCCTGATGCTGGTGCAGGTCGACCAGGACATGACCGGCCCGCTGGCGGCTGGCCGGCTGATCGCCTTCGGCAGCTGCGGCGCGTGCGCGTTCTACGTCCTGATCCGCGCCAGCGGACGCCTCACGCTGGCGCCCGACCAGCTTGCGGTGTCGCAAGCGATGTTCTCGCTCATCTGCGGCATGGGCGCCTATGCGATCTCGGGGCCGCTGCGCGCCGCCATGCTGAGCATGACCGTGGTCGTGATCGTGTTCTGCATGTTCGCCGCCAAGCCGCGCCAGACCCTGCTGCTCACGGTCGCCGCCCTGGTCGGCATGGGCGCCACCATGTACTGGATGCAGGCAAGCGACCCGCTGCGCTACCCGCCGATGACCGAGGCGATCACCTTCGGCTACCTGGGCGGCGCCCTGCTCTCCACCGCCGTACTGAGCGGCGAGATGAGCAAGCTGCGTTCGCGCCTGAAGCGCCAGCGCCGCGAACTCAGCGACGCGCTGGACACCATCCGCGTGCTGGCCACGGTGGACGAACTGACTTCGCTGGTGAACCGCCGCCGCATGAACGAGCTGCTCGAGGCCGAAGAACGGCGCCAGCCCGGCGTCGGCGAGGGCGGCAAACTGAGTTGCATCGCCCTGCTCGACATCGACTTCTTCAAGCAGGTCAACGACCAGTACGGCCACGCCGTCGGCGATGCCGTGCTGCGCAGCTTCTCGACCACGGCGCGCGCCTGCCTGCGCGACAATGACGTGCTGGCACGCTGGGGCGGCGAGGAATTCCTGCTGCTGCTGCCGGACGCCGCCCCGGAGGACGCGCAGCTGGTGCTGGCAAGGATGGCCGAGCACGTGCACGCCATGCCCGTGCCGGGCCTGCAGGGCCGCCGCATCAGCTTCTCGGCAGGCCTCGCCACGCGCCGCGTCGGCGAACCGTTCTCCGATGTAATCCACCGCGCCGATAAGGCGCTGTACCAGGCCAAGGCCGCCGGACGCGACCGGATCGTGCTAGCCTGAATGGCCCGCAGAACACGAAGTAAAACTACACGCAGGGGCAGGAACCTCGTTGCATGGCGTAGTTACTTCTGTTACTTTACTACATCGACAACTTTTCGATGGAGGCCAGGTGCTCAGGTGTATCTTCGCGATCGCGGCCGCGGTGACGGCTGCCTGGGCCAGCGCGGCCCCCTACCGGATCCAGCACGTGGAGCCGCCCAACTGGTGGGTCGGCATGCAGCGGCCCGATCTCCAGCTGATGGTGCATGGCGAGAAGATCGCCGAGCTGGCGCCGGCCCTTGCTTCCGCCTATCCGGGTGTGCGCATCACCGGCGTCGAGCGCAGCGACAACCCGAATTACCTGTTCGTGAACCTGGCCATCGGCAAGGACGCCCGGCCCGGCGAGCTTCAGCTGGCGTTCCGGCGCGGGAAGTACACGGTGGCCAGCCACCGCTACCGGCTGGAGGCCCGCCGTCCGGGGTCGGCACAGCGGCGCAGCTTCGGCGCCAGCGATGCGATCTACCTGCTGGTGCCGGACCGCTTCGCCAGCGCGACACCGGCGAACGACCAGGCCGGGATGCGCGAAGGCGCCGACCGCGCCAACCCGGTCAGGCGCCATGGCGGCGACCTGGCCGGCATGCGCGGCCGGCTCGACTACATCCGCGACCTCGGCTTCACCATGGTCTGGCCTACACCCCTGCTCGAGAACGATCAGCCCAGCTATTCCTATCACGGCTATGCGCTGACCGATTACTACCGGATCGACCCGCGCTTCGGCAGCAATGAGGAATTCCGCGACTACGTGGCCGCGGCCAATACGCGCGGCCTGGGCGTGATCAAGGACATCGTGCTGAACCACATCGGCGCCAGCCACTGGTGGATGCGCGACCTGCCGGCGCGCGACTGGATCAACCACGGCAGCAGCTTCCGGCCCACCAACAACCAGCACACCGTGGCCCAGGACATCCACGCCGCGCCGGAAGAAAAGGCGCGCTTCTTCGATGGTTGGTTCGTCGAGACCATGCCCGACCTGAACCAGCGCAACCGGCTGGTGGCGCGCTACCTGATCCAGAATACGCTGTGGTGGATCGAATATGCGGGCCTGTCCGGCATCCGCGAGGACACCTATTCGTATTCCGATCCGGCCTTCCTGAACGAATGGAACCGCGCCGTGGCCGCCGAGTACCCGCACATGAACGTGGTCGGCGAAGAGATGGACGCGCGGCCGCACATGGTGGCCTACTGGCAGAAGGGCGTCGTCAACCGCGACGGCTACCGTTCCGAGCTGCCGACCGTGATGGACTTCCCACTGAGCGACACCGCCGCGGAGGCGCTGGCCGAGCCGGAGTCGCATAACAAGGGCCTGATCCGGATCTACGAGATCATCGCGGCCGACTACCTGTACGCCGACCCGATGCGGCTGATGGTCTTCCCGGACAACCACGATCGCCCGCGCATCCTGGCCCAGGTCGACAACAAGGTCGAGCTGGCGAAGGCCAACCTGATCCTGATGGCCACCACCCGCGGCATCCCGCAGGTGTTCTACGGCACCGAAGTGCTGATCGGCAGCCCGAAACAGCGCGACGACGGCCTGCTGCGCGCCGACATGCCGGGCGGATGGGATGGCGACCGCGTGGACGCCTTCAGCGGCGCCGGCCTGTCGCCGGCGCAGCGCGACATGCAGGGCTTCGTGCGCACCCTCTTCAACTGGCGCAAGACCAGTTCCGCCGTCACGCAGGGCAAGCTGACCCACTACCTGCCGCGCGACGGCAGCTACGTCTACTTCCGCCATGACGGCAAGCAGACCGTGATGGTGGTGCTCAACAAGAATGCGGCCGGCACCCGGCTCGACCTGGACCGCTTCGCCGGCATGATCAAGGGCGCCCGCAGCGCCACCAACGTGCTGACCGGCGCCCCGGTGGACTTGCGCGCGCCCCTGGCGCTGCCGGCCATGACCTCACTGGTGCTCGCATGGTGAGGGCGCAGGGACGGCGGGTACTGGTGACGGGCGGGGTCGGCATCGACACCATCGTCCATGTGCCCGCGCTGCCGCTGGCGATGGCCGATTCGATCCATGTGCCGCCCGTGACCGACTACGTGGCGCACACCGGCAACGGCGTGGCGCTCGGGCTGCTCGCCCTTGGCCACCGCCCGCTGCTCCTCGACTTCATCGGCCAGGACCCGCAGGCGGAGCTGATCCATGCCCGTTACCGCGAGCGCGGCCTGGCCTTCGACTACCTGGTCCACGAGAGCGGCACCCGGCGCAGCGTCAACCTGGTCGGCCCCGACGGGCGCCGGCTCTCGCTGTACGACGGGCGCCATCCCGACAGCCTGCGCATGCCGCGCGCGTTCTACCTGCCGCGCATGCGCGAAGCCGAACACGTCCACCTGAGCATCATGCCCTGGGCGGCGGAGCTGTTCGACGACGCAGCACTGCTCGGCCTGCCGGTGTCGACCGACCTGCACGACTGGGACGGCAGCAATCCCTATTACCACCCCTTCGCCCGGTGTTCCGACATCGTGTTCCTGAGCGCCGCGGTGCTGGGCGACGGCGTATTCGAGGCGATGCGCGCCATCATGCGCGACGGACGGGCGCAGGTGGTCGTGGCGACCGCCGGGGCCGGCGGCAGCTATTGCCTGCGCCGCGGCGACGATACGATACGGCATACCGCCTGCGCCGTCGTCGACGGACCGGTGGTCGACAGCAACGGCGCGGGCGACGCCTTCTCCTCCACCTTCCTGCACGCCTGGTTCGAGGGCGCGCCGATCGAGGCCTGCATGCGCGCCGGGGCCATTGGCGGCGCCTTCGCCTGCCGCTTCCACGGCACGGCGGAGCGCAGCCTGGGCCTGGAAGAACTGGCGCTCAGGCTTTCAGCAGGCGCGGCAGGGGCTTGCCCTGCACCAGATGCGGGAACAGTGCCCGCGCCGTCTTCTCCGGGTCGACCCTGAAGGCTTCGGCGCAGGTTTGCGCGATCAGCGTCTCGAGGGCCAGCGTGGGCCGCAGGTCGCGCCCCTCGAACAGGTCGGCGGGGGCCAGGCCCGGCCAGTCGGCCAGCACGCGGCCGCCCTGCACCGCCCCGCCCACCAGCATGGCCGCCGCGCCGGTGCCGTGGTCGGTGCCGCCGGTGCCGTTGGCGGCCGCGGTGCGCCCGAATTCGGTGGCGACCAGGATCACCGTCTGCTCCCACGCCGCGCCCAGACCTTGGCGCAGGCCGCCGACCAGTCCGTCCAGGTTGCGCAGCTGGGTCGCCAGCCGGCCGTTCTGGCCGCTGTGGGTGTCCCAGCCGCCGGTCTCGATCATCGCGATGCGCGGGCCGTCCGCCCGGCCGAGGAAGTTGGCCGCCATGCGCCCGGTTTCCAGCGCGTTCTGGCGCTTGCCGCCTTCCATGCCGCCGGCCATGTTGCGGGCTTCCAGCGCCGCCGACCACAGGGCGTGCAGCTGGGCGTCGTCGGCATACAGCCCCTCGACGCGCAGCATCAGGTCGTCGTTGGCCTCGGGCAGGTTGGATGCCGCATACGAGGGCACCGCCACCGCCCCGCGCAGGGACATCGGCACGGTCGGCGCGAAGGCGATCGCCGCCTTCCCCGGACGCGACAGCAGGCTCACCAAGCGGTTCATCCAGCCGTCCTTCAGCTGGTAGGGCGCCTTGCCGCCGGTTTCCAGCACGTTCTGGCCGTCGAAGTGCGAGCGCTCGCGGTAGGAGGACGCGACCGCGTGGAAGAAGCTGGCCTGGCCGGTCCGGTACAGCGTGGCGAGCTCGCCCAGCGAAGGATGCAGCGCGAAGCTCCCGTCGAGCTTTGCCGCCGTCGCCGGATCGATCGCGAGGCCGCCGCGCAGGCCGGCATAGGCCGGGTCCGCATAGGGGATCAGCGTATTCAGGCCGTCGGCCGCGCCGCGCTGGAGGATGAAGACGAAGCGGCGTTCGGTGGCGGCCTGCGCGAAGCTGATGCGCGGTGCGGCCAGCAGCGCGCCGGCGGCGGCGAGGAATTGGCGTCGGTCGAGGGTCATCTTATCTCCGCAGGAATTCGGGGGAAGCGAGCAGCAGCGCCAGCGCGGTGGCCGGGCTCTCGGCCCGGGCGATCGCGGTGCGCGTCTTGTCGCCCAGGCTGCCCGGCAGGATGCGCGGGGCCAGCGCCCGCGCGTCGACGCCGGCGCCGGCCTGCGAGGCCAGGCGCTGCGCCAGTTCGACCCGGCGCAGCAGCGCGTCGGGCGCGGCCCAGGCGGCCGCGGTGTCGCCCCAGCCCGCCGGCGAGCCGGGCCGCCAGACGGGCTGGCCCAGCTGGTTCAAGAGGTTCGCCACCTGGTTCGGGGGCAGCTCGCGCCGTCCCAGCGCGCGCATGCCGGACACCGTCCACTCCCAGGGCGACTTGAACTTGGCGCCGCCCGCGGCCCAGGTTTCCGGCGCCGTCACCAGCACCTGGTACAGGACGGACAGCTTGCCGCCGCTCGCCAGGTAACTGTCGGCCAGGCGCCGCACCAGGCCTGGTGGCGGCTCGTCGGCGACGAAGTGGCGCGCCAGCTTGGCGGCGATGTGGGTGGCGGTGGCGGGTGCGGCGGCCAGGTCGCGCAGGATCGCGCGGGCCTGCTCCTCGCCGCCGTCGGCATAGCTGCGGCCGAGCACCGTGCGCACGCCCGGTTCGTGCAGTCCGGCCACGAAGCGGAAGGTGGCCGGCGCTTCATCTTCCTCCCCGTCGCCCGGCAGCGTCCAGCCCGTGAGTGCGCGCGCCAGCTCGGTCACGTCGTCCTGGGTATAGCCGCTGCGTACGCCAAGGGTATGCAGTTCGAGGATCTCGCGCGCCAGGTTCTCGTTCAGGCCCTGCCCATTGCCCTGGCCCCGGGCGCGGCGCCGGCTGGCGCGCAGTCCGGCCGGACTGTTCGGGCCGGTGGAGCGGGCCTGGTCCAGGTAGAGCAGCATCGCCGGGTGGCGCACCACGGCCAGCAATAGGTCTTCGAAGCGGCCCAGCACATGGGGGCGGATCGCATCGGCCTCGAAGCCGCCGGCCAGCCCGATCATCAGCTGCTTGTCGACGGAAACCGCAAAATGGTTGGCCCAGAAGTGGACCAGGCGCTCGACGAACGGCGTGTCGGTCTGCAGGGCGCTGGCGGCGCGCGCGCCGACCGCCGCCTGGTAAATTTGGCGGCTATCGCGCAGGTAGGCTTCGCGGATGCCGCTCTTCTGGTCCTCGGGCGCGGCGCGCACGGCGCGCTGCTGCTGCGCCCAGGCCGAGGCCAGGACGCTGCTGCGCGGCAGCCGCTTCCAGGGGGCGGGCAAGGCCTCCCAGGCGTCGAGCTGGGCCAGCAACCAGCGGCGCGGGTCGGCCGGCACGGGATCGGCCGGGCGGGCGCCGAGGCCGAAGCGGTTCAGAGCAATCGATTCAGGTGTCATGGGTCCCTTCGGCGCTGCGCGTATGGTTAAAAACGGGTCGCTACCCCTATTCCGCTGAGCAGTACGAAAAGTTCCCGTAGTTTTACACGGGCGCGCGCAGGCGCCGGATCAGCGCATCCGGGTCGGCATCGACCTGCATCAGGTTCAAGTGCTCGGGCCGCACGAAACCTTCCTCGCACTGGTGGCGCACGAAGCCCACCAGGCCGTCCCAGAAGCCGTTCGCGTTGAGCAGCCCGACCGGCTTGGCATGGATGCCCAGCTGGGCCCAGGTCAGCATCTCGAACAGTTCTTCCAGCGTGCCCATCCCGCCCGGCATGGCGATGAAGCCTTCCGACAGCTCGGCCATCATGGCCTTCCGTTCGTGCATGTCCTTCACCACGAACAGCCGGGTCAGCCCGGCGTGGCCGACTTCACGCTCGACCAGGGCCTTCGGGATCACGCCGGTGGCTTCGCCGCCCAGGCGCAGCACTTCGTCGGCGATCACGCCCATCAGGCCGACCTTGCCGCCGCCGTAGACCAGGCCGATGTTGTGTTCCACCAGGGCGGCGGCCAGGCCGCGCGCGGCCCCGGTATAGATCGGGTTGACGCCGTGCGAGGCGCCGCAGTAGACGGCAAGGCTTTTCATGTGTGCGCTCGGGTATTACAGGAAATCGGCGCCGGGCCTGGCCTCGGTGGACAGCTTCTTGAGGTATTCCTCGGACAGCTTCTCGAACAGCAGGCGGGTGTCGCCGCGCAGGTAGGGGCCGACCATCGACAGGACCTGGTAGCAGCCGCGCGCGAGCGCGTCGGCGATGGCCTGCTGCTCGCTGTACTTGCGCGGGTTGCGCACGTATTCATAGGACAGCCAGTAGGTGGCGACGACCACCATATTGGTCGCCATCGCGCCGATCTGCTGGTCGCCCGCTTCGAGCGAGCCTTCGCTGCGCAGGTCCTCGCACAGCTGGCGCGCCACCTTGATCTTGTGGGCCAGGATCGCCTTGAAGTGCAGCTCGAGCTTGCGGTTGCGCGACAGCAGGTCGTTCAGGTCGCGGTAGAAGAAACGGTAGCGCCAGATCAGCTCGAACATCAGGTGCAGGTAGAGCCAGACGTCCTCCATGTTCGAACGGCGCCCGGCCGGCACGGTCAGGATGCGTTCGATCTCCGCTTCGAACTGGACGAAGATCGAGTTGACGATGTCGTCCTTGTTACGGAAATGATAGTACAGGTTGCCGGGCGAGATATTCATCTCCTCGGCAATGACCGTCGTCGTGATGTTCGGCTCGCCGAACTCGTTGAACAGCCTGAGCGAGAGCTCGAGGATGCGTTCGCGGGTCCGGCGCGGAGCTTTTTGTTGCATGAAGGGCGAAGTTTGTGCTCAGTTGTGTTCCAAGCCGCGAGGATAACACCAAATGCTGTCAATGAGACAGCATTCCGGGGGCGTTCAGGCCCCGTCGTCTTCCTCGGGCTCGGCCGCCTTCGGCGCAGGCCGCGTGCGCTTCTTGGGTACCGTGGCTGCGGGCAGGCGCGTGCCCAGCTCCGCCAGCATCTTTTCGAGCTCGTCGACGCGGCGCCGCAGCGCCTCGACCTCGGTGGACGCGGGCACGCCGATGGTGGCCAGGGCGCGCGCCACGCGCTCCTCGAACACCTGTTCCAGCTTGCCCCAGGAGCCGCTGCTGCGCCGGGTTGCGCGCTCGGCGGCGCGCGCCACCGTGCCGGTGGCTTCCTCGACTTCGCGCGCACGCCGGGCCAGCACGCTGCCGTCGCGCACCAGGCGCGTGAACGAGCGCCCACCCTCGCCTTCTTCCTGCGCCTTGGCGAAGGCGCCGAGGCCTGCCTGCCAGATCTGCTGGGCCGAGGTGCGCACGGCGCGCGCCAGCGCCTCGTCGTCGTCCGCTGCAGGGAGTTTCTTGCTCATGACTGTTCCTGGTGATCTCCGTGCGGTCGATTCTAGGCGCGCACGGTAGAACGGAGATTCTAAAGCACCCGGCGGCTGCGTTGCAGCGCCAGCGCCTCGCGGATCCGCGCGCGCAGGCTGGCCGCCGACACCGGCTTGGCGTAATGGGCCTCGGCCACGCCGGAACGCAGCGCCGACTCGATCTCGGCCAGGTCCTGCTGGCCGGTCAGCATCAGGCGCACGGTGCGCGGATGGCGCGCGGCGACCTGGGCCAGCACCTCGGTGCCGCTCATGCCGGGCATGGCCTGGTCGCACAGGATGACCTCGACCGCTTCGCGTTCGAGCAGCGCCAATGCTTCCGGCCCGGAAGCTGCGCTCAGCACGCGCACCGGCTCGTCGCCGAGCATGTCGGCCAGCACGGCCAGCATGAAGGGATCGTCGTCGACCAGCAGCACGGTCGGCTGGGCGGGCTGCGCGGCGGGGACCGGGGCGGCCGGTGGCAATGTCGGCACCGGGCCCGGGCTGGACGGGGATGCTGGCGCGGCAGCGGGCAGGAAGGCCTCGAGCTCGGCCACGAAGCTTTCCGGCTCGATCGGCTTGCTGATGTAGCCGTCGAAGCCGGCGTCCAGCACCTTCTCGCGGTCGCCCGCCATCGCCAGCGCGGTCACGGCCAGCACCGGGACCCCGGCCAGGCTCGGCTCGGCCTTCAAGGTGGCCAGTACCGCAAAGCCGTTCATGCCGGGCAGGTTGACGTCGCAGGCGATCAGGTCGGGCGGCTCGGCGCGGGCGGCGGCGACGCCGCGCAGGCCGTCGGGTGCGCTGACGGCGGTATGTCCGTAGGCGGTGAGCAGAAACGCCATCAGCTCAACGTTCGCGGGATTGTCTTCGATGATGAGGATGCGGGCCAAGTCGGCGCTCCAGTTGCGGCGTTGCCATCACTCTAACACGGGGCCCGTCAATACAGACGCAAGCGTGCATGCTACGAGGTGGTGGCGATCTCGCGCATCACGGCATCGAGCACGCGCGGATTGCGGCCCAGCGCCACGTGGCCGACGCCCCCGAACGCCAGGTTGCGCGCGCCCGGCAGTTCGCTCGAGGTCTGGGGCGCGATGATGTTGTCGTGGTGCGACCAGATCGAGGTGACCAGGGCGCGCGCCGCCGCGTCCTCGCCGCCGGCCAGGGCCCGCAGCCAGGCGCATTCGGGCGGCTCGGCCTGCGCCGCCCTGCGCATCTGGGCGGCGTTCAGTCCCAGCCCGAAGGCGGCCAGGCAGGTGCCGTGGTGCGGCGTGCCGAGCGTGATCACGCGCGCCACCTTGCCGGTGCCGCAGGCGCGCATCCAGGCGCGCGCCACCAGCCCGCCCATGCTGTGCGCGACGATGACCACCTTGTCCGCGCCGGCCGCCGTGCGCAGCGCCTCCACCGCGCGCTCGACCAGCGGCGCGTAGCCGTCGATGCCGCCCATCAGGGGCTCGAGGTCGACCGAGGCATGGCTGATGCGCGCGGCGTCCAGGCGCGGCAGCAGGTGCGACCAGTAGCCGCTGTTGCAGCCATAGCCGTGCAGCAGCAGGACCGGCGGCGCGTGCGAGCCGGGATGGATGCGGGTACGGGGTGCGGCGCGCGGCATCGTCCACGAGGACTGCAGCATGCTGGCGCTGAACTCTTCGGCGAACATGCGCAGGCGCGCCACAGGACCGAGCCGGTATGCCTCCGGCGTGGGACTGGCGTAGCGCGCGCTCATGAAAAAGTTGTTGGCATTGATGAGCAGGCGCACCAGCACCACGCTGCCCAGTCCCAGGGCCAGGCCCAGCCAGCGGCTGGCGCCCAAGATCTCGACCGCGGCCAGGCCGATGCCCAGCGCGGCCAGGGCCTGCACGAGCAGCAGCAACTGGAGCAGGCGGCGCGCGCTCATCGCCCCGGCCTCAGGCCGCCAGCCGGGCCGCCGGCCGGCCCGTGAGCGAGCTCGCCAGGCCGCTCGCCAGTCTCGCAGCGAGGGCGTAGGTCGTCAGCTGCGGATTGGCGCCGAGCGAGGTCGGGAACGTCGCGCAGGCGCTCCGCGTCGGGTCCGGTGTTCTCGACTGCCCCCTGTCCCGCCATGCCGATCTCCGCGACGAAAAGCGCCATCCTAGCGCAGGCACTCCGTCTGCTCAAGCGGCCGGGTAGAATGCATGCCCATGGAACTCATCGATTACCTCAACACGCATCTCCTCACCCGCGAATTGTTGCTGGCGGCAAGCGGCATCACCTCGGCACGGCTCGAGGAACTGGTCGCCGGCGGCTGCATGCCGCAGCCGTCGTATCGGATCCAGCTGGCTATCCGCTGCACCTCCTTCTTCGGCGAGCACGGCGACGAGCAAGCGATCGCGTACTACGCCACCGGTTATCCGTCATGGATCGGCATCCTGGAAGCGACCCAGGAAGAGCCGTACGCGGTCTTCTCACGCCGCTACCGGGCGGCCCTGGCAGCCCTACCATTGACGACAGACGATCCGAAACTCGGCGCCGGACTCGATGCGCACCTCAAGGATGAATGGGGCCACTTCCTGGCCGGAACCTACGGCCTGTGTACGCGTTCCGGCCTGCCGGAAGACATTGCCGCCAAGGAGCTGGCGATTTGCGTCATCAAGGAACTCACGGGAGATGGGCAGGCTGCGCCTGATGTGGAGCGGCTGCGCCAGGCCGTGGAGTTGCTCGACCGCGTCAGCAGTCCGTTCGCGCCGCACGAGCGCGCGCGCAGCTCGCGCCACCGCTACGTCGATGCGATGCGCCTGAAGTACGGGCTGCAGGCGACTTGACCCAGCGGTTTGCCGTGGGGAACATGGATGCAGAGGATATTTGCATCGACTGCCCTGCAGGCAAATATTCCATGCACGCCTACTTTTTCGGCGCGTGCTGGAGGATCTCGCGTGCGATCCCGCGCAGGATGTTGACCTCTTCGGTCTCGAGCTGGGTGCGCGAAAACAGGCGCTTCAGGCGCGGCATCAGCTTCTTCGGGTTGTTCGCATTGAGGAAGCCGATCGCCACCAGCGCTTCTTCCAGGTGGGCATACATGCCCTCGATCTGGGCGATGCCGGCGGCATCGCCGTGGAAGCCGACGCCGCGTTCCTCGACGGTGTCGCCGGTTGCCGCCAGCCGGCATTCGTAGGCCAGCACCTGGGCGGCCTGCGACAGGTTCAGCGAAGAATAGTCGGGATTCGAGGGAATGTTGATCAGGACGTTGCAGCCTTCGACGATCTGGTTCGGCAGGCCGACCCGCTCGTTGCCGAGAATGAGGGCGGGCGCCAGATCGCCCTGCCCGGCCGCATGGGCCGCGAAGGCGCGCGGCGTCCACACCGGCGGCGAGAACTCGCGCAGGCGTGCCGACACCGCCGCGGCGAAATTGCAGCCCTCCAGTGCTTCGCCGATGGTCCCGACGATGCGCGCCCCGGCCAGGACGTCGCCGGCGCCGCTGGCGAAGGCCACCGCTTCCGGGTCGTGCAGCGGGTCCTCGCAGCGCGGCGCCACCAGCACCAGCTCGCTGAAGCCCATCGTCTTGATGGCGCGCGCCACCGAGCCGACATTGCCTGCGCGGCTGGTCTCGACCAGCACAAAACGGAGCCTTTTGAAGAGAGATGTGTTGATTTCGGTCGGGTTCATTTAAAATAGCGCCATCGCGCGGTGCGGGCGCTTAATATTCCGGAGAAGGTAGTCCGGGATTTTAACGGGTTCGGCACCGCTTTGCTCTTTGTCATTCTCAATTCAGCAGACCGTTCACGGCGCATCGCAGCGTGGTGGGCGTTCGCGTTTTTTCCACGGAAAGCTCATGCACCCAATGCTCAACACGGCCATCAAGGCCGCCCGCCGCGCCGCCACCGTCATCAACCGCGCGTCCTTCGATCTCGATCGCATCACCATTTCTGAAAAAAATCACAACGATTTCGTCACCGACATCGACCAGGCGGCCGAACAGGCGATCGTGGAAACGCTGCTGAAGGCCTACCCGGACCACGCCATCCTGGCGGAGGAAAGCGGTGCGTCGAAGAACCTGAATGACGAGAGCGAATACGTGTGGATCATCGACCCGATCGACGGCACCACCAACTTCCTGCACGGCTACCCCAACTACTGCATCTCGATCGCCCTGCAGCAGCGCGGCGTGACCACCCAGGCCCTGGTCTACGACCCGGTGCGCAACGACCTGTTCACCGCCACCAAGGGCGCGGGTTCCTACCTCAACGACAAGCGCATCCGCGTGCGCAACCATGACCGCATCGGCAAGGCACTGTTGTCCTCGGGCCACGGTCCGGACCCGCGCGCGCTGGCCGAATACCTGCGCATGTACGAAGTCGTCGCCTCGCGCTGCCACGGCGTGCGCAGCGCCGGTTCGGCGGCGCTGGAACTGGCCAACGTGGCCGCCGGCCGCATCGACGGCTACTTCGAGAAGGGCCTGAAGGTCTGGGACATCGCGGCGGGCGCCCTGCTGGTGACCGAAGCGGGCGGCATCGTCGGCGAATTCAACGGCGAATCGGACTACCTGCACAAGGGCGACATCATCGCCGCCGGCCCGAAGGTGTTCGGCCAAATGGTGCCCCTCATGTCGGCTTTCGCGTAATCGCGTAGAATACGCCCCGTGCTTCCGGAGTGTCGCAGGACACTCCGCTTCACCGGCTGGAAAGTCCCGGTCATAAACTTTCCATAGAGAAACCTTTCCTCTATAATCCCGGCTGCCCCGTTCGTGCTCTGTGCGCGGCAGCGTCCGGGCGGCAGCGCTCACAAAGCCTTGCCCGCCTCCGCATGACTAACCCGATTTCCTGGACTGGCGCCATGTGGCGACGGGCCGCCCTTTATTGAGAGTTTATGTCTTTTTCCACACTTGGTTTGTCCGACGCGATCGTTCGCGCGGTGACTGAACAGGGTTATACCTCGCCGACGCCGATCCAGGCCCAGGCCATCCCCGCCGTCCTGAATGGCGGCGACCTGCTGGCCGGCGCCCAGACCGGCACCGGCAAGACCGCCGGCTTCACCCTGCCGATCCTGCAACGCCTGTCGACCGATGCGGTCGGCAGCGCGCTGAAAAGCAAGACCACCCCACGCGCCATCCGCGCCCTGGTGCTGACCCCGACCCGCGAACTCGCGGCCCAGGTCGAGGAAAGCGTGCGCCTGTACGGCAAGTACACCAACCTGAATTCGGCCGTGATCTTCGGCGGCGTCGGCATCAACCCGCAGATCAAGCTGCTCAAGCACGGCGTCGACGTGCTGGTCGCGACTCCGGGCCGCCTGCTCGACCACGCCGGCCAGCGCACCGTCGACCTGTCGAAGGTCGAGATCCTGATCCTGGACGAAGCCGACCGCATGCTCGACATGGGCTTCATCCACGACATCAAGAAAGTGCTGGCCCTGCTGCCGCCGAAGCGCCAGAACCTGCTGTTCTCGGCCACCTTCTCGGACGACATCAAGGCGCTGGCCGACAAGCTGCTGAACAATCCGCACTCGATCGAGGTGGCACGCCGCAACTCGACCGTGGAAGTGATCGCGCAGAAGATCCACCCGGTCGACCGCGACAAGAAGCACCCGATGCTGTCGCACCTGATCAAGGAAAACGACTGGCACCAGGTGCTGGTCTTCACGCGCACCAAGCACGGCGCCAACAAGCTGGTGGAACAGCTGGGCCGTGACGGCATCGGCGCGATGGCGATCCACGGCAACAAGAGCCAGACGGCGCGCACCAAGGCGCTGGCCGAGTTCAAGGACGGCAGCCTGCAGGTACTGGTGGCGACCGACATCGCGGCGCGCGGCATCGACATCGACCAGCTGCCGCACGTGGTGAACTACGACCTGCCGAACATCCCGGAAGACTACGTGCACCGCATTGGCCGTACCGGCCGTGCCGGCGCGACCGGTGAAGCCGTGTCGCTGGTGTGCGTGGACGAGCACCAGATGCTGAAGGACATCGAGAAGCTGATCAAGCAGACCCTGCCGCGTCACGTGATCCCCGGCTTCGAGCCGGACCCGACCGCCAAGGCACAGCCGATCCAGCTGCGCAGCGGCGCCCCGGGCCACGCCAACCGTGGCGGCGGCCGTCCGGGCGGCAACCGCGGCGGCCAGGGCCAGCCCCGCAGCGCTAGCGCCAATGGCGGCGGTGGCAACGGTGGCCGTCCGGCCGCCAACGGCAGCCGCCCTGCCGGCGCCAACGGCGGCAACCGTAACGGCAGCAGCGCCAGCCGCGGCCCGCGCACGGGTTCCGCCCCACGCCGCGACCGCTAACAGCGCCGGGCAGCCAAGGCTGCCCTCCCCCCATGAGGGTCAGCGTCGAATTGATTCGACCCTGACCCTCATTGCATTTAAATGAGCTCATCCACAATATTTGATTACTCAAGTACTTGCCAAAGGTCGACTTTCAGCATATATTTGAGTAATCAACTACCAATCAAAGGCTGAGCTTGCCATGACTGACATGAACGACACCACGCTCGACACCGGTGCACCCCTCGACAGCCCGACCAGCGAGTTCTGCCTGCGCATGTCGCGGGCATGGGCGGCCCTGTCGCGGCGGCTGGACAGTTCCCTGGGGGCCTTGCACGGGATAAGTTTTGCTGACTATCAGTTGCTGCTGAACTTGCAGCGGGCGCCGGGCGGGCGCCTGCGGCGGGTCGACCTGGCGGAAAAGCTGGGACTGACCGCGTCCGGCGTCACCCGTTCGCTGCTGCCGCTGGAAAAGATCGGCCTGGTCGGCCGCCAGAGCGATCCGCGCGACGCCAGGGTCGGCTACGCCATCATCACACCCGCCGGCAACGAGCTGGTCACGAATGCCGGCGTGGTGGTGCACAACGTCAGCCGCATGCTGCTGGGCGCACCCTCGCGGGCGCAGATCGAGTCGACCTCGAGCCTGCTGGCCCAGCTCGGCGGCAGCCAGTAAGCACTGCCACGCCAGGATCGGCTAGGATGACGGATCGCCACAGCACGACACCATCCGCATGCCGAGATTCGCCGCCAACCTGAGCCTGATGTTCAACGAGCTCCCTTTCCTCGACCGCTTCGCGGCCGCGCGCGCGGCCGGTTTCGATGCGGTCGAGTTCCTGTTCCCGTATGCCTTCGAGCCGGAGCAGATCACGGCCCGCCTGCAGCGCTACGGGCTGGAGCTGGTGCTGCACAACCTGCCGGCCGGCGACTGGGCCGCGGGCGAGCGCGGCCTGGCCTGCGACCCGCGCCGCACGGCAGAGTTCGAGGACGGGGTCGCCCTGGCCATCGATTACGCACTGGAACTCGGCGTCCGCCGCCTGCACTGCCTGGCCGGCAAGCTGCCGCCCAGGGTCTCGCGGGAACGCGTCCACGCGGCCTATGTCGCCAACCTGCGCCACGCCGCCGCGCAATGCCAGGCGCAGGGAATCGCGCTGCTGATCGAACCGATCAACGACCGCGACATCCCCGGCTACTTCCTGACCGGGACGCGCCAGGCGGCCGCCGTCATCGAGGAGGTGGGCGCGCCCAACCTCCACCTGCAATACGACATCTATCACATGCAGCGCATGGAGGGCGAGCTGGCCGACACCATGCGCGCCCGCCTGCCGCTGATCCGCCACATCCAGCTGGCCGACGTGCCGGGCCGGCACCAGCCGGGTACCGGCGAGATCAATTTCCCCTACCTGTTCCGCCTGCTGGACGAGCTCGGCTACGAGGGCTGGATCGGCTGCGAATACCTGCCTGAGGGCGAGACCCGCTCCTCGCTCGGCTGGCTCGAGCAGGAGCGCCGCAGGTCTGCCGGGACGCTGGACAGGGCCTGAGCAATCAGGCAACATCATTGCTTTATCCTGCCGAGGAGCGAGCATGATTCAGGGATTGCGTACCGTCATTTACCCCGTCACCAACCTGGCTGAAGGCCGCGCCTGGTACGAGCAGGTCCTCGGCCGCGCGCCCTACTTCGACGAAGTCTTCTATGTCGGCTTCGAGGTCGGCGGCTTCGAACTGGGCCTGATCCCGGACGGCCAGCCCGGCAGTGCCGGCGCCACCGCCTACTGGGGCACGCAGGACATCGACGCCGAGCTGGCGCGCCTGATCGCGCTGGGTGCGGAAGTGGACGCGCCGGTGGCCGACGTCGGCGGCGGCATCCGCGTCGCCACGGTGCGCGACCCGTATGGCAACCTGTTCGGCGTGATCCAGAATCCCCATTTCGACCGCGCCAAAGTCGAGTAAAAGGCATTCTCTTTTCGCGCAATTGACCATCAGCAAGGCTCTTGCAGACGGAGTTTGAAACAATGGGCACTTTCGGGCCGCCTCCTGCGGCCGGAAGGGACCCACATGCTGCAACATCTCTCGATCCGCCTGTTCCTCGTATGTGCGCTGCTGCTGGCCGGCTGCGGCACGACCGGCGGCGGTCCGGTCAGCCTGCAGGAAGTGCGCGAATTCGCCGACGCCTCGGCGCGCCTGGGCGGCTACGCCGAACTGGCGCGCCGCTACCGCGACACCTACGAGCGCGAACAGCCCTATTTGTCCCCCGCCACCGACAAGATGGCGCGCGAAAACGACGCCAAGCGCAAGGCGGTGTTCGAAGACTTCGTCGCGATCCAGAAGACCCTGGTGCTCTACATGCAGACCCTGAGCCTGCTCGCCGGCGATGCGCGCTACGACCTGTCCGAGCGCATCGACGACCTCGGCAATGGCCTGAAGGCGAACACCGAGTCCGGCCTGCAGCAGCGCCATATCACGGCGTATACCGGCCTGACCCGCCTGCTGACCCGGGTGATCGCCTCGGGCTACCAGAACCGCAGCGTGGAAACCATGGTGCGCGATGGCGATGCCGACGTGCAGACCCTGCTCGACGCCATGATCTCGCTCACCCGCCTCTACTACAAGACCAACGAGAATGAGAAGAAAACGATCCTCGGCATCTTCGACGTCGAGATTCCTTTCTCGACGCGCAATTCGGACCGCATGCTGGTCACGCTCGCCAAGGTGCATTACCTGAACAAGGCCACCGAGTACAAGCTCGTCGACCGCCGCTACGAGCTGGCCCTGCAGGGTCTGACCAAGGTGGCGCTGGGGCACCAGAAAATGCGCGAGAACCTCGGCAAGCTGTCGAACGATGAAGTCCGGCGCCTGCTGGCCAACTACGGACGCGACCTGCGCACCATCCGCGACGGGCTGTCCGGCGACTGACAGGAGAGCACATGACTACCACCCCGCCCCCTTCCAGCGCGGACGCCGCCGCCGGCGCCCTGTCCAGCACCGAGAAGATCGTCGAACTGGCCGACCAGCTGTCGGCCTGCGCCGACCAGCTCCACGAACGCGTGATGACCGAGATCCGCAGCTACGCCGGCAAGCCGGTGCCCGAGCATGTCCAGGCCAGCGCCCGCGCCCTGTTCGAGGACGAAGTGCTGCTGCGCCAGCGCGCCAACGGCCTGTACGCCGATGCCGCCACCTTCATCGTCAAGGGCCTGGGCAAGCAGCAGGCCCAGCTCGTCAAGCTCACCGCCGACGCCGCGGAAAAGATCCGCAAGATCGCCGTGGTCGGCGAAGTCGGCGGCCTGGTCGGCGGCCTGCTGGGCCTGGCCGGCGCCGCCGCGACCGGGCAACCAGTGGCCATCCTCGCCGCCATCCAGAAGCTCGAGAAACACGGCAAGGCGCTGAATGCGCTCAAGCCGAAGCCGCCGGCCAAGGACGGCTGAACACCGCGCCTGGGCCGCTCAGCACATATGCTGTCCGCCATTGATCGCCAGGTTGGCGCCGGTGACGAAACCGGCGTCTTCCGACACCAGCCAGGACACCATGGCCGCCACTTCGCCGGGCTGGCCCAGGCGCCCGACCGGGATCTGCGGCAGGATGCGTTCGTGCAGCACCTGGGGCGGCAGGTCGTGCACCATGCGGGTCTCGAGGTGGCCCGGCGAGACGGTATTGACGGTGACGCCGTGACGCGCGGTTTCCAGCGCCAGCGCCTTGCTCAGCCCGTGCAGGCCGGCCTTGGCGGCGGCATAGTTGGCCTGGTCGGGCGCGCCCTGCTGTGCGCTGACCGAACCGATGTTCACGATGCGGCCCCAGCGCTGGGCGATCATCGGTTCGATCGCATGGCGCGCCATGTTGAAGGCGCCGTCGAGGTTGACGCCCATGACCGCATGCCAGTCGTCCAGGCCCATCCTGCGCATGCTGCGGTCGCGCGTCAGTCCGGCATTATTGACCAGCACGTCGATGCGGCCCGTATGCGCGAGCAGGCGCTGCAGGGCACGCGCCGCGCCGTCGAAATCGGCAACGTCGGCCTCGACCGCGATGAAATCCATGCCGTCGCGGCGGTGGCTGGCCAGCCATTCGTGGTGGTGGTGGTTGGAGGGTGAAAAGGTGGCGGCGACGGTGAAGCCGTCGAGATGCAGGCGACGGCACAATGCCGTGCCGAGTCCGCCCATGCCCCCGGTGACGAGGGCGACGCGTTTGCTCATGAGGAATCCCCTGGACGTGGTTGTCCGCATCCGCCAGGCCGCGCCTGCCGCGATGCGAACTACCGAGTGTAGGGAAGCGTCCCCTGCGGCTCGTTGAGCAGGATCAAGCCTGCACCTGGGCTCAGGCGATGAGCTGGGGGCGGCTGCCGGGATCGAAGTCGGCCCAGTCGCCGTCGACGATATTGCCTTCGGCGCGCTCGATGTGGTGGGCGCCGAGCTGGCGCAGCACGTCGACCGCACGGTCGGCCAGGCCGGCGTCGTCGAAGGCGACCGCCACCAGCATGCCGGCTTCGCGCGGCGGCACCCGGTTCTCATTGCTGCCTTCTTCGGACTCGCCGCGTTCCTTCATCTTCGAAAAGCTGAACAGCGAGCCGACGTGGCCGCCGACCAGGCCGCCGACGATCGGTCCCAGCGGTCCGGTGACGGGCGAGGTGGCCGCCCCGATGGCCGCGCCGACCGCGCCGCCGGTGGCGATGCCCTCCATCACGCCTTTCGGCGTCTCCTTGGCGCCGGGCGACTGCAGATGATCGCCGCCGATCGGGGTCTGGTCGTGCTGGCCCGGCTGGCTCAGGTAGAACCCGCTGATCCGGCCGGCGTCGAAACCTGCGTCGGCCAGCGCGCGGCGCGCGCGGTCGACGTCATCCTGAAGCTGGAAACGCCCTGCAATAATGGTGGACATATCGATTTCTCCTGGATCGTGGTAACTCGACTATGCCCGGTGCGCGCGCCTTCCTCTGTACGCACGCGCACGCAGCGTGCCTCCCTCAGCGCCACTGGCCGTACACCAGCCCGGTGCCGAAGGCATCGTCGAACACCGGCCGCGGTTCGGCCACCCAGTGGCGCGGATCCACGCGGAAGTATTTCAGGAATTCCTCGTACAGGTCGGGGTGGCGGGCCGCCAGCTCCCACGGCTGTTCGAAGAAGCTTTCGGTGGCGACCGCGAAGAACTCGGCCGGATTGCTGGCGCCATAGTGGTCGAGCACGCCCTGCTGTCCCCACATCGCATCGCGCTGCAGCGCAGCATAGTTGCGCGACAGGACGTCGGACCAGCTGCGGTAGCGCTCGGTGCTGCCCAGGTAGGGGGCGCCGTTGGTGCTGCCCGATTCGCTGTCGAGCTGGTGGGCGAACTCGTGCAGCACCACATTGTGATGCGCGGAGTCGTCCATCCCGGCGCGCCGCACATGGTCCCAGGACAGGATCACGCGGCCGTCGCCCCAGGACTCTCCCAGCAGGTCCTGGCGCTGCTCGGTGACGACGCCGGCGGCATCGACCTCGCGGCGCGGCACCAGGAAGGCGCCGGGATAGACCAGCACCGCGTGCAGCGAAGGATAGAGCGTGGCCGGGCTGGCATCGCCGGCGCGGCCCAGCACCAGCATGCAGGCCTGGCCGGCGATAGTGACGCGCATCTCGTCGGTGATCTCGAGCCCGGCGCAGCCGACGAAGGCCTTCTCGTGCAGGAACTGCTGGACCAGGCGCTGCAGGCGCTTCTGGTGCGCGAGGTCCATGCCCGCATACTGGGCCACGTTGCGCTCGAGGATGGCGCGCTGCGTCGGCGCCAGCGGACGGGCGAGCGCACGGCGCAGCCGCAGCTTCGGCCACAGCCATGCCGCCAGCAACCCGGCCGCCACCAGACCGGCGATGAGTGCTTCCATCTCAAGTTTCCCGTGACGATGCGAGCCAGTCCTGCACCTCGTCGGCGCCGCCGACCAGTTTGCCGCCGACGAAGACCTGCGGCCAGGTGAGGCGGCCGGTCAGGCCGCGCAGCACGCTGGTCGTGATCTTCTGGTCTTCCGATATATCGGTGAACACGATGCCATTCTCCTCCAGCTGCGCCTTGGCGCGCGCACAATGCGGACAGCCGGGCCGCGAGAACATGACGACCGGCTCGGGAATCTTCGCATCGGGGTTGATATGGCTCAGCATCGTGTCGGCGTCCGAGACCTCGAACGGGTCCCCTTCACGCTCCGGCTCGATGAAGATTTTGTCGATCACGCCGTCCTTGACCAGCATCGAGTAGCGCCACGAGCGCTTGCCGAAGCCGAGATCGCGCTTGTCGACCAGCATGCCCATGCCTTCGGTGAAGTCGCCATTCCCGTCCGGGATGACGGTAATGTTGGCGGCATCCTGCCCGGCCTTCCACTGGTTCATCACGAAGGCGTCGTTGACGGAGATACAGACGATGTCGTCCACGCCGTTCTGGCGCAGCACGGGCGCCAGCTCGTTGTAGCGCGGCAGGTGGGTCGAGGAGCAGGTCGGCGTGAAGGCCCCGGGCAGCGAGAACACGACCACGGTCTTGCCCTTGAACAGCTCATCGCTGCTGATGTCCTGCCACCGGTCGCCGGGGCGGGCCTTGAAAGTCACCCGCGGTACCGCCCTGCCCTGCAGGGCCTCGGCGGTCGGTAATGGTGCGCTGCTTGGCATCGGTCTTCCTTTCCTGAAGCGGCAGCCTCGGCCGCGTTGGGAGGGAGGTAAGGACTATTGAGCGGATTTCAACGCAACTGCTGCAAATAATTGTTCGCCTGAAAAAACAAAGCCGCGCCAAGGGCGCGGCTGAATGACGACAGCGATCGTCTGGACCGGCAGCTGCCGCGGGTCTCTACCGCGGCGGGCCGGGGCGCGCTATCAGGCGCGTTCCTTGGCGGTCTGGCCCGGTGGCGGGCCGAACAGTGCTGCGACCAGCGGATCGCGGGTGACCGGGCTGCGGTTCACGCGGATCGCATAGTGGGTGTCGTCCGCCAGGATGTGGAAGTGGCGGCCGCTGCCGGCCATGTTCTGCTCGCGCAGGCCCGGGCGCTCCTTGCGCGGGGCGGCGCCTTCGCGCTTCGGCTGGCAGATCGCGGCCAGGAAGGCCTTGACGCGGTCCTGGTCCGGGCAGATCTGGTACACGGCCTTGCCCAGGTAGGTGGCGGTGCCTTCGATGTAGCGGGCCAGTTCGATGACGCCGGCTTCGCGCAGGTCGCGGATGTACTTGCGGGCGCCCGACGGCGAGAACTTCAGGAACCAGGCGATTTCGTCGGCCAGCATTTCGTGGGTCGACAGTTCGTTGATCAGCTTCTGCATGTTTTCGATCCGGCGCTGGGTGGCCGAGGTCGAACGGACACGTTCGATCGGCGCCAGCGAAATCGGGGCGCGCTCGGTCGGCTGCGGGGGAACGCGTTCGATCAGCGCAGAGTTGCTGGAAGTGTGCACCGCGCCGATGTCGCCTTGCACCGCGTTGTGATGGGTCGTTGCATGCATATGGTGAGCTCCGTTATAGAGTGAGACTGTGTGGTCCGGGTCGCTGTGTGTCGTCTGACACCCTGACAACATCTCGGTTCCGCTTAACTGGCCTCAAGATTGCCTGCGTCAGCCCACCCGGTCTGTGCGCCATCCAACATTCGAGATCATTCCTGCAAGCATTTTTGATAAAGCCGCTGGCCTGATTTCTCCGGCAATGCGTCTTTCCCACCCTCAAAAAAAGCGCACCAAAACGGTGCGCACTGTTGAGCTCCTGTGACTTTCTTGTCACTGTTGTAAAATCGCACATGACAGACCCGCTAGGTGCGCTACCGCACCGAGATTGTGGAACTTGCACTGTTATTCTTTATCCAACATCTGTGTCAAGGCATGCGATGTCAACAACCCTTCACCTTATGGGAGTCACCTGTGAATAATACGAAGAAGATCGCCCTGGCCGCTGCACTGCTGTGCATGGCTGGCACCACCATGGCCCAAGAAATCAATCCGTCGTGGTATATCCAGCCGAGCGCAATCCTGGCCAAGCCGGACGCACGCATGGGCGTGGCGGACCGTGACTGGGGCGGCGGCCTGAAGTTCGGCAAGGCCGTGGCGCCTATGTGGGACATCCAGTTCGGCGGCAGCCAGGTCCGCTTCGAAGACGGTCCTGCACGCTACCGCCAGACCCTGCTGGGCGCCGACGCCCTGCTGATGTTCTCGCGCAGCGACTTCCGTCCCTTCGTCCTCCTCGGCCTGGGCCTCGAACGCGACAAGGTGCAGAACCCGCTGCGCAATGTCGGCAAGAACTCCCCTTACCTGACCGCCGGCATCGGTTACCAGGCGACGCTGACCCCGCAGTGGTCGCTGCAGTTCGACGTGCGCGCCGTGCGCGGTTTCCTGCGTGACCACGAACAGTTCGGCACCCGCCGCATCAACAACAAGTACATGAGCATCGGCCTGAACTACGCGTTCAACCCGCCGCCAGTGGCCGCCGCACCGGCCCCGGCACCGGCTCCGGTCATGGAAGCCCCGGCTCCGGCCCCGGCACCGGTCGCACCTCCGCCACCGCCGGCACGCTTCGAGAAGGTCACCCTGGAAGCGACCAAGCTGTTCGAGTTCGACAGGTCCGACCTCATCATGCCGTCGCCGAAACTGGACGAGATCGCAGCCGCCCTGCAAGCCGACACCAGCATCACCGACGTCGACGTCACCGGCTACACCGACCGCCTGGGCTCGGAAAAGTACAACCTGAAGCTGTCGGAGCGCCGCGCCAATTCCGTGCGTGACTACCTGGTCAGCAAGGGCGTGGACGGCAACCGCCTGAAGGCCTACGGCAAGGGCGAAGCCAACCCGCTGGTCCAGTGCACCGAGAAGAACCGCAAGGCCCTGATCGACTGCCTGGAGCCGAACCGCCGCGTCGAAGTCGAACAGATCACCGTCGAGAAGCGCGTTCAATAAGCTAACGGTATAGCGGAGCATCACGCACCGTGTGAATCGAGGGGGCTGCGGCCCCCTTTTCAATTGGAGGATGGGACATGGCTGTCAAAGATTGGCTACCGTATTCACGCCAGCTGGCGGACGTGATGCGCTGCGCGGTGATGGAGTGGCTGGACCATCGCGCTTCCAGCAAGGGCGCCGCGCTCGCCTTCTACACCCTGTTTTCGCTGGCGCCGGTACTGGTGCTGGTGATCGCCGTCGCCGGCTTCTTCTACGGCGCCGAAGCGGCCCAGGGCCAGTTGCTGACGCAGTTGCGCGGCCTCGTCGGGCCACAGGGGGCCGAGACGATCCAGACCATCCTGGCCGGGGCCCGCAACAAGGACAGCGGCTTCTTCGCCACCATCGTGGCGACCGTGCTGTTGCTGATCGGCGCGACCACCGTCTTTTCCGAGCTGAAGGACAGCCTGGACGAGATCTGGAACGTGCCTCCGCCAAAGAACGCCGGCTTCTGGAACCTGGTGCGCACCCGCCTGCTTTCCTTCGGCCTGATCCTGGTGCTCGGCTTCCTGCTGATGGTGTCGCTGGTGGTCAGCGCCGCGCTGGCGGTGGTCGAAGAGTACATCGGCGGCATGTGGAAGGAAGCGGCCGTCATCATGGGATGGGTCGCCTGGGCGGTCAGCTTCCTGGTCATCGCCACCCTGTTCGGCGTGATCTACAAGCTGCTGCCGCGCATCAAGCTGTCCTGGCATGACGTCATCATCGGCGCGCTCGGTACGGCGGCGATGTTCACGCTCGGGAAATTCGGCATCGGACTCTACATCGGCAACAGCGGCACCGCCGACAGCTTCGGTGCGGCCGGCTCGCTGATCGCCTTGCTGCTGTGGGTTTATTACTCGGCGCAGATCTTCTTCCTCGGGGCCGAGTTCGCCCGCCAGTATGCCCTCAAGATGGGTAGCCTGAAGCACAAGCCGAAGGAGGAAACCGGGGACAAGAAGAAGGATGAGCCGCCCCAGCCGAGCGCCACCTGGAAGAACGGCCGCGCCAGCTGACTGTAGGGTGGGCGGGGGAAAACAGTCCAGTGGATTGTTTTCCCGCCCACGCGGTGATAGCTGTAGGTTGACATACCGCGACTGCGCTGGCGTCCGTTGACCGCGTGGGCGGCATAGCCGCCCACGCTACGGTAATCCTGCTACTCGCCCAGCAGTTCCGCCAGCACTTCCATCCCCTCGACCCGCTCGGCCACCACCTTCAGCACCACCACCACCGGCACGCCGAGCAGCAGTCCCCACATCCCCCACAGCCAGCCCCAGAACAGCAGGCTCACGAACACGGCCGCCGGGTTCATCTTGGCGATCTTGCCGGTCATCCAGGTCGTCACGACCATGCCCACCAGGGTCGCGATCCCGAGCGAAGAACCGGCCACCAGGATGACCATGCGCAGCGATTCGAACTGGAAGAAGGCCACCGCCCCGGTCGCGATGGTGATCAGGAGCGGCCCGAAATACGGGATGACGTGGGCGACGCCGGCAAAGGCGGCCCAGGCGCCGGCATTCTCGAGACCGATGTAGCGCAGCGCCGCCCAGGTCAGCAGGGCCAGCAAGACATTGGTCACCAGCAGCATGAACATGTAGTTCTGGATCGCGTTGTTCATGTCGTCCAGGATGTGCACGGTCACTTTCTTGCGCGTCAGCGAAGGGCCGGTCAGCTTGACCAGCTTGCGCTTGAAGGTGTCGCCGGCGAGCAGCAGGAAGAACACCAGGAACACCACCATGGTCGCCTGCGACAGGAAGGTCGCCAGGCTCACCGAGCCGGCCAGCACCCAGTCCATCACGCGGATGCTGCTGCCGGTGGCGGGCGCCGGCGGCACGTTCTGGGTGCGCTTCTGGATGGCGCGGCGCTGGTCGCCCCCGGTGGCGTTGGAGGCGGCGCGTTCGATCTCGGCAGCCGCCGCCTGGACCTGCTGGATGGTCGAGCGCTGGCCGCTGCTGTTGGTCAGGATGCGCGTGACCTTGGTCGTGAGGGTCGGCAGTTCGTCGATGATGTTGAAGAATTCGTCCTGCAGCCGGTACAGGGTGCCGCCCATCGCGCCCAGGATGAGCACGGTCACCAGGGTGGCGCCGATGACGCGGCGGACGTGCCAGCGTTCGAGCCAGCGCACCACCGGATTCAGGGTGTAGGCGATGAAGATGCCGAGCAGGAGCGGCACGAAGAATTTCTGCGCCCATTGCAGTGCGAAGATACAGGCAATGGTGGCGAGGATGCAGAGCGAGAGCCCGCGGGCATTGACGTGGATCGGCAGCCGCAGGCCGCCCGCGTGGATTGCGAGCTCGTCGCCTGCGTGCTCGATGTCGGCGCCGGGTCCCTGCTGGACCGGCGCCACCGGGACGGTATTGTCAGGCACGTCTGCAGCCTGGGCAGCTTGAGCAGCAGGTTCGGCTGGTTCGGATGGTGCAAGCTGCATGGATCGTGCCTTGACAAGGGAGCCGGGCCGCCCCGGTGCGGGATTACTTGACGCGGATGTCGTTCTTCACCGAGCTTACACCTTGTACGCCGCGTGCGATTTCCACGGCGCGCTGGGCGTCACGCGGTTCGGCCACGAAGCCGGACAGCTGGACGTCGCCCTTGTAGGTTTCGACGTTCACTTCGGTTGCCTTGACGGTCGGGTCGGCAGCGAAGGCGGCCTTCACCTTGGTGGTGATCACAGCGTCGTCGACGTACTCGCCGGCCGTCTTCGAGGTCGGGTTCGACGAAGCGCAGCCAACGGCGGTG
Organism: Telluria sp. ZB4P36; assembly: GCF_059685865.1. Classification (NCBI taxonomy): domain Bacteria; kingdom Pseudomonadati; phylum Pseudomonadota; class Betaproteobacteria; order Burkholderiales; family Oxalobacteraceae; genus Telluria; species Telluria sp. ZB4P36. The sequence continues at coordinate 123,579 of NZ_JCASIE010000007.1, forward strand.
AGGGCGACGGCGGCAGCGAAAGTGGCGGTGACGAGGCGTTGTGCGATTTTCATGATAGCTCCTTGATTAAAAACTGCGAAAGACTGCTGATGGTCAAACAACTAAAGAAGCCCGGTGCGGGCAAGTGGGCGGTACCGGCACGCCGGCCCGCAATTCATTTACGGAACGCGGTCTTGGCGGCGTTGACGCACTGGTCCTTGACGGCGCCGGCATAGGCGTCGCATTTCTCGATGGCGACACGGTATTCGGCAGCCAGCTTGTCCTCGCGTGCATCCTGGCGCGCTTCGATGCTCTTGCGGTCGGCCTTGGCGTCGGCCTGGGCGGCGATCAGGGTCGCCTTGGCCTGCTCCAGGCAGACGTCGCGGTCGTTGCCGGTCACGGCGGCGCAGCGCACCTTGTCGCGGTCGAAGTTCGCCGACGCGATGCGCATGCGGGCCTGGGTATAGGCCGACAAGGTGTTCTTGTAGGCGGCTTCCGCTTCTTCCTCGACCCGCACGCGCGCCGCACGGGCTTCGGCCATGCACAGGTCGTGCGGGTTGCCGGCGATCTGGTCGCACCTGGCCTTGGCCCCCTTGTAGTTCACCTCGGCCGTGGCCTTGGCTTGTTCGTACACGGTCTTTGCGTCCGGCAGCACCTGTGCTCGCGCCGAACCGGCCCAGGCGAGCGCGGCGCCGATGAGCAGGAAAGCATGGGATGTTTTCATTTTTTATTCTCCATTTGTCAACACGCTAATGACGTTTTACACGTGGCTGGACGAGGTATCTGTTCGGTGCCGAACACATCAGCCATACAACAACAGGGCTGCAACAACTCATCGGTATACGAAGCACCCGCGCGGCTCGATACGCTGGGCAAGGACCGTTAGTCAACGCACAGACCCCTTACGCGGCAGTGACTAAGCTGGCATCATACTTTTGTCAGGAGAACAACATGAACGCAACCCGTACCCTTGCTGTTGCTGTGCTGGCTTCGAGCGCCCTCCTCACCGGCTGCGCGAGTACTTCGTCGGATCCTTACGCGCAAAACAATGGCTACAATAGTGGCTACAACAACGTCTCGATGGGCTACGGCACGATCGAGTCGATCCAGGTGGCGCAGGGCGGCAACCGCACCAGCGGCGCCGGCGCCATCCTGGGCGGCGTGGTCGGTGCACTGGCCGGCAACCAGGTCGGCAGCGGCAGCGGCCGCACCGCGGCCACCGTCGCGGGCGGCGTGGCTGGCGCGGCGGTCGGCAACAGCGTCGAGCGTAACCGCCAGGCCGGCGGTGCCGAGGCGTACCAGATCAACGTGCGCATGGATAACGGCGAGTACCGCACCGTGACCCAGGACAGCGTCTACGACCTGCGCGTGGGTAACCGCGTGCGCATCGTCGACGGCCGCGTCTACCGCTATTGATCGTTCGCTGGCCGCGAACGGGGGAAAGGCGGACAGCCGACCGTTCGCGGCCATCCTGGTTTCTCGTTGGAGGACAGCATGCGACATCTATCCACCGTGTTGCGCGGGGCATGTGCCTGCCTGCTCGGTACTACCCTGCTTGCCCACGCCCAGACCAGCAGCGACGCCCTCGTCGATCCCGTCGCCGCCAGGCAGCAGGCCCGCGAGATCGCCCAAGGCGACCCGGCGCGCTGGTACCGTGAAGATACGAGCCGCCAGGCCCGGCTGCGTAGCCTGCACAAGGAAATCGGTGCGGCCTTGCAGGAAGCGAAGAATGCCTGCAAGAAGGTGACGGCTGCCGAGCGCAGCACCTGCCTGCAGGCGGCCCGCGCAAGCTACCAACGCGATATGGCGCAAGCCAAGGCGCAGGTGGATGGCCAGGGGCAAACGCCCTGAGCCGTCCGGAAACGCCCGTCAGCCCTTTTCCTTGTTGATCTGCTGCAGCAGCTTGAATGCTTCGCGCTCGATCATCGGTTCAGCATCTGCAAGCTCCTTGCTCGCCTTGACATAGGCAGCCCGCTTGCGCTCCTTCTTTTCTTCCGGCGGCACCACCGGCTTCATGCCGGGCATCATGATCTGCGAGCCGCTGTTGTACTTCTTGTGGATGACCTGCTTGCCGTAAGGGGTCTGGTAGAAGCGGGTCATCTCGGTCGCGGTATCGGCGGAAATCACCTGGCTCAGGGGTGCCGCCAGGCGCTGGTACACCAGCGCCGGCGGCGTTCTGTCGAGCTTGGCAAACACGGCCTTGCGCTGCGCTTCACTCTGGTAGCGGCTGCGCGCGGCAACGCCGCGCACGACCTTTTCGACCTGCATGGCGCCAAGCAGGTCCTGCACGGCTTTTACGTGCGCGGGACCGGACACCGCGGCTGATGCCGCCGGCGCCGTGCTCGCGGCGAATGCAGGGCTGACGAAGACCAGCGAAAGACCCAATGCGGCCTGGACTACAAACTTCATGGCTTCCCTTTCGGATGTGGATGTCGAATCAGTGTACGGAATTTTCTGTTCTCACAGCAAGCACTCAATATCCAGGCGCCTTGGGCACAAAAAAAACGGCGTGCAATCAATGATTGCGACGCCGCTCAAGCCCCACCATATTCTGTCGTGTTGCTGTTATCCGGCTGCTTCAGGCTTGTCCCGCCTGCGCACGCCGCTTATGTACATACCACCCGACGACACCGAGCAAAATTGCGGCAGCGCCAGCCTGCTTGCCGAGTCGGCGATGGCGGATAAAGTCGAATGCCGCCATACCGTAGGGCATGAGCGCCGACACATTGGTGCCGGTCGGCCGCAACAAGGCATCGGCTCGCACGCGCAGCGCATGGGTTGCGTGGTCGAGTGCACCATGCAGCATCACGTCGGGCCGCGCCGCATGCCGGATCTGTGCCCGCGCCTGCGCCACACTCGTGCGGAAATACTCGCCTTCGCGCAGCAGTTCCTGCTTGCGCTTGACCGGATCGATGCTGTGCTTGTGGCCGGCCAATCCGGTCGTTCCATCTTCATTGTGCATGTTTCCCCTCCTTCGTGTCGCCGCTTAGCGCAGCATGTCGCGGTCGTTCTTCAGTTCCTTCATGGTTGCCGGGAAGGAGAGCTTGTCCTGCTTCAGCAGCGCCAGGCCCTTCGCCACCAGGATGCCCGTGATGACCAGGAAGACGACGAACAGGATCAGCAGGATCTTCCAGCCCATCTCGTCCCATGCCAGCGCGACGATGGTGGCGGTGCCGTAGGCGATGGCGAACCAGATCGCCAGCACGGCCGCACCGAACAGGGCCACCAGCTCGATCAGGTGGTTGCGCACCTCGGACAGTTCGAGCGCGGCCAGTTCGACACGCGACACGGCCAGGCCGAACAGGCTCTTCATCAGGCTCGAGATCCCGCCCATGAGGCCGGGGTTGTGCACGACGGTGTCGTCATTTTGCATGGCAATCCCCCGGCGGCGCTTATTGCTTACGGCTGAGGAGGACGCCGAGCAGCACGCCCACGCCGGCGGCGACCGCCAGGATGCGGTAGGGGTTGTCCTTCACGTAGACATCGGCCTCGTGCGCCAGTTCGCGGCCCCGTTCCATGGCCTCGTCCTGGTAGTGGCCGGCGCGGCCGAGGGCGCGGTCGAGCAGTTCCATGCCGCGGCTGCGCAGCTCCTCGGCCTTGTCGCCCGTGAGTGCGGCGGCGGCGCTCAGCATCGACTGGGCGTCGCGCACCAGCGCCTTGACATCCGACGATGCCTCGGATGCCTTGCTGTCGAACTGGTGGGCATGGGCCTGGGACTTGTAGGTGCTGCGGGTGGTGTCGTACATGGTCTACTCCGTAGTGTTGTGGTTGTTGGATGATGCCTGTCTTCAGGCAAGCAGGTCGCGCATGTCGTCCGCGTGTTCTTCTTCGACCGACATGATGTCGACCAGCAGCGCGCGCGTGGTCGGGTCCTTGTCGCCGATCGCCAGGATCATCTGGCGGTAGGACTCGATCGCCACGCGTTCGGCGATCAGGTCGGCGCGGATCATCGCCTGCACGTCGTCGGAATCGTCGTACTCGGCATGGCTGCGCGCGGTCAGCGTGGCCGGGTTGAAGTTGGGCGATCCGTTCAGCTGCACGATGCGCTCGGCGATGCGGTCGGCGTGGTCTTGCTCCTGCTGGGCGTGCTCGAGGAACTCGGCCTTGATGTGGCCGGTGTTCGGTCCGCTGACCGTGTAGTAATGGCGCTTGTAGCGCAGGATGCACAGCAGTTCGGTGGCCAGCGCGTCGTTGAGCATCGCGATGACCGCCTCGCGGTCGGCCTGGTAACCCTCGGTGACGGCGCCGTCATCGAGGTTGGCCGCCGCGCGGCGGATCGCCGCGACGTCGAAACCATGCGCCAGGTGTTTCGTTTCTTCCATGACTGTTCCTCTTTCAAATTCCGGCTCAGCGCCCCGTGCTGCGCGGCGGGATCTGCGCATTCTCGTTCGACAGCACGATCTCGACACGGCGGTTGCGCTGGCGGTTGGACGCGGTATCGTTCGGTGCCACCGGGAAGGCCTCGCCGTAGGCCTTCATGGCGATGCGGTCACGCGGCACACCCAGCGAGCCCAGCGCCGAGGCCACGGCTTCGGCACGGCGCTGCGACAGTTCCTGGTTGTGCGAGGAGCTGCCGGTACTATCCGTAAACCCTTCGACCAGCACGGTACGGTTCGGGTTCTGCGCCATGACGTCGGCCAGTTTGCGCAAGGTCGACATCCCATTCGGCGTCAGGCTGGCCTGGTTGGTCGCGAACAGCACGTCGCCGATCGTCACGATATAGCCGCGCTCGGTCTTGACGGCCTGCAGCTCGACCAGCAGCGCTTCCAGCACGGCGGCGCGCTGGGTCAGGGCGGCGTTCTGCTCCTGGGCGGCGGCGGCCTGCATCTGGGCCGTCTGGGCCTGCTGCTGGGCGGCCTGGGCCTGCATCTGGGCCTGGGCGGCCTGGGTCTGGGCGGCTTCGGCCTCGCGCTTGGCGCGGTCGGCTTCCGCGGTACGGGCGGCCAGGCGGACCTGGTCGCGCTCGCGCGAGGCATTCGCGATGTCGGCTTCCGCCCCCTTGGCCTTGGCCACTTCCAGCGCGGTCGCGATGCGCTGCTTGGCCACGTAGGCAAGGCGGTCGACGTCGTTCAGGCTTTCGCGGCGCGCGGCCGCGGCATTGGCCTGGTCGAGGGCATCGCTGGCCTGCTTGAATTCGAGCGGTGCGTACTGGGACACCTGGGGGTTATTGTTTGCGGCAACGAAATCGGCGCGCGCCTGGTCCAGCGTCGGCGTCGTCATCGGGGCGGTGGCGCAGGCCGTGGCCAGCACGGCGGCGGCCAGCAGCGACATCGTGGAACGGGTTTTCATGTGCTTGTCCTTTTTCCTGGGCGCCGCGTCCAGCGCGGCGGTCAACGAAGGGAACTTCTTCTTGGATCCGGTGCCGCTTGCTTACTGCTGGTTGGCGCGGTCGACTTCCTGGCGCAGTACGCGCAGGTCTTCGTCCAGGGCATTGGCGGCGGCGGTGGCCTTGGCCGAATTGGCCTTGCTCTGCGCCAGCTTGGCGTCGGCCTGGGCCTGGATCGCCAGCTCACGGGCCAGCTTGTAGTCCTTGGCGGCCAGCGCCTGGTTGGCGCGCATCATCTTGTCGCGTGCGATCGTGATCTCCGCCGGGGCCAGTTCGGCGGCGCCGGCCGAGACCGCGTTCTCCACCGCATTGCGCGAGACCGCGACGTCGGCGGTGGCGGGCGCCTGCTGCGGGCTGGTGCAGGCGGCCAGGGCCAGCATGCCGGCCGCGGCAGCCACCGACGTCAACAGACGGCTCATCGTATGTTCTTGGTCCATTGCTTCTTCTCCTGTTGATGAGGAAATGTCCTTGATAACGTTATAAACCTGTTATGCCCTGCCTTCGGTTCGCTGCCGCACATTGCCCGGCCCGCAGCGCTCTGCTCAATGGCAGAGCGTTAGGCAACGCACATTGGCGCCGTCCGCCTTTGCGCTAAGCTGGACTGAACCCACCTACCAGCGAAAGTCCGCCATGGCCGAGACCGACAAGCAGGCGGCGCCGGGCCGTCATCCGGCGCGCCGCAAGACCCTGATCCTGAGCATACTTGGCATCCTGGTCGCCATCCCGGTGATCGCGATCGTCTTCATCCTCACCTTCGACTGGAACCGCGCCCGCCCCTGGATCAACACCCGGGTCAGCGAAGCCATCGAGCGTCCCTTCGAGATCCGCGGCAACCTGCACGTCGAATGGGAGCGCCCCGCCGAGACCATGGCGCCCTCCGAGCGTACCTGGCGCGACCACATTCCCTGGCCGCACCTGATCGCCAACGATACCCACATCGGCAACCCGGCCGGCATGCCGGCGCAGGACTCGGGCAGCGCGCGCCAGTTCTCGTTCTCGCTGAATCCCTTCGCCCTGCTCTCGCGTACCATCAACATCCCGCTGCTGCGCTTCGACGGCCCGCGCGTCGACCTGCTGCGCCTCGACGAGCAGCGCAACAACTGGACGTTCAAGAAGAAGGAAGAGAAGTCGCGCTGGACGCTCGACCTCGAGCGCGTGGTGCTGACCGACGGAATCGTGCACATCAAGGATGCGGTGACCAAGGCCGACGTGACGGCGCGCGTGCGCACGCTGGAGCGCGACCCGCGCTACGGCGTCGGCTGGACCCTCGACGGCACTTATAACGGCGCCAAGGTCGAGGGCGGCGGTAAGGCCGGCGCGGTGCTGTCGCTCAAGCAGCAGGCCACGCCCTACCCGATCCAGGCCGATATGCGCTCGGGCAAGACCCGGATCGCGGTCGAGGGCACGGTGACGCGTCCGTCCAGGCTGGCGGCGCTCGACCTCAAGCTCGAGCTGGCCGGCCCCAGCATGGACCAGCTGTACAACTTCACCGGCGTGGTGCTGCCGACCACCGGACCGTTCTCGACCTCGGGGCGCCTGACCGGCACCCTGGGCGAGGAACGCGAAGGCAAGCGTTCGGCACGCTGGGTGTACGACGGCTTCAAGGGCAAGGTCGGCTCCTCGGACATCGGCGGGCGCCTCGAGTACGCCACCGGCGGGGTTCGGCCCAAGCTGTCGGGCAAGGTCCGCTCGCAGAAGCTGGTGTTCACCGACCTGGCGCCGCTGATCGGCGCCGATTCCAACGCCGCCAAGAAAGAGCGCAATGCCGACGCGCTGCAGCCGAGCGGCAAGGTGTTGCCGGTCGAAGAATTCAAGACGGAACGCTGGAACAAGCTGGATGCCGACGTGCACTTCGCCGCCGACCGCATCATCCGCGATACGGCCTTCCCGATCAGCAAGCTGTCGACCCACCTGAAGATGAACAACGCGGTGCTGAACCTTGAGCCGCTGGAGTTCGCGATGGCGGGCGGCACGGTCCGCTCGAACATCCGCCTCGACGGCCGCGGCCGCACAGGACCGAAGGCCATCAAGGCCCAGGCCAAGGTCACCGCGCGCAAGATCGAGATCAAGAAACTGTTCCCGAAGATCGAGCAGCTGCAGGCTTCGGTCGGCAGCATCAGCGGCGACGCCAACCTCACCGCCCAGGGCAATTCGGTGGCGAGCCTGCTGGCGGGCTCGAACGGCGAACTGAAGACCCTGATTAACCAAGGCCAGGTGAGCAAGATGCTGCTGGAAATGATGGGCCTGAACGTGGCCAACGTCGTCATCACCAAGCTGTTCGGCGACAAGCAGGTGCAGCTCAACTGCATGGCCACCGATTTCGCCGTCACCAACGGCATCGCGCGCACCCGCTACTTCGTGGTGGACACGGACGAGGCCCTGATCAACGTCGCCGGCACCATCAACCTGGCCAATGAACAGCTGGACATGCGCATCGATCCGAAGACCAAGGGCTTGCGCCTGTTCTCGCTGCGCTCGCCGTTCTACGTGCGCGGACCCTTCAGCCAACCGGACGTGTCGGTGGACAAGGGCGTGCTGGCGATGAAGGCCGGCAGCGCGATTGCGCTGGCCGCCGTCGCGCCGGTCGCTGCCCTGCTTCCGCTGATCAATACCGGGCCGGGCGAGAACAGCGACTGCGCGCGGCTGCTGGCGCAGTCCCGTGAAAAGCCGAGCGCCCCGCCGCCTGGCAAGACCCAGCGGCCTTGAGCTCGAGAATATTTTCGCGGCACTGTGAGTTGTCGAACATACCAGTTCCAGTGGAAACAATATCCTGTGTACATGGACTCGACGAACACTGCGGCATGAAGCAAAGAGGAAAGCAATTCGGTATCACCACCGCCCTCGCGCTCATGCTGGCCCTTGGCCAGGTCGCAGGATGTGCGATGTCGGGCGGCGGACCGGTGGCGCAAGCCATCGACGATGCCACCATCACCGCCGGCGTCAGGACTGCCCTCGGGCGCGATCCTTCGCTGAAGGTGTCCGAACTCGTTGTCGAGACCGTGCAAGGCGTTGTGCAGCTGAGTGGATTCGTCAACTCGGCGGACAGTGTGGCGGCCGCGGCATCGGTTGCCCGGACCGTGAAGGGCGTGAAATCAGTCAGGAATGACCTGCGCTTGAAATAACCCACCGTAAAGGAGATCAACATGAAAACCATCAAACAACTGGTAGTGACCGCAACCCTGGCAACCGCCGCCCTCGGCCTGACCGGCTGCGCCGGCATGTCGCAGCAAGACAAGGCCACCGCGGTCGGCGCCGGCGCCGGTGCCGTGATCGGCGGCGCCCTGACCGGCGGCAGCGCAGTCGGCACCGTCGGCGGCGCAGCCGTGGGCGGCGTGGTCGGCAACCAGGTTGGCAAGACCAACTAAGACGATTTTTCTAGCAGCGACACAACCGAGCCTGGCGATGCCAGGCTCTTTTGTTTGTGGGGTATAGGGTGGAACGGCCTTGCTGTCCCCCTACAGCAAGCCAATGACCGGCTGGGTACCGGCTTCCTTGACGATCTCATAACAGGTGCACGACGCCGCCGCCAGACGGTCCGGGTCGAGGATCTCGATATTCCCGCGGCTGTAGTTGATCAGCCCCTGCTGCTGCAGCGCGCTGGCGGCCTTGGTGACGCCGACGCGGCGCACGCCGAGTGCATGCGCGAGGAATTCATGGGTCAGGTGGAATTTATCGGACTGCAGGCGGTCGCGCGTGACCAGCAGCGAGCGCGCCAGGCGCGCCTCCAGCACATGGAAGCGGCTGCAGACGGCGATCTGGATGGCCTGGGCCAGCAAGGTGTCCGTGTAGCGGTACAGCACGCGCTGCAGCGAGGGGTTGCGCGCCACCTCGATGCGGAAGCGCTTGCTGTCCATGCGGCTGGCGCTGCCGGCGCGCTGGACGATGGCGCGCACCTGGGCCGTATCGTGACCCAGCGCCACCGTGGCGCCGACCATGCCCTCGCGCCCGACCAGGCCGACCTCGAGCGTCATGCGGCCCTCGGCCACGCCCATCAGCGAGATCAGGCAATCGTGCGGAAAATAGATGTAGCGCAGCGGGTCGCCGGCCTCGGACAGCACCTCGCCGACGGCGACGGTCACCGGGTCGAGCAAGGGCAGGACCTGGGCCAGCTCCTGGGGCGGCAGAGCGGCCAGCAGGAGGTTGCTGTTGTGTTCGGCAATCGGCGGCGGTACGGCAAAGTTCATTGGATTCTCGTGTGAGGATTGCATGACCCAAACCGTCTGTCGGATACATTTGCAAACAATTTAAGTCAGCGTAACCGCGCCCCTCCGCCCTAGTATGTACGGTGACGCACGGAACCGCTTGTTGTTCCTGAGGACAATCTACTAATGAACAGGCCGCTCGTACCGCAATGCGACCACGCAGGATACGGGCCCGACAAGACCACGCCGAAAGGACGCACCATGAATACTTCCCCCAACCCATCCGCACGCGGACGCATGCACCCGCTGATGATCCTGGCCGCGCTCGCGGTCCTGCTGTTCTGCCTGGTCGGCACCGCCGCCATCCTGGGATGGATTCCGTCTTCCGTGGGCGGCAACAGCGAGCGCAAGCTGAACGAAGCCGACCGCATCGCGCTGGCCTCGACCCTGCCCCCGGGCGCACCGCAGCCGGGCATGCTCGCGGCCGCACCCGCCCAGCCGCTGGCGCCGGCCTACGTCCAGGCACCGGACGGCTCCGGCTACGTGAACGCTGCGCCCCAGCAGGTGCAGCCGGCCGTGCCGGCCCAGTCCTATGCGCCGGCGGCCGGCTATGCCGTGGCGCCGGCCCGCGTCTATGAAGAACCGGTCAGCAAGCCGTCCAGGAAGGCCGTCCAGGTAGCGGCCGCCGACACCGGCCGCAACTGGTGCTCGAATTGCGGCAACGTGGAATCGGTCCGCACCATCAAGCAGCGTGCGCAGGGCAGCGGCCTGGGCGCGGCCGGCGGCGCCGTCATCGGCGGCCTGCTGGGCAACCAGATCGGCGACGGCACCGGCCGCACCATCGCCACCGCGGCGGGCGCCATCGGCGGCGCCGTGGTCGGCAACCAGGTCGAAGGCAATATGAAGGCCACCACCAGCTACGAAATCCGCGTCCGCCTCGACGACGGCACACTGCGCACCTTCCGCCAAAGCAGCGCGCCGGCATGGCGCAGCGGTGACCGCGTGCGCATCGTCAAGGGCCGCCTGCGCTCGGTTGCCTGAGTATTTCTCGCTCCCGTAAAGCCGGAGTACCGCAAGGATTCCGGCTTTGTATCATTTGAAAAACTTTCTTAGATGCAATGTGCGGCAGCGCACGGAATAATGGATGAGCTACCCCGACAATGGATCCACGCTAGCAAGTGCATGCGTACGGTGCAAAAAACAACCACTTCAGGGGGAACGCATCATGAACAGCATGGCATGGATCGGCATCATCGTTTGGGGCGTCGTCGTTGCAGCTTTCGGCCTGCTGTCGGCACACCCGCCGGGCGACACGGCGGCGGGCGGCCTGCAGCCGCAGGATGTGGTGTTCCTGGTGGCAGGCGGCCTGGTGACCTGCCTGATCGGGGTGACCGGCCTGCTGGGTTTCATGGGCTGGATCCCGGGCTTGCGCAAGGAAAGCGGCCACGCCTGATTTTTCATGTGCGATAAGTACGGCATCGTACAGAGGCCAGCAGTAGGCGGCGGCACACTGGAATCACGACGCCGAAGCGCGTGATTCCAGGGAAGGAGCATCATCATGCTGTACACAATTGCCGTTATACTCATTGTCTTGTGGCTGCTCGGACTGGTGACTTCGTACACCATCGGCGGCTTCATCCACATCCTGCTGGTCGTTGCCGTGATCATGATCCTGGTGCGCCTGATCAGTGGACGAGGAATATAGTTGTTGCAGTTTTTTCGCAAGACCCAATCCGTTTCGCAGTCGTGCCTGCATTCGATGTCGCGGGCATGACCGCGAAGCGGATTTTTGCTTTTTTTAAGGAGACCACCACCATGTATACCAAACTGACCAAATCCGTCATCGCCGCTTCCCTCGTTGCCTTCACCGCCACCGGCTGCGCCGACATGTCCGCGACCCAGCGCGGCACCGCGCAGGGCGCCGGCATCGGCGCCGCCCTGGGCGGCATCGTCGGCGCCAGCACCAGCGGCGGCGGCGGCAAGCGCACCGCAGGCGGCGCGGCAATCGGTGCCGCTGCCGGCGCCGTGATCGGCAACATCTGGTCCAAGCGCATGGAAGCACAGAAGCAGGCGATGGAACAGGCGACCCGCGGCACCGGGGTGCAGGTCAGCCAGACCTCGGACAACCGCCTGAAGCTCGACATCCCGAGCGACGTCTCGTTCGATACCGGCCGTGCCGACATCAAGTCGAACTTCCAGCCGGTGCTCGACCGCTTCGCCTCCACGCTGCAGGAAAACCCGGCCACCACCGTGGTCATCATCGGTCACACCGACAATACCGGCACCGATTCGATCAACCAGCCGCTGTCGGTCGACCGCGCGGCGCGCACCCGCGACTACCTCGCCAACCGCGGCGTGAACCCGAACCGCGTCACGATCGAAGGCCGCGGCTCGCGCGAACCGATCGCGTCGAACAGCGACGCCTCGAGCCGCGCACGCAACCGCCGCGTCGAAATCTACGTCGCGGAACGCGGTCAAGGCTGATCGGGGCGAACCAGGGTGTGAGAATTCACACCCCGTCTATACGAGGGCCGGGTTTCCCGGCCCTTTTTCTTTGTCAATGAATTAGTTTTTCTTATTCATATTTACAAAATCCATAAGCCTACCGCTGTTTTCCATACCTAGCACTCATGGGTGTCGCAATTATCAAACAATTTACCAATCCGATTTGACTTTTGTCTAGCTGAAATGCTTTGATGTCGCCCTCCAGTGAATATTCACGAATATTCACAGTGCGGAGATGTGATCAACAAGGTAAGACGCCGCCCCGCTCGCGGACCGCGGTTGTGTTTCAGAAGTTTCGGAGATATTTTGTCTAAGCAGCAGCAACTCGTAGTAAAGCGCAGCGTCATCGCTGTCGCCGTGGCACTGGCCTCGACCAGCGCCGCATTTGCCCAGCAAGCCGCGGAAGCCTCGGTCCAGAAAGTCTTTGTGACCGGTTCCAACATCAAGCGCGCCGACAAGGAAGGTTCGTCGCCGGTCGCCACCATCAATGCCAAGCAGATCGCCGCCACCGGCGCCAACACCGTGTCGGAACTGCTGCACTCGATCCCGGCCTTCGGCTCGGGCACCTCGAACGACATCACCGACGGCAGCTTCTCGAAGGGCGCCTCGACCGCCTCGCTGCGCGGCCTCGGTTCCTCGTCGACCCTGATCCTGCTGAACGGCCGCCGCATCACCGCCTCGGCCTACGCCGACCCGAACCAGGGCAAGTCGGCCGTGTACGACCTGAACACGATCCCGGTCTCGGCGATCGAACGCGTCGAGATCTTCAAGGACGGCGCCTCGGCCGTCTACGGCTCCGATGCGATCGCAGGCGTGATCAACTTCATCACCAAGAGCAACTACCAGGGCAAGGAAATCACCGCCTCGGCCAGCGCCAACGACAACCTCGAGTTCGCACGCCGCAACGTGTCGGGCGTGTTCGGCTTCGGCGACCTGGAAGCGGACCGCTACAACGCCTTCCTGACCTTCGACCTGTCCTCGCGCGACCAGACCGGCATCCGCGATGCCCGCGACGTCAAGCAGCACATGTACGCCGACATCAACGCGCGCCTGAACGAATACGGCAGCTATCTGTCGAACCAGCCCTTCTTCTTCCGCGAGCGCACCGCCGGCGCGCGCAACTTCGCCACCACCCTGGCGACCGGCGCGGACATCATCAACCGTACCGGCTGCGATGCTTCGCAGCAGATCACCGGCAACCGCGACAAGCACAACCTGTCGGCCACCTCGATGCTGAACGGCCGCCGCTTCTGCAACTACGACGTCTGGAACAACTACGAGGCGCAGAGCAAGGGTAACGACGCCAACCTGCTGGGCAAGCTCGCCTTCCAGGTGACGCCGCACATCACCGCCTTCGTCGAAGCCGGCTACACCCGCACCGAGCGCGAATACGCCGGCAACTCCTCGACCATCCTGTCGACCTCGCCGACCACCGTGTTCCGCGCCAACGGCACCGCCAGCGACTACCAGCTGATCCTGCCGGCCGGCCATCCGGACAATCCATGGACCAGCTCGCGCGCGGCAGTCGGCTACCGCTTCACCGGCGTCGACGGCGGCTCGAAGAACGTCAACCAGTCGGGCCGCCTGCTGGCCGGCCTGAAGGGCAGCAGCGGCCGCTTCGACTGGGAAACCGCCCTGCTGCTGAACCGCAGCGAGCGTACCGAAACCATGAAGGGCATGCTGTACCGCCCGACCATCGACCGCATCGTCACCGAGGGCCGCACCCTGGCCCAGACCGCGGCTGACGCCGGCGCTGACCGCAACGTGGTGAACGAGGGCTATGCCCAGGTCAGCCAGTTCGACGCCAAGGCATCGACCACGATCGGCCAGCTGCCAGGGGGCGACATCGGCATGGCCTTCGGCGGCGAAATCCGCCAGGAGAAGCTGGCCCTGACCCCGGACTATGAAACGCAAGTCGGCAACATCATCGGCCTGGCCAACTCACTGGTCAACGGCAAGCGCATGGTCAAGTCGGCCTTCGTCGAACTGCGCACCCCGTTCACGAAGAACTTCGAAATGGACTTCGCCGGCCGCTACGACAAGTACCCGCTTGAATCCAGCTTCGTGCCGAAAGTCGGCGCCAAGTTCTTCGTCAACGACAAGCTGAGCTTCCGTTCGTCCTACGCCGAAGGCTTCCGCGCCCCGGCCCTGTCGCAGATCGCCGAAGGCGGCGTGCAGTCGTTCTCGACCGTCGTCGATACCGTGCGCTGCCCGGACGGCAAGAACCCGCTTCCAGGCGGCGACTCGGCCGATTGCTCGCGCCGCATTTCCTCGCGTTCGAAGGCCAACCCGGACCTGAAGCCGGAAACCTCGAAGAGCTTCTCGTTCGGCGCGATCATCGCCCCGACCCGCAACCTCGACATCCTGGTGGACTACTACAAGATCCGCAAGGAAGACGAAACCGCCCTGCTGTCGGCCGGCTACGTCATCGACCACCCGGACCTGTACCCGGGCCTGGCCATCCGTGACACCAACCCGGTGAACCAGCTGACCGGCGCCAACGGCCAGCCGGTCCCGGGCACCGGTCCGCTCACCGCCGTGAACCGCTACTACGTGAACCAGGGCGCAACCGAGACCTCGGGCCTGGACTTCGAAGTGGCGCACCGCCTGAACCTGGGCGACAAGGGCCGCCTGACCACCAGGTTCGACTGGTCCTACGCGCTGACTTTCAAGCGTTCGGAGCGTCCGGGCGAAGTGGAAGCCAACGTCGTCGGCACCGCCGGCGGCTATTCGGACTGGGCGATCACCGTGGGCGACATCCCGCGTCACCGCGCCAGCCTGTCGACCAACTGGTCGCGCGGCGTGCACTCGCTGACTGGTTCGGTGGACTTCGTCTCGCCGGTCTCGCTGCTGCGCCGTACCGACAACGACGTCACCTACCCGGTGCCCTACTGCCACTACGGCAAGGGCCAGCCGGCCGGCGCCTACAGCCTGGGCGGCCTCGAGAAGTTCAGCAACTGGGTGAGCGATTGCTCGGTGCCGGAATGGACCACGTTCAACGTCGCGTACTCGTACACCGGCTTCAAGAACTGGACCCTGTCGGCCAACATCAAGAACATCTTCGACACCGCGGCGCCCTACGACCCGCGTTACCCGACCGAGGGTTTCAACACCCAGCTGCACAATGCAATGGGCCGTTACTTCCGCGTGAGCGCGAACTACAAGTTCTGATCGAGCTGGTAGTTTGATGAAAGCCGCCTGGTGTGAACCGGGCGCTTTTTTTTTCGGCCGGACGCTATAGTGGCTGGGCGCCGCCGATCCGGGCGAGCGGGTACGCGCCGAACTGTGCGAGGAGACCGGCTTTCGCGGCCACGGCCTGCGCAAGGTGATCGCATTCTTCCCGAACCCCTCCTCGCTGACCGAGACGGTGCACTGCTACCTGGGCGAATACGGGGAGCGCGACCGCCAGGGCATAGGGGGCGGCAAGGAAGAGGAAGGCGAGGACATCGAGGTCCTCGAGATGGATGTGGACGAGGCCTTCAGGCAGGTCAAGGAAGGCGGCATCGTCGATGCCAAGACGGTGATCCTGCTGCAGTTCCTGCGCGAGGAACTGCAGCAAGCCACATGAGGACCCGCCTCAGGTGGTTTCGGTAAACGCCAGGTACAACTCGCGCGCACGGCGCGCCACCGGGCCCGCTTCCAGCGTACGGTCTTCGTAGCGGGTGCACGGCGTCACCTTGCCGTAGTTGCCGGTGCTGAAGATTTCGCGTGCCGTGACCAGCTCTTCCGGTCCGACGCTGCGCTCTTCCACGTGCACGCCTTCCGACCCCAAGAGCGCGATCACGCGCGCGCGGGTGATGCCGGCCAGGAAGGTCCCGTTCAGCTTCGGCGTCACCACGGCGCCGTCGGCGGCCACGATGAACAGGTTCGAGGAGGCGAACTCGGCGACGTTGCCGGCGGCATCGAGCACGATCGCCTGGTCGAAACCGCGCGCCTTGGCTTCGCGCATGGCGCGGGTCGAGTTGGCGTACAGGGCCGAAGCCTTGGCGTCAGTCGGCGCCATGGTCGGCTGCGGGCGGCGCATGGTCGACAGGCAGGCCGAGAAACCGGTAAAGGGCGGCAGCGGCGCGTCGAACAGCGTCAGCGCGAACTGGCTGGCCTCGGGCACCGGGATCAGGAAGCCCTCGGTGCCGAACACCAGCGGGCGGATGTAGAGCTCGGCGTCCGCCGGGAACTTCGCCACGCCTTCGCGCACCAGCGCTTCCATCTCGTCCACGCTCAGCGGGCAGCGCAGGCCCAGTTTCTCGCTCGATGCGATCACGCGCTCCAGGTGCGGGCGCAGATCGGGCAGCTTGCCGCGCATGGCGCGCGCGCCGTCGAAGACCGAGGAACCCAGCCACAGGCTGTGGTCCATCGCGCCGTACAGTGGAACATTGCCCTCAGTCCATTGGCCGTTGTAATAAGTCAGGTACATGCATCCCTCGTTTTCATATGACACAGCCCCTCAGTGTAACGCTTTCAGCGGGTTCATTGTTCGGTAGCGAACCATGGAATAACGATGCCTCGCGTACACTACGGCTTTCCAGAGTCAACAATGCCCATGCTTGCAATCCTAGAACGGATCGATCCCGACAGCGACCGCATCGACCTGCTGGTCGACCTGGTCGATTGCCTGCGCCCGCGTCACCGCTGGGTCTGGCAAAAGGCGGACGATCCGGCACAGGCCGTGCGCACCCTCACCCAGCTCCTCAAGGGAAATCCGGCGCAGGCCTGGGCCCTGCGGCGCTACATCACGACCCTGCTCGAGCAGCGCCGCCATACCAGCCTGTACAGCGACATCGGCATCCTCTCGAACGATGGTTTCGTTACCGAACTCAAGCGGCGGGTGACCTACCGCTTCCTGCCGCCCGCCCTGAACGACCTGTATCTGTCGGATGCGCTCGACCAGGTCCTGTACGACGAGGACGACCATGTTTGGATCCGCATGGTGCCGAATGCCGACTGGATGGAGCTGTTCGACGTCATCGCCGAGGCCCCGCCGCCCCAAGACGCAACGCCCGACCGCGCGCGCTACGTCACCCTGATGGGCCTGCTCGATGCGATCCGCACCCTGTCCTGCCGCATCTGCGCGCTGGGACTGGAACCGCGCCTGGTGCACAGCTACAGCGAGATCGAGGATTTCGACTCGCCCTTCCTGATGCAGAACATCGAGGTCAACCACTACCTCGACGAGTACGGGCGCTACCTCGACGGCAAGATCGAGCAGCCGGAGCCGGCCCGCCACCTGCTGGTAATGCTCGACCAGTGCACCGAGGTGGTGCTCAAGATCCGCCGCGGCGCACAGAGCAGCGGCACCAGCGTGGCACTGACCTATTTGCTGGTGGCCTTGCAGCAAAGCATCGACCGCCTGCACAAGCTGCTCTACCTGGTGGACGTCAGCGGCGAACTGCCGAGCGCGCCGTCGGTGGACCTGGAGGCGGTGGCCAGTTCGGTGGCGACGCCGGCCGGACTGGTGACCAGCGACCGCCGCCTGGCGGCCATCGCCCTGGCCGAAGAATTGATCGAGGCCCACAACACCAAGTACCGCGTGCGCGGCCTGCTGCGCGACAATGTCGACCTGCTGGCGCGCAACGTCACCGAGAATGCCAGCCGCACCGGCGAGCACTACATCGCCGAGACCCGGCGCGCCCTGCGCCATATGTTCGTGGCCGCCTCCGGCGCCGGCTTCATCGTCGGCTTCATGGCGATGTTCAAGATCATGCTGGGCTACCTGCACGCGGCCCCGCTGGTCGAGGCTTTCCTGTTCAGCATGAACTACTCGCTGGGCTTCATCCTGATCTACGTGCTGCATTTCACAGTGGCGACCAAGCAGCCGGCCATGACGGCCCAGCACATCGCCGCCTCGCTGCAGAAGGCGGACAACGGCCGCGGGCTCGACGTCGACAGCCTCGCCACCCTGGTCACCAAGGTGTTCCGGACCCAGATCGTCGCCGTGCTCGGCAACGTGGTCCTGGCCTTCCCGGTGGCCTGGCTGATCGCGGTCGGCTACAAGATGATCAACGGCAGCCACATGGTCGATCCGGCCAAGGCCCGGCACCTGCTGGCCGACATCGATCCCTTCCACGGTCCGGCCCTGTTCTACGCGGCGGTCGCCGGCGTCTGGCTGTTCGTGGCCGGCCTGATCTCCGGCTACTACGACAACAAGGCCCTGTACACCCGCATGGGCCAGCGCGTGCGCCAGCTGCGCGGCCTGCGCCGGCTGCTGGGCCGCGCGCGCCTCGAACGTTTTTCCGCCTACGTCGAAGACAACCTCGGCAGCCTGATGGGTAACTTCTTCTTCGGCCTCATGCTGGGCATGACCGGCTTCGTCGGCTTCCTGCTGGGCCTGCCGCTCGACATCCGCCACGTTACCTTTTCGACCGCGAACTTCGCCACGGCCCTGGTCGGCCTCGACTATGCGATGTCTTGGACCGCGATCGGCACTGCCTCGCTGGGGGTGGCCCTGATCGGCACGGTCAACCTGCTGGTCAGCTTCGGGCTGGCGCTGTGGGTGGCGATGCGCGCCCGCAAAATCCGTTTCAAGCGTGGCATCCTGCTGGTGCAGGCCCTCGGCCGGCGCCTGCTGACCGCACCGGTCGAATTCTTCCTCGGTCCCAAAGACCTTCCCCGGCTGGCCAACGACAGTGAACTCATCATGAGGGACACGAAATGAACAACAAGCGCCTGAGCAGCTTCCTGGCCTTCCTCGCCTTCGTCTGCGTGGTCGCCTCGTGCAAGACCCTGCCGAACGCCGACCACCTGCCCGAGAATCCGTCCAAGGCGACGCCGGCGGTGGCAACCCCGCGCGGCATGCTGGATACGAAACGGGCGGCCGAGCTCCTGCGCAAGCGCTGGGCCAATGCCTCGCCCGACCTGAAGCAGCTGGCGGTGCTGGAGGAACAGGCCACCGGCGCCCCCCTGATCCCCGGCAACAAGGTCACCCTGCTGTTCGACGGCCCGGCCACCATGCGCGACATGATGGCCGCCGTACGGGAGGCCAAGAACTCGATCAACCTGGAGACCTATATCTTCGACCAGGACCCGGTCGGCCTGCAGTTCGCCGAGCTCCTGATGGAAAAACAGCGCCAGGGCGTGGTCGTCAACATCATCGCCGACGGGGTCGGCACCCTGGCCACGCCCAAGGAATTCTTCGAGCGCCTGCGCGCGGCCGGCGTCAAGGTCCTGATCTTCAATCCGGTGAACCCGCTGCAGCGCCCCGGCACCTGGCAGCTGAACAACCGCGACCACCG
Organism: Telluria sp. ZB4P36; assembly: GCF_059685865.1. Lineage (NCBI taxonomy): Bacteria > Pseudomonadati > Pseudomonadota > Betaproteobacteria > Burkholderiales > Oxalobacteraceae > Telluria > Telluria sp. ZB4P36. Next base: position 142,760 of record NZ_JCASIE010000007.1, read on the forward strand.
CAAGATCATGGTGGTGGACGGCAAGATCGGCTTCACGGGCGGCATCAACATCAGCGAGACCTATGCCAACAGCTCGCTGTTCCGCTCACGCAAGAAGCCGAGCGCCGTCAACAGCGAGGAGGTCGGCTGGCGCGACACCCACATCCGCATCGAAGGTCCGGCCGTGGCCGCCCTGCAGTACGCCTTCATCGACAACTGGGTGCGCCAGGATGCGGGCGAACTGCCGCCGGCCGAGTACTTCCCGCGCCTGGCGCCGGCCGGCGACAAGGTGATGCGGGTGCTGGCCACGGCCCCGGACCGCGATTCGGAGATCTACAAGTCGCTGATGGTGGCGATGAACGAGGCCAAGAGCTCGATCCACATCACCTCGGCCTATTTCGTGCCCGACCAGCAGATCGTCGACGCCCTGGTCGCCGCGGCCAGGCGCGGGGTGGACGTCAAGCTGGTGCTGCCGGCCGTGTCGGACCATGACCTGATCATGTACGCCGGCCAGGCCTTCTACGACCAGCTCCTGAAGGGCGGCGTGAAGATCTACCAGCTGCAGGTGGCGGTGCTGCATGCCAAGACGGCGGTGATCGACGGCATCTGGTCGACCATCGGTTCGGCCAACATCGACCGGCGCAGCTTCATCCACAACTACGAGCTGAACGTGGTGGTGCTCGACCCGGCCTTCGGGCACGACATGGAGGCGGCCTTCAACGAAGACCTGCGCAGCTCCAAGCAGGTGACGCTGGAGGCGTGGCGCAACCGGCCGTGGAAGGACCGGCTGCGCGAATTCATGGGACGCCTGGCCGAATACTGGATCTGATTACAGCCCCGCCGCCATCAGGCCATCGTTGTGCGGGGTCCAGACATTCCCCGCGCGCAGGAACTTGTCGGTGTCGACCAGCTCGAAGTGCCCGTGCACCACGTCCCAGCCATAGCGGTCGATCTCGACCCTGTCCGGCTCGACCCGCAGCACATTGAAGGAATTCACCTCGCCGCGCCCGCGGGTGGAGGTCGCGGTGCCCGCCTGCACCACCAGCGCCGCATACTCGCTCATCTGGTAACGCGCCGCCGTGCTGCCCGCATGGCTGGCATGCATGTGGCCGCCCATCAGGATGTCGACCCCGCACTCCGAGAAGGCTTCGATCGCGCGCGGGGCGCGGTTGACCAGGTCCTGCTCCTCGAAATGGTCGGGCAGGTCGAAGGGGTGGTGGGCCACGATGATGCGCGTGACCGAGGGCGCTACCCCCGCCAGCTGCTTCCTTACCGTCGCCAGCTGGTCGCGGCTCACCTTGCCGTCCTTGATCGTGAACGAACGCGCCGTGTTGACGCCGACCACGGCGATCTCGTCGTCGAGGTAGAACGGGTCGAGGTCGTCCGTGATGTAGCGCTTGTAGCGGGCCAAAGGCTTCACGAAGCGGCGGAACACGTTGTACAGCGAGATGTCGTGGTTGCCCGGCACGATGATCTGCGGGCCCGGCAGCGTGTCGAGGTAGGCGCGCGCCTCCTCGAACTGTTCCGCCCTGGCGCGCTGGGTCAGGTCGCCCGAGACGACCAGCACGTCCGGATCGATGCGTTCGATCAGTTCGCGCAAGGGGGCGAGCAGCGTATGGTCGACGCGGCCGAAATGCAGGTCCGACAGGTGTACGAGTGTGCGCATCGCTTTCCCGGTTCTCTTGGTTGGATCAGTCCATGGCTCAGATGTCCTGGGGCTCGACGGCCTCGCCGGCGCGGCGGGCGCGCGCCCGGTTGCGGCGATTGAGGGTGGCGGCGCCGGTGATGCAGATCGCCAGCCAGCCGCAGCCTTCCGCCGCGGCGGCCAGCACGTCCGATAGGTAATGGACTCCAAGATACATCCTCGAGAACGCGACCGTCGCCACCATGGCCGCCGCCAGCACGAAAGGCAGCACCCTGCCCGCCCAGGACCGCGCATGGCGCGCCGCATAGCAGGCGATGAAGCCGTACAGCACCGTCGCGCCCATCGCGTGGCCGCTGGGGAAGCTGTAGGTGCTCAGCTCCAGCAGGGGTTCGGCGAAATGCGGCCGCGCCCGCTCGAAGGTGTGCTTCAGCAAGACATTGAGGATCTGGCCGCCGGGCACGCTGGCCACCAGGGCCACGGTCCAGTAGCGGTGCCCGTTCCGGAACAGCCAGATGCCGGCCACCAGCGCCATGCCCAGGATGCCGGGCGTGCTGTGCAGGTGGGTGAGCGCCAACAACACCTGGCGCAGGCCGTCGTTGACGCGGGCATGCGCATGCAGCCAGTTGGCCACTTCCACGTCGAGCTGGGTGATGGGCGCGCCGGCGACCACGGCGCCGGCCATCCGGGCGAAGAGCGCAGTGGCGAGCAGCAGCATCGCCAGGCCGGCGGTCAGATGGAGTCCGTACTCGCCTTCGGGGGAAAGACGGGCGGCGGCAAAGCGGTGGAGACGGGGAAAAATGTCGTTCGGCATGCGTGTCGTTCGGGGTTGCGCGGATTGGCGAAAAAACCACATCCATAAAAATTTACTGTACATCCACACAGTACCTGTAGATTTATACAGTGGTTGTGATATTCTTTACTCACTCCAACGAATTTAATAAAAGGAAAACACCATGACCACTCTGAACAGCTCCTTCGGCCTGGAATATGCACCTGTCCCTTTTATGGTCCGCATCGGCCGTCGCGAAGTCCTGATCACCCGTGATTTCCGCAAGCGCTTCTATGCGGTGAATCCGATCATCGAATGCGACACCGGCATCGAACCGGGTCACCTCGAAGTGCTGCTGTTCAAGCGCTGGCTGCTGATCCTGTCGAAGGCGCACTGAAGCGCCCAGCAAAAACCGCATAATGTTAAGCGAATAAATTCGTTCCTTCAGGGGGAACTGAGCCGTAGTCTAGAGGCTCCAAACTGCCCTCTGAAAGAACGACATGCTTCGCAAAACCTTCCTTCGCTCGCTGGCCGCGATCTCGCTGCTGGCTCCGCTGCTGGGCCAATCTGCCGCAGCAGCCGATGTTACCCTGCTTAACGTCTCGTACGATCCGACGCGCGAACTTTACCAGGACGTCGATGCCGCCTTTGCCCGCCACTGGAAGGCCAAGACCGGCGACAGCGTCACGGTCAAGCAATCGCACGGCGGTTCGGGCAAGCAGGCGCGCGCCGTCATCGATGGCCTGTCGGCCGACGTCGTCACGCTCGCCTTGGCCTACGACATCGATGCTATCAGCGAACGAGGTTTGATCGCGCCCGGCTGGCAAGGGCGCCTGGCGCACCGCAGCTCGCCTTACACCTCGACCATCGTGTTCCTGGTGCGCAAGGGTAATCCGAAAAAGATCCGCGACTGGGGCGATTTGATCAAGCCGGGCGTGGCCGTCATCACGCCGAACCCGAAGACCTCGGGCGGTGCGCGCTGGAACCACCTGGCCGCCTACGGCTACGCGCTGCGCCAGCCGGGCGGTTCGCCGAGCACGGCCAAGGATTACCTGGCCAAACTCTACAAGAACGTGCCGGTGCTCGACTCCGGCGCCCGCGGCGCCACCACGACCTTCGTCGAGCGCGGCATCGGCGACGTGCTGCTGGCCTGGGAAAACGAAGCCCTGCTGGCCCTGCGCGAACTCGGCCCGGACAAGTTCGAGATCGTCGCGCCGTCGCTGAGCATCCTGGCCGAGCCGCCGGTGGCCGTGGTCGACAAGAACGTCGACAAGCGCGGCACCCGCCAGGTGGCCCAGGCCTACCTCGAGTTCCTGTACACCGACGAAGCCCAGGACATCATCGCCAAGAACTACTACCGTCCGGCGGTGGACAAGTTCGCGAAGAAGTACGCCTCGCAGTTCCCGAACGTCAAGCTGTTCCCGATCAGCGAGCTGGGCGGCTGGACGCAGGCGCAAAAGGCCCACTTCGCCGATGGCGGGCTGTTCGACCAGATCTACCAGCCGGGCAAGTAAGACCGCCTTCATTCCCACAAGCAAGCGAAAACCCCCATTTTGCCAGCCGGGCTAGGATAGTGATCGTTCATTAACCTGGCCTGTCCCTGCGGCCGGACGCCGCGGGCAGTCCTCTTCACCCTTGAAAAGGATCACGTCATGGCAATCAGACTCAGGAAACTTCACGACCAGGTCATGGTCATCACCGGCGCCACCAGCGGCATCGGCCTGACCACCGCCCGCATGGCCGCCGCGCGCGGCGCCCGCCTGGTGCTGGCCGCGCGCAGCAAGGAGGCGCTCGACGAGCTGGCAAGCGAGCTGCGCGGCAAGGGCGTCATGGTCGAGACCGTGGCTGCCGACGTCGGCAACATGGGCGAAGTCGAGAAGATCGGCGAGAAGGCCATCGCGCGCTTCGGCCGCATCGATACCTGGGTCAACAATGCCGGCATCTCGGTGTTCGGCCGCCTCGAAGAAGTCAAGCCGGAAGACCACCACCGCCTGTTCCAGACCAACTTCTGGGGCACGGTGAACGGTTCGCTGGAAGCGGTGCGGCGCATGAAGCACCGCGGCGGCGGCGCCATCATCAATATCGGCAGCGAGCTGTCGGAGCGTTCCATCCCGATGCAGGGCATGTACGCGTCCTCGAAGCACGCGGTGAAAGGCTTCACCGACGCGCTGCGCATGGAAATGGAAAAGGAAAACGCGCCGCTGCAGGTGACCCTGGTGCGCCCGGCCGCGATCGACACCATGTTCGCGGTACACGCGCGCAACTACATGGACAAGGAACCCGCCCTGCCGCCCCCGGTCTACGCACCGGAAGTGGTGGCCGACGCCATCCTGTACTGCGCCGAACATCCGAAGCGCGACGCCTATGCCGGCGGCGCCTCGAAGATGATCGCGGCCGGCTCCAAGCTGATGCCGGCCCTGTTCGACCGCTACATGAATGCCACCCTGTTCAAGCAGCAGAAGTCGGACCGACCGACGGCGCCGAACCGCCGCGACGCGCTCTACAAGCCGGATCCGTCGACCGAACTGCGCCAGCGCCAGGGCATGCCGCAGAACGTGCATGAGCGCAGCCTGTACACCAGCACCAGCCTGCGCTCCTCGCCCCTGGTGACCGCCCTGGTGGGCGGCGGGGCCTTGCTGGCCGCCTTCAGCCTATCGCGGCGGCTTGCTCGTTAAGAACTCGGTGTCCTCCTCGGTCAGCGGCAGGTCGGGGATGGACACGATCTGGTCGGTGTCGATGTCGGCGCCGTCCTTGCCGACGTAGTCGCGTCCGGCAGCGGCGCGTTCGCCGGTGCCGCCCATGTCGCTGTCGCCCGAGAAATCGGCGTCGCCGACATCCGGGCCGGCAGTGCCGCCGGCGTGGCTCCGCTCCAGGTCCGAGGTGGTGCCGCGGTCGAAGTCGAGGGTCTGCTCGGGATCGAGCGCGTCGGAGAAACCGGGACCGCCGACCACGTCGCTGCCGGTGTCGGAGATATCGCTCGGGCCGAGCGCATCGATGCCATGGCCCTTGCCGAGACTGCGGTCCGGACGTTCCGGGAAGTTATCCGGATCAAGTGTGCTTGTGCCTGTCATGTTGCCTCCAAAAACGTGTTTTAAGCATGGGAACAGGCTACCTTTTTTTGCAGCATGGCGTCGCCGCGCAGGGCCGCTACCGGACCTCTCAAAACGCGCGCCGCATCCCGAGGTTGATCGCCCCGCCGCCGCCGCTGCGCACGCTGGCATTCTGCAGGCCGCTCTGCTGCCGGATGTGCGAATACGCGGCATAAAAGTCGAGCTTGCGCGAGACCGCATAGGTGGCGCCGATCGCGATCTGGCGCGCGTCGCGGTTGGCCGGGTCGCGGTCGTTCTTGCGGATGTAGGAAGCCAGCAGCGTGGTCGCATGGCTGATTGGTACCGCCACGCCGGCCAGCACGTCGCGGCTGTCGGTCGAGGTGGTCGAGCTGATGCCGGCGCCGTAGGGGTTGTCCGGGTTGAACAGCGGCGAACTGCCCCAGCCGCGGCTGGCGCTGTAGGCCGCATACGCGGTGCCCCATTGGAAGCGCATGTTGGCGGCGACGATGGAATTCTTTGCCGCCATGCTGATGTCGACCGGGTTGATGCGGGTCACCTTGGCGACGTTGCGGTTCTGGTGCGCCGCGCGGATGGTGAAGGGGCCGAGGTTGAAGCCCACCGTCATGCCCCAGGCGCGGCCCGAGGGGGAACCGTCGAAGTCGCCCTTGCCCCAGGACGAGCCGGCCGTGAAGCCGTTGAATTCGCTTTGATAGGTGACGCTGTCGCCCAGCCGGCGCACATCGCCGGCGCCGCCGACGGCGCTGCCGGCCAGGCCGCCGTGGAAGGGATCGCCGACGTCGCTCAGGGCCAGGAATTCGAGGTTGTACTGGCGGCCCACGGTAAGCGTCTTCGATGCCCCCGCCCTGCGCTGATCCGCCTCATATGCGGTTTCCAGTGTGAAAATCGCCGGCGCATCCTCGGCACGACCGGCGCCGGGCTCGCGCCTTGCCGGCGTCCCCCTGGCGCTCTCCCTGACTTCCTTGGCAACCTCGCCCGTGCCGGCGCTCCCCGCGGGGACCGCTGCATTCTGGGCCGAGGCGCACGCCGCGCCCGCTCCGAGCACGGCACATGCGACGATGGACATCTTCATGGCGTCATTCCCTCTTTGAAGCCATCATTCCCTTAATTGGCGAGCTGATCTGTCTATTACTTCACATAAAACCGCAGTAGCGGATCAGGCCAAAAGGGGGCGGGACTTCGTACAAATCGAACTTTCCCGCTTACCTAAGGTTCTACACCGTAGAATGAGCGGACACAAGAGGCTTGAACAAAACCTGAGTAGACCCATGCGATTCCTAGCCCACTCCCTGCCCGTACTTGCCCTGGCGTTAAGCGCCCTCGCCGCCCCACCCGCACTGGCCCAGCAGGCCGCGAGCGCGCCCATGGCCCATCCGGTATGGTCGCGCAGCGCGAATATCTACGAGGTCAATATCCGCCAGTACACGAAGGAAGGGACTTTCAATGCCTTCGCCAGGCATTTGCCGCGCCTGCGCAAGATGGGCGTGGACATCCTATGGCTGATGCCGGTGCAGCCGATCGGCGTCAAGAACCGCAAGGGCACGCTCGGCAGCTACTATGCGGTGCGCGACTACACGGCCGTGAATCCGGAGTTCGGCACGATGGACGACTTCAAGCGCCTCGTGAAGCAGGCCCAGGGCATGGGCATGCGCGTCATCATCGACTGGGTCGCCAACCACACCGCCTTCGACAACCCGTGGACGGTCCGGCACAAGGACTGGTACCTGAAGGATGCCAAGGGCGAGCTGTTCCCGGTGACCTATACCGAGGGCGCGGAACCCGAGTACTGGACCGACGTCACGGGCCTGGACTGGAAGCAGCCCGGCCTGTGGACCGGCATGCGCGAGGCGATGGCGTTCTGGGTGCGCGAGACCGGCATCGACGGTTTCCGCTGCGACGTGGCCGCCAAGGTGCCGACCGCGTTCTGGGAACAGACGCGCGCCGAACTGGAGCGCATCAAGCCGGTGTTCATGCTGGCCGAAGCCTGGCAGCCCGAGCTGCACAGGCGCGCCTTCGACATGAGCTACGGCTGGGATACGCTGACCGTGTTCAAGGACATCGCCAAGGGCAAGGCCGACGCCAGGGCATTGCGGGCGCTGTTCGAGAAGCCGCCGGTGGCCTATCCGGAGCACGCCTACCGGATGCGCTTCACCAGCAACCACGACGAGAATTCCTGGCATGGCAGCGACGCCGAACATTACGGGCCGGCCTTCAAGGCGATGGCGGTGCTGGCGGCGGCGCTGCCGGGCATGCCGCTGATCTACGGCGGACAGGAGGCGGGACTCGACAAGCGGCTGGAATTCTTCGAGAAGGACGATCGTGTGGCGCGAGCATGCGAACGAGGGACTGTACACCTTGCTGCTGAAGCTCAAGCACGAGAACCCGGCACTGTGGAACGGGCAGTATGGCGGGGCGATGCGGGTGCTGGAGACAGGGAACGACAAGGTGTTCGCGTTCCGGCGCGAGAAAAACGGGAACGTGGTTGCGGTCACGGTGAACCTGTCCGGGGTGGCGCAAGACTATGCGGTGGACGGGCGCAAGGCCTCGCTCGCGCCGTGGGACTATCGCCTGGCGGCGTCCGGGAACTAGCCGGGCTACCTGCGCAAACCCGCAAACACCGCCGGCTCCCACTCCCGCAAGGCCAGCAGCAAGCCTGTCCCGCGCCGTTGCGGCAGCGGCGCGGCCAGGCTCTCTTCGTGCAGCTGCGCGAAGCGCGCCCGCAGCTGGCGCAGCTCGCCCTGCAGCTTGGCGCGCGCGCTTTCCGTCAGCATGCCGTGCACGAAGTCGAGCGCGTCGCCCGGCTGGCCGAAGGCGCTGTCGATAAACCCGGGCATGCCCTGCTCGCGGAAGTACCGGCGGATCGGCCCGCCCGGCAGCCAGTCGAAGTCGCGCGCCACGTTGAGGCGGATGCGGTTGCCGGGCAGGAGGGTGATCAGGTCCAGCCGGTCGAGGCGCAGCAGCAGCTGCACGCACTCGGCCTCGCTCAGGCGGTAGGCCTGCAGCATCTCGGCCATGGTCCAATGGTTCAGGGCGCACACCGCCACCAGCAGCAGGCGCGCGTCCGATACCAGCTCGCGTTCCTGGGCCGGGCCGAGGGTGCGCAGGCGCTGGTGGCCCTGCCCCGCCTCCTGCGCCAGCTCGGCCAGGGTCAGTCCCACCAGGGAGCAGATCTCGACCAGGCGGTCGAGCGTGAACTGCTCGGTGGCGAACAGGCGCTTGACGCTCGGTTCGGACAGGCCGAGCGCCTCGGCGACGTCGCGGTAGGTCTTGTCCTGCTGTTTGAGCTCGCGCTTGAGCGTGGCGATGAGTTGGGTGATCTCGGACATAGCGGCGATGGTAGCAGCGCCGCGCCCTCATGGGCAAGGGTCAGAGCGGAGCCGCCAGCGCGACGCCGTTCTTGCCGGTGCGCTTGACCGCGTACATCGCGTGGTCGGCGCGCGCCAGCCAGCCGTCGACGTCGAGCGGGTCGTCCGGGCGATGCAGGGCGATGCCGATGCTGGCGCCCACCCTCACGCCGGCGCTGTGCAGGATGAAGGGCTCGGCGAGGCGCTCGAGCAGCTTGCGCGCGGTGTCCTCGGCATCGGCGGCGTCGCTCAGCATCTCCAGCACCACCACGAATTCGTCGCCGGCCAGGCGCGCCACCATGTCGGTCTTGCGCACGCCCATCAGCAAGCGCTCGCCGAACTGGCGCAGCAGCTCGTCGCCTTCGTCGTGGCCGTGACTGTCGTTGACCGCCTTGAAGCCGTCCATGTCGAGGAACAGCAGCGCGCACGGGCGTCCGACCCGGCGCGCGCGGCTCATCGCCTCGGGCAGCGCTTCCAGCAGCGCGCGGCGGTTCGGCAGGCCGGTGAGCACGTCGCGCAGCAGCAGCGCCTGCAACTCGGCGGTGCGCTCGGCCACGGCCAGCTCGAGGCGCTCGTTCAGGGCCAGCAGGGCCTGGCGGTGCGCGGTCTCGCTGTGCACCAGCTCGCGCATCGTGCTCGACAGGATCCGGGTCTCGAGGAAGCCGTCCACCTGCGGGATCGGCGGCGCTTCCCTGCCGGCGCGGGTGGCCTCGGTGGCGCGCTCGATCGCCGCGCCCAGCACCGCCATCGGGCGCGTCAGGCGGCGCGCCATCAGCGCCGCCAGGCCGGCCAGCAGCAGCGCCAGCAAGGCGCTCCAGCCGAGCATGCGCAGCTTCAGGTCGGCCGTGCCTTCCAGCGCCCGGTCCTCGGTCTGGCGCACCAGCACGGTCCAGCGCAGCGAGGTCGGGTCGAGCACGTCGCCGGTCCGGCTGTAGCCGGTCAGGTAGGCGCGGCCATCCGGCCAGACTTCGCGCAGCGAGCCGGTCATGCCCTTCTGCGCCAGGCGCAGGCTGGTGGTGTCCACTTTGGTCTCGACCATCGATTGCGGGCCGAGCATGACGGTGCCGTCGTCGCGGATCACCAGGATCTCGGCGCCGTATTCGCGCAGCGCCGGCGTGAGCAGCTGGCGCGCATGGCGGCGCGCCCATTCCCAGCTCAGGTGCAGGCCGAGCACGGCGACCGGCTTGCCGCCCTGGTCGAGGATGGGGCCGGACACGTCGACGAAGCGCCACGGATCGGGTTTGCGCGGCAGGACCTTCTCGAGGAGCAGCGCGGGATGGTAGTCGGAAGCATGGACGCCGCGCATGCCGACGGTGAACCAGGGCCGCTTGCTGACGTTGGCGCCTTCCAGCATGCGGCTGGTGGCGGCGGCCACCTTGCCGTCGAGGTCGGCGATGCCGATCCAGGCGTAGTCGGGGAAGGTGCGCTGCAGGCTTTCGAGCACCTCGCGCGACTGCTCGGCATTCCTGGCATAGCGCACCGCCGGCAGCTCGGCCAGCAGCCGGGTGTCGCCGGTGGCCTGCTCGACCACCTTGTTCAGCGAATCGCGCATCTGCCAGGACAGCTGCTGCAGCCGCAGCTGGGCTTCCTCGCGCGCCTGGCGCACGGCGAAATGGTTGACCAGCACCAGCTGGAGCGCGACCGTCAGCGCGACCGTGGCGCAGACCGCCAGGGTAATCACGCTGGACAGGCGCATTTTTCCGAAGATCCCGCTCATGGTCGAATCATAGCCACGCGATTAAATAATCGCACATTGTAACGACTTTCCTGCAAATAAATAAATACATCCAGGCATCATTTGTTGCCCATAAGACCAATTCGTGGTGTTTGCAACAGTTCAAATTTGGGACGGCGAGCGATCAGTTAATCCAAACCGAACGGATGGGCTACACTCGGCAGTATTATTCCTTGGTGGATAACAATCGATGAGCACGCAGATGGATCGCTTCCAGGAGATGCGCATTTTCACACGCATCGTCGAGCGGCGCAGCTTCACGCTGGCGGCCGAAGACCTGCAACTGCCGCGCGCCACCGTCACCAACGCCATCAAGCGCCTGGAGGCGCGCCTGGCGACCCGCCTGCTGGAACGCACCACGCGGGTGGTGGCGCCGACGCTCGACGGGCAGGCCTATTACGAACGCTGCGTGCGCCTGCTGGCAGAACTGGCGGAAATGGAGAGCGTTTTCAGCCGCACCGAGCCGGCCGGCCTGCTGCGCGTGAACCTGCAGCCGTCCCTGGCCAAGCAGGTGCTGGCGCCGGCCCTGCCCGCCTTCCTGGCGCGCTACCCGGGCATCGTGCTGCAGATCGGGGAAGGCGACCGCCTGGTCGACCTGGTGCGCGAGGGGATCGATTGCGTGCTGCGCGCCGGGAACCTGCAGGACTCGTCGATGGTGGCGCAGGAGGTGGCGCGGCTCACCCAGGTCACGGTCGCCAGCCCCGCCTACCTCGACCGCCACGGCCGCCCTGGCAGGCTCGACGAACTCGATCGTCACCATGCGGTGCACTTCATCTCGTCGAGCACCGGCCGGCCCTACCCGCTCGAGTTCAGCGTGGACGGCGAGCTGCGCCAGGTGGTGCTGCCGGCATCGGTCAGCGTGAGCGGCGCCGACATGTATGCGGCGACGGCCATCGCGGGCCTGGGCATCGCGCAGGTGCCGCGCTACCGCATCGAGGACGCGCTGCGCGCAGGCCGGCTCGAGATCGTGCTGCCGGCGCTGGCGCCGCCCGCCTTGCCGGTCTCGGTGCTGTATCCGCAAAGCCGGCAGCTGTCGCCGCGGGTGCGCGTGTTCGTCGACTGGATCAAGGAAGTCTTCGCGCAAGCCGCCGGACTCCAGGCGCCTGCGCTTCAGTTACCGAAGTAGCGTCCCGGGCGGTGCCAGGCCATGACCATGCTGCTCATGGCGATCGCGCTCAGCGAGGACCAGCCGACCAGCTCCGGCGTGACGATCGCCAGCGCCGCCAGCAGGATCACGCCGTCGATCAGGACCTGGGTGCGGCCGGCATTGATGCCGTACTTCTTTTGCAGCCACAGGGTGACGATGCCGGTGCCGCCGACGCCGGCGCCATGGCGCGCCAGCGCCAGGATGCCCATGCCGCAGAAGGTGCCGCCGCCGAGTGCGGCGACCATCGGGTGGATATGGCCGATCACCAGGCCGTTCGGCAGCAGCTTGAGCAGCGCCATGATCAGCACGCTGCCGACCAGGGATTTGGCGGTGAAGCGCGCGCCCATGAACAGGTAGCCGAACAGGAAGAACGGCAGGTTGATGAGCATGAACAGGACACCGACCGTGTGCTCGGTGGTGTACGAGAGCAGCAGCGCAATGCCGGCCACGCCGCCGGTGATCAGGCTCGCGGCCTGCAGCAGCAGGACGCCCATGACGACGAACAGCACGCCGACGGCGATCCCGTAGACGTCGTCGAACAGGGTGTGCGGCTTGATCGAGGCCACGCTCTTGACCTGTGCGGGCCGGGATTGCAGGCTGCCCTGCATCATCGCGCCACCTCGCCACCAGACGAACGCGGTGCGCCGCCGTCAAATCGGTGAGAGGTCGAACCGGGCAGGAGATGATGCTTCATGTTCCTCACAATGCGTGAACAAGGTCGGGCCAGCGCTGCCGGATGATGGCACTCGTGATGACAACATCCGGGAACGTGGAAGGTACTGCAGCGTATAGCCCGCCATTATTACCGATGTTGCAGCGCAATGACACTTCGCGTTCCGCATGTCTGCCATTCGCGAAACGCATAACTTTGTGAAGAGACAAGAGTCTTGTGCATGACGGCGCCTATTTGTACAGCACCTCGGGCAGCCACATGCCGATCGCCGGGAAGGTATAAAGCAGGATGATCCCCAGGATCTGCAGCCCCATGAAGGGCAGCATGCCGAGGAAAATCTGGTTCAGGGTAACGTGCGGCGGCGACACCCCCTTCAGGTAGAAGGCCGACATCGCCACCGGCGGCGACAGGAAGGCCGTCTGCAGGTTCATCGCCACCAGCAGGCCGAAGAACAGCGGGTCGATGTTGAAGTGGGCCAGCAAGGGCACGAAGATCGGCATGAAGATCACGATGATCTCGGTCCACTCGAGCGGCCAGCCGAGCAGGAAGATCACCACCTGGGCCAGGATCATGAACTGCACCGGGGTCAGGTCCATGCCGAGCACCCAGTTGTTGATGATCTCCTGCCCGCCCAGCAGCGCGAAGGCGGCCGAGAAGATGCTGGAGCCGACGAACAGCCAGCACACCATGGCCGTGGTCTTGGTCGCCAGGTGGGCCGAGTCGCGCAGCAGGGCGTAATTGAAGCGCCGGTAGGCGATCGCCAGGATCAGCCCACCGAAGGCGCCCATCGCCGCCGCCTCGGTCGGCGTGGCCAGGCCGAACACGATGCTGCCCAGGACCGCCAGGATCAGGATCGCCAGCGGGAACAGGGAGCCGAGCAGCATCTTGAAGATCTCGAGCCGCGCGAAGGTGAACAGCAAATAAAAGCCGAGCAGCGCGGCGGCGACGACCGCCAGCGTGATCCAGAAGGCCTTGGGCGCCGGCTTGGCGACCGGATCGGCGGAAGCCGGCGTGGGAATGGCTTGCGTGGCTGCCGGCGCCGGCGGCGCCGCCGCGGCCGGCGCGCCCCCTTCGACAGGCGGTTCGGCCAGCGCGCCCTCGACCGGCGGCTCTTCCAGGCCGCCGGCATCGCCACCGGACGCGGAATCGAGGTCCTGCTGGGCGCCCATCTCGACCAGTTCGGTGGCGGGTGCTTCCGGTGCGGTCACCATGCGATAGCCGAGGCCCATGATGGCGGCAAAGGCCAGGGCCGGCAGCAGGGCGACGAACAGGTTCGATGCCAGGGTGCGCTGCGGCGCGCCCGCGCCCTTGAAGGCGCGCACCAGGCCTGGCACCGCCCGCTTGTCGTAGGCCCCGGGAATGGCCTGGGTGTAGGCCGGCAGCGCCACGATGCGCTCCTCCGCGGGCAGCGGCGGCGCCAGCGACGGCCGCAGCTTGGCGACGATCAGCACATAGCCGACGTACAGCCCGGCCAGCATGATCCCCGGGAAGAAGGCGCCCGCATACAGCTTGACCACCGAGACCCCGGCCGTCGCGCCGTACACGATCAGGAGCACCGAGGGCGGAATCAGGATGCCCAGGCAGCCGCCCGCCGTGATGCAGCCGGCCGACAGCTTGGTGCTGTAGCCGGCCTTCAGCATGGCCGGCATCGCCAGCAGGCCCATGAGGGTAACCACCGCCCCGACAATGCCGGTGGCGGTGGCGAAGATGGCGCAGGTGACGATGGTGGCCACCGCCAGCGAGCCGGGCACGCGCGCCATCGCCAGGTGCAGGCTCTTGAACAGGCGCTCGATCAGGTTGGCGCGCTCCACCAGGTAGCCCATGAAGATGAACAGCGGGATCGAGATCAGCACGTCGTTGGCCATCACCGAATAGGCCCGCTGCACCATCAGGTCGAGGGTGAGCTGGGTTGCCTGGCCGGGGTCCTGGCTGTGGAAGGCGAACCAAGCGAACATCACGCCCATGCCCATCAGGGTGAACGCAGTGGGGAAGCCGAGCATGATGGCGACCACCACCAGCGCCAGCATCAGCAGGCCGAGATGGCCGTTGCTCATCTCGGCAGGCGCCGGCATCAGGATGAACAGGCCGATGACGATCGCGATCAGGATCGACAGGCCGAACCAGATTTCCTTCCTCATGGCGCCTCCTTCGGGGCCGAGACTTGCGCCTTGAGCTGGTCGACGTCGACCTCTTCGACATCGGGCTCGCGCGGGGGCCAGGCGCCGTTCTTCAGGCAGACCACGCAGCGCACGATCTCCACGAAGCCCTGCACCAGGAGCAGCACGCCGGCAAAGGGAATCACCATCTTGAAGGGATACAGCGGCGGGCCGTTGGCGGTGAGCGTGGAGTGCTCCTTGATGGCCAGCGACTCGGCGGCATAGGTGGTGCCGGCCCAGACCAGGGCGACCACGCCGGGAATGAAGAAGACGAAGTACAGGATCAGGTCGAGGCCGGCCTGCAGGCGCGGCGGGAAGAACGAATACAGCACGTCGCCGCGCACGTGGCCGTTCTTGGCCAGGGTGTAGGCGCCGGCCATCATGAAGGCGGCGCCGTACATCATGATCATCAGGTCGAAGGCCCAGGGATTGGGCGTGTTCAGGACATAGCGCGAGAAGACTTCCCAGGTGATGAGGAAGGTGAGCGCGACGATCAGCCAGGAGAAGGCCTGCCCTACCCAGCTGCTGACCCGGTCGACAAAAAACAAGACGTTTTGCATGGAGCTGCTCCGGTCGAACGAACAGGCCCATCCCCCGTCATGAGGAATGGGCACATGGTAAGCTACGGTTGTCGCTCAGGCCTTCTTGGCCGGCGCCTTGCGGCCGAAGTAGTGGTTGTAGGCCATGCGGCGCGGGTTGTTGGTGTCCATGTCCCACTTCATCGCGCGCTCGGCGAAGGCGCGCATCGAGGCCTCGACCTTCTTGAACAGCGGATTGTCGGCGCCCTTCTTGGCCACCACCTGGTCCCACACCGCGAGCTGGGCCTGCAGCACCGAGTCCGGCGTCTTGTAGAACTTGACCCCGTTCTGGGCCTGCATGCCGGCATAGTCCTTGGAATAGCGGTCGACCGCCTTCCACGACATGTCGGCAGATGCCGCCTCGACCGCATTCTCGATGATCGACCGCATCATGGCCGGCAGCGCGTCGTACTTGGTCTTGTTGAAGGTGATCTCGAAGGTCTCGGAGCTCTGGTGGAAGCTTTGCAGCATGCAGATCTTCGACACGTCCGGGAAGCCGAGCACGCGGTCGGAGCTGGCGTTGTTGAATTCGGCGCCGTCCAGCAGGCCGCGGTCCATGGCCGGGACGATCTCGCCGGCCGGCAGCGCATTCACCGCGGCGCCCATGGCCGTGAACAGGTCGATCGCCAGGCCATTGGTGCGGAACTTCAGGCCCTTCAGGTCTTCGACCTTGCTGATCGGTTTCTTGAACCAGCCCAGCGGCTGGGTCGGCATCGGGCCGGTAAGGAAGGACACGACGTTGGCGCCGATGCCCTTGTACAGCTCGGCCAGCAGCGCCTTGCCGCCGCCGTACTTGTGCCAGGCCAGCACCATGTTGGCGTCCATGCCGAAGGCCGGGCCGGAGGTCCACAGCGCGATCGCGCTCTGCTTGCCGTAGTTGTAGCCCATGACGCCGTGGCCGCCGTCGAGGGTGCCCTTGGAGACGGCGTCGAGCAGGCCGAAGGCGGGAACGACGGCGCCGGCCGGCAGCACTTCGATTTTCAGCTCGCCGCCGGTCATGTCGTTGACCTTCTTGGCGAAGTCGAGCGCGTATTCGTGGAAGATATCCTTGCTGGGCCAGGTGCTCTGGAAGCGCATCTGCTTCGGGGTCTGGGCTGTTGCGACCATCGGGACCGCGAGGGCTCCGGCGGTGCCGGCGGCTGCGGTGCCGAGGAACTTACGGCGGGTGGATGCTGGCTTCTTTACATCGTCGTCACGCTGCTTCATCGTCTGTCTCCGGTTTGGTTTTTCTACACGATTGAATGGCTGCACGTACAACTGCTGGGTTTAGCTGGACTTCTCCTTCTATTAAATATTTGCTACGCCTTCCCGCAGGATGTTCTCGTTTCCTTACGGATTGCTTACGCGGGGCTTACGGAGGATCGTTCGGTTTTGTTGTTGTGTCAAGAGCACGCTGAAGCTCCCGCTCCGGCTCCCCGGCGTCGGGCTTTTCGGTACACTGGATCTGCCTTGCAAGGAGACCAGCGTGGAGCATGTCGTATTGTTGGGCGATTCGGTGTTCGATAACGCCGCCTACGTCGCAGTTGGCTGCGACGTCAGCTCCCAGCTGCGCTCGCGCCTCGGTCCCCGCCACCGCGTCTCCCTGCTGGCGCATGACGGCGACGTCCTTGCGGACATGGCGCAACAGGTCCTTCGCCTCGACCAGCTGGAAGCGCCGGCCACCTGGTACGGTGCGGCGCCATGGATCTGGCGCCTAGATGGCCAACTGCGCCAGGATGGACGCAAGCTTCGTGGTATCGATGGGCTTGACAAGGTGATGGTCGAATCCTGCGGCCAGCGATCGTTCGCGGTCCTTGTCCTGGCCGTAGCCGGTGACCGCGACCAGCACTGCCCCGGCGGTTTCCGGACTGCTGCGCAACTGCTTCGCCAGTTCGTTGCCGTCGATCTCAGGCAGGCCGATATCGAGCAGGCAGACCTGCGGCACTTCCTCCCTGGCGCGCGCCAGCGCCTGGCGCGCATCGTGCTCGACCATGACCCGATGGCCCGAGGCTTCCAGCAGCATGGCCAGCATCGCTGCCGCATCCACGTTGTCGTCCACCACCAGGATGCGCAGGCCGGGCGCCGCCGTCGACAGGCCGCCGACGCCGGCATCGTCCTCTCCCGCCCGGCCTTCGGGCAACTGCAGGCGCGGCAGGCAGACGGTGAACTTGCTGCCCAGGCCAAGGCCGCCGCTTTCGCATGTCACCGAGCCGTGGTGCAGCTCGACCAGGCTCTTGACGAGTGCCAGTCCAAGGCCCAGCCCGCCCATTGACCGGTCCGAGGAGCGTTCGGCTTGCGCAAAGAGGTCGAATGCCCGGGCGACCAGGTCGGGCGCCATGCCGATCCCGTTATCCGAGATCGCGATCGACACCTGCGCGCCGCGCACCTCGGTCTCGAGAAGGATCGTGCCGCCTTCACGTGTGTACTTGGCCGCGTTGTTGAGGATATTGGCCAGCACCTGGACCAGCCGCTTGCGGTCTCCCTGTACCATCGTCGTATCCGGCGTCAGGCGCAATTCCAGATGGTGGCGACGCGCCCGCACCAGCGGCGTCACCTGCTCCACCGCGTCGGCCACGATGTGAGCGACGTCCATCGGCGCATTGTCCAGCTCGACCAGCCCGCGCGTCACGCGCGATACGTCGAGCAGGTCGTCCACCAGGCTGGTCATGTGCCTGACCTGGCGGCCGATGATCTGGCTGGTGTGGCGCACGCGCCCCTCGTCGAGCCTGGACATCTGCAGCAGCTCGGCGGCCGCGCTGATGGGCGCCAGCGGATTGCGCAGTTCATGCGCCAGCATCGCCAGGAACTCGTCCTTCCTGCGGTCGGCCTGCCGCAGGCGCTCGCCGCTTTCACGCAAGGCCTCCTCGTCCGCCTTGCGCTTCGTGATGTCGATGGCCGTGCCGATGATGCGGATGCATTCGCCGGCGTCGTTGAACACGCCCCGCCCTTTGGCGGCAACCCAGCGTATGATCCCGTCTTCCTTGCCGATGGTCCGGTATTCGGCCTCGTACTGGCGACGCAGGTGCGGATCGGCGGCGGCGTCGAACGAAGCGAGCGTGCGTTCACGGTCGTCCGGGTGCAGCCCGTCATAGTAGTCCGACAGCGCGACCGGACGATCCGCCGATATGCCGAACATGGCCTTCACACGTGCGGGCCAGTACATGCTCCCGTTGACAAGGTCGACGTCCCACTCGCCGACATCCGCGGCATCGATCGCCAGCCGCAGCTGCTCTTCCCGCTCCTTCAGTGCGGCCTCGACCAGTTTACGGTCGTGCACGTCGGTGGAGGTGCCGAACCACATCGCGATGTGTCCTGAATGCGGGTCGCGGTAGGACTCGGCACGCACCAGGAACCAGCGGTACTCGCCCGAGGCCGAGCGGATCCGGTGTTCGACACTGAAATGCCCCCCGCCTTCCCTGGCGCGGGCCCAGGCTTCCATCGTGAGCGCGTGGTCATCCGGATGCACGAAGCCGTCGGTCACATCCTCGGGCGTGATGCTGTCCAGGGCAATGCCGGTGTAGGCGGACCACTGCTTGTTGAAATACACGGCACGACCGCTGTCGTCGATGATCCAGATGATCTGCGGGATGGAATCGGCCATCAGGCGGAATCGCAGTTCGCTCGCACGCAGTTTTTCCTCGGTCAGGCGCTGCGCCTCGGTGCGCGCCGCCACCCGCTGCTCGAGCGTGTCGTTCGCTTCGCGCAGCCGCCGGTTGGCGATCTCGATTTCCAGCGCCTGGTCGTCGATCGTCGACGCCATCCGCGCGCTGCGGTCCTTCGACCTGACGAATTCGGTAACGTCTTCCACCCGGTGGATGATGTGGCGCACTTCGCCGTCCGCACCGAAGACCGGCGTGTTGATCGGACTCCAGTGGCGCTCTTCGAAGCGAAGTCCGTCCGGCCCGGCCACCGGCAGGTCGTATTTTTGGATGGCCATGGTGTCGGCGCGCTTGTTGCGCAGGACGCGCTCGAGGGAAGCCCGGAGTTTCGCCACGCCGCTGGCGGAGGGATCGTCCGGATTGTCCGGGAACACATCGAATATGTTACGGCCGAGGATGTTCTCGCGGATGGTCTTGGTGGCTTTCAGGTAGGCCCGGTTGACCGCCACGATGCTGAAGTCCTTCGCCAGCACCAGATAGGGAGATGGCGTGGCATCGAACAGTGCGCTGAAATCCGGATCGGCGGGTGATGGGTGAGACGTGTTCGAAACCATGCCTGCAATACCTGCCCTGTGAACTGTAACGCCTCCATATTACCGCGATTTAACGTTTGCCCTTGGAGAACCTAGATGAGGCCGAGCGTCAATCCTTTCAGTGTCGCGGCGGTCCGTGTCGAACACGCGAGTTTTCGGAAGATGCTCTCGACATGGGTGCGCACCGTCGACGGGCTGATCTGCAGCTCGCGCGCCACTTCCTTGTTGCTTTCCCCAAGGCTGATGCGGCGCAGGACCGCCGCTTCGCGCTCGGACAGCAGCTTCCTGCGCGGCGCCGCAGGTTCGGCCGCACTCGGGCGTTGGCCGCCCGCGGCCGCCAGCACGAATTGCACAGCCTGGCCATCGAAGCGGCCCGCCGCCGTGTCGGCGGCCAGGATCTGCTCCGCTTCCGGGGCGCTGCAGGCGGCACGCCAGGGACGCGGCATGCGCAAGGCCGCATAGGCCGCCGCCGCGGCCAGTATCCGTTGCGGCATGGCCAGCGACCCGGCGTCGAACTCGCGGTAATAGCCGCTGCCGTCGAGCCTTTCGTAGACGTGGGAGGCCAGCGTCGCCTCGGCGCGCAGGGAGGGCACCTGGATGCCGGCGCGCGCCGTCCAGTACGGGACCAGGCGCACTTTCTCCCAGTCGGCCGTGCCGAGCTTGCCGTCACGCTGCCAGACCGCGTTGGGCACGGCGGCGCGGCCGATGCCGTGGATGAGCGCCGCGCGACCCAGGCAGTGCTGCTGGGCAGCGGGCAAGCCCACCAGTTCGGCGGCGCGCCCGGCCAGGTCGGCCACGCGGCGCGAATATCCCAGCAGCCAGGGCAGCTTCAGCTCGATCATGTCGGCCACGATGGTCAGGGACACACGCTCGGCCAGGGCGGGAATCTCGGCCGGACAGGGCGGCGCATCGACCGCCGCGAGCCAGGACGTGGCGTTCTCCGCCAGCAGGCGCACCAGGCCGGCCGGATACTTCCTGTCGGCGCGCGCTGCGATCAGCCGCAGGGCCTCGTCCAGGCCATGGGCCCGCGCCAGGATATCGAGATCGCTCGCCAGGTTGGTGTAGTACACCAGGCGCGGTATCTGCGGATCGGCCAGGCGCTCCGGCATGCCGCCGCCATCGAAGTGCTCCCACACGCGCCGCAGGCCGGTATCGACTTCGACCGGCAAGGCCAACGCCTGCGCGATCGCGCTCGAGACTTCGCAATGGATGCGGGCGAGCGGCGCCACGCTGGTAAAGCTCATCCGGTTGTCGGGCGGCAGGGTGTGCGTGAGCATCGCCTCCCTGCCCCCGACGTCGTCCCCCAGCAGGGTGGAAAAGCCGCTGGCGTTGGCGGTGCAGCCCGACCAGCGCAGCAGGGTCACCAGCCGCACATGGGCGCAGGCCCCCGCCTCGGCGCCGTCCGCCAGCGCCAGGCGCTCGGCCAGCAGGGCGGCGCGCATCGACTGGTCGGTAGGCTGGCCCATGCTCAGGTCGCCCACCATGGCCAGGACCTGGACGGCTTCCTCGACGGTGACGGTATGGTCTTCTTGCATTTTCGAACTGTAGATCAGAAGCCGGTGCAGGGCAACACCGGCCTTCACCGCCTGTCGCGCCGGGGGTTGAGGGCCTCGAGCAGGCGCACGTCCATCCGGTGGTTCGCGAGGTGATAGCTCGCGGATGCCGGATTTGCCCGCGCCTTGCCCAGTTCCTGCCGCATGTCCCTGCGCAGCGCTTCGAGCAGCTGCGTCCTTTCATGCGGCAGCAGGCTGGCGGCGTGGATCTCCATCGGCTCTAGGTGAACATCCAGCATGGCCCTGCCCTCCTCCGTGTTCAGATGCGATGCCGGGCCTTGATGAGGTCCGCCGCCCGCTCGCCGATGACCACGCATGGCGCCATCGTGTTACCGGTGGTGATGCGCGGCATGATCGAGGCGTCGGCGATGCGCAGGCCGTCGATGCCGTAGACCTGCAGCTTCCCGTCCACCACCGACATCGCGTCCCGCCCCATCTTGGCGGTACAGGACTGGTGCCAATAGGTGACCGCGGCATTGCGCAGGTAGTGCTCCATCGCTTCGCGGCCAAGTTTACCGGGCATGCTTTCGCCCTTGACCAGCCGTCCGAACGCGCCCGCGTTGCCCAGCGCACGGCACATCTCGACGCTCGCGTGGGCGGCCCGCATGTCGTCGGGGTCGGACAGCGTATTGGCACGGATGATCATCGCATCGTCCGCCTCGGGTCCGGACAGCAGCAGCTCGCCGCGGCTCTTCGGATGCGCCAGTCCCGCGAACATGGTCCAGCCATGCCGGGGCACCCCGCGCGCCGCATTTTCAAGGCTCGGCACCGGGAATTCGACCTGGCAATGCAGCATGTCAGGGGCGTCCAGGGACGGATCGCTCTTCCAGTACAGGGTCGCTTCGGATCCGCCGTTGCCGACCTGCTGGGGCTCCGCATACTCCCAGATGCAGCCGAAGGAGACGTGGTCCTGGTGGTTCTGGCCCACACCCGGCAGGTGCTGGCGCACGGCGATGCCGTGCCGCCGCAGTTCCTTCTCGGGCCCGATACCGGACTGCATCAGCAGCTTCGGCGTGTTCACGGCGCCCTGCGACAGGATCACTTCACGGGTACTGCCGAAGCACAGCCTGCGTCCGTCGAGGATGACTTCGACTCCGGTGACCCTGTTGCCTTCGAAGCTGAGCTTCGACACCAGCGCGCCGGTCAGTACGGTCAGGTTGGGCTGGGCCATCTTCGGGTAGGTGTAGGACCGGAACACGGACAGGCGCTTGCCGTCGCGGATACGCAGGTCGTTGATCGCGGCGCCGCCGTCTCCCTCCATCATCGCCCCGTTCGGGCTGTCGAAGGTCGGAATGCCGAGCGAGCGCGCGGCTTCCAGCATCAGCGTCGCCGTCGGCTGCGGCTGGTGCGCAGGCGCCACGTAGACCGGCCCGCCCTGCCCGCGCCGCTGCGGGTCCGCCGGGCCATGCCAGTCCTCGATGCGGCGATAGATCTCCAGCACCGACGCGTAGTTCCAGGCGGCGTCGCCCGCCTGATCGGCGAAGTAGTTCCAGTCGCTGCTGTGCCCACGGGCCCACACCATCACGTTGATGCTGGAGCCGCCGCCCAGGACCTTCCCCATGTTCATCGGGATCGACCGCCCGTTCAGATGCGGGTTCGGCTCCGCCATGAAACCCCAGTCGCGCTCCGTGCCCAGGTTGAGCGGCCATTGCCCCGGCTCGATGACGCTCGCGACCTCGTCGCTGCCGCCGGCTTCCAGCAGCAGGACGTGGACGCCGGGATTCCCGGCCAGCCGGGCGGCTACGACCGAACCCGAGGAGCCGGCGCCGCAGACGATGAAGTCGTAGTGGCTTTTCAGCGTGAGGTATTGGGTGGCCTGGTTGCGGCGGACTGCGTCCGCGAATGCGCGTTCGGTGTGTGAAGCATTGTTCATGTTGGATTCATTCATCTTGGATTAGACAGTCGGGATGGTGCCGCCATCGATCACGAGCTCGGCGCCATGGACCGAGGCCGCCAGCGGCGACAGCAGAAACGCCACCAACTCGGCCACTTCCTCCGGCCTGCCCGGACGGCCGATCGGGATGCCGCCCAGCGAGGCCATGAGCTGGCGCCTGGCCTCGTCTTCGCTGCCTTCACGGTGCGCCGCCATGCGCTCGATCAGGGCCTGTGCGGCCGTGGTTTCGATGAAGCCGGGCGCCACGCTGTTCACGCGGACGCCCTGCGGCCCGAACTCATTGGCCAGCGATTTGCTGTAGTTGGCAAGAGCGGCCTTGGCGGCGGCGTAGGCCACGGTGGATTCGAACAGGGGCAGGCGCCGCTGGATCGAGGTGATGTGGACGATGGCGCCGCTGCGCCGTTCGAGCATCGCCGGCAGGAAGGCGCGGTCGAGCCGCACGGCCGACATCAGGTTGACTTGGAGAGCCGCCTCCCACATGGCGTCGGTCAGCGCGAGCGCGCCGCCGCTGGGCGCGGACGATCCGCCCACGTTATTCACCAGGAAATCGAGGTGGCCGTATTCCTGTATGACGGTGTCGGCGACATAGGCGGCACCTGCGGCAGTGCCGACGTCCGCCTCCAGGTAGCGGACCCCGGCCAGCGCTTGCGGCGGCCGGCTGCGTGCCGTCACGATCACGCTTGCGCCGTCCTGCGCCAGCCTGCGGACGATGGCCTCGCCCATGCCCTTGGTGCCGCCGGTGACGAGCGCATGCTTGCCCTTGAATGGATAGGCGCTCATGGCTTGATCTCCAGCGACTCGATCGCCCCGGAGCGGAGCTGGAAGTGGAAGTTCAGCGTGATCGGGCTGCCGGGGAAGTTGCCCCTCACGGTGGCGCGCAGCCTGTGCTGGCCACCGATCTCTTCGATGCTGGCGGGTTCGATCGTAGACTGGTAGCGGGTGCCTGTGTCGCGCGCCCAGGCCGCGATCTGGTCGCGGCCGCGGCGTCCTTCGCCTTCGTCGTGAACGACGGCGTCGGGAGTGAAACAGGCCGCCAGGCGTTCCGGCGCCTGCGCGTTTGCTGCCTCGACGTAGCCTGCAATAGCTTGCGGTAATGTGTTCATGTCAGCCTCCTTGGTTGGTGCAAGCCAGTGTAGATTCAGGCATCATTGAGAAAAACCACATGAATGGACATGCTTTATGAACCAATGGTTCAAATAAATCGATGAGCTCCCTCGACCTGATCCGACTCTTCCTTGCCGTTGCGGACGAGCGCAGTTTCACGCAGGCCGCCAGGCGGCTGGACATTACCGCGACCGCCGTCAGCAAAGGCGTGCGGGCGCTCGAGAAAAAGCATGGCGTCCAGCTATTCGTCCGGACCACCCGGAGCGTCGCCTTGACGGATGCCGGTACCAGCCTGCTGGCGGCCCTCAAGCCGGCCGTGGGCCAGATCGAGGATGCGTTCGACGAGCTGGCGCGCTTTCGGAGCCGTCCGGCCGGCCGCCTGCGGCTGACCGCGCCGCGCAGCTTCGGCTTCCTGCTCGCCCGCTTCCTGGTGCCCCGCATGCGCGCCGCCTACCCCGACATCAGCTTCGACCTGTCGCTCGACGACGGCCTGGTCGACCTGGTGGCATCCGGCTTCGATGCCGGCATCCGGCTCGGGCAAGCGGTCGCACAAGACATGGTCGCCGTCCGCCTCAGCCGCCCCCTGTCATGGTCGATCGTGGCGGCGCCCGGCTACCTCGAGCAACATGGAGAGCCCGAGCAGCCGCAGGACCTGCTGCGGCACCAGACCCTGCGCTATCGCTTCTCCACCTCGAACCGCTTGCCGCCGTGGAGGTTGAGCGGCCCCGATGGAGAGCTCCTGCTCGACCCGGATGCCCTGCTGACCGCCAACGACACCCAGATGCTCGCCGAGTGGGCGCGCCAGGGCATGGGGTTCGCCTGGCTGCCGGACCTCGAGATCGGGGAAGACGTGCGGCACGGACGCCTGCTGCGGGTATTGACGCGCTTCGTTCCCGAGACGTCCGGGCTGTTCCTCTACTTCCCGGTGCGTACCCAGAACCAGCCCAAGATGCGGGCGCTGATCGAACAGGTAACGCGGCTTGCGGAAGAAGGCGCGCTCGATGCCAGCTGCGCGCCCTAGCCGCCCGATGAGGCTTACTTGGTTGACGCGACGGCGTCGAGGATCACCTTCGCCACCTCGGCTGGGCGCGATTGCTGCGGCACGTGGCTGGACGGCAGCTCGGTGGTTTTCGCGTTGATCTTCTTCGCCATCGCGCGCAGCAGGCTGGGGTCGATCATGCGGTCGCGGGAGGCGACGATGAACCACGAGGGCTTGGTGGTCCAGGCCGCGTTGCTGACCTTGTCGGCGAAGGCCTTGGCCTGGATCGGACCCTGGGTGGCGGTCATGACGGCGGCCTGCGCCGCCGGTACGTCCTGGGCGAAGTCTTCGCGCATCGCGGCATCGGGCAGGCTCAGGAAACCTTCGGCGTCGGCGACGAAGCGCTTGATGCCGGGAGCTGCAGGGTAGCCCTCGCCGGTGTCGGCGGTGGACTTGCCGGCATCCGGTGCGAAGGCGGCGACGTACACCAGGCTGCCGACCTTGTCGTGCTGGCCCGCTTCGGTGATCACGGTGCCGCCCCAGGAGTGGCCCACCAGCACCACCTTGCCCGGCTGGGCCGCGATGGCGCGGCGGGTCGCGGCGACGTCGTCGGCCAGGGAGGTGAGCGGGTTCTGGACGGCGGTGACCTTGACGCCCTTGGCCTGCAGCAGGGGGATGACCCTGGACCAGTCGGAACCGTCGGCGAAGGCTCCGTGCACGATGACGACGGAAGGCTTGGCGCTGCCGTCGACCGTTGCGGCGCTGGCATGGGTGGCGACGGCGGCGAAGGCGGCAGTGGCGGCGAGCAGGCGCAGCGAAGTCTGGATGGTGGTCATGGTGTTCTCCCTGGTGTGGTGGTTAAGTGAGTCCAGTGTAGGGAGAAGCTTGTCAGGGCGGTATCGGTCGAATAACCGATGCGGGATGCGGCTCGGTAGTGCGGCACCCTTCATTCAATCGGACTATCGACTTCGATCATCGATACAGCCTGTCCATGTCCAAGCCGGCCATGGAGTTCGATCATTTACCTAAGGACCAAGCGGCGCCGGCATCGGATATTTGAATCGCACGGCACTAAAACGTGCAGCACTGCCCATCATGTTGAACAACAGGATGGCCGGCTTGCCGCCAAGGGAAACGGGCACGCCACCATGCATGTATTTCGATCCGGACGGCATCAGGGCCTGGAGAGAAGCCGAGTGGTCAGCGACTTGGCCGCTGCAATTGGCGAGGAAGAGCCTGGGCTTGGCGCCGTTGATCTCATCGCCACGCAGCACGAGGTCGGCACAACCATCGCCGTTGAGGTCATAAGGGTAGCTGTGGATGTACGAGGCGCCCGTGAACTGAAGCGCGTTTCCGAACCACTTCGCTGTCGCGTCCTCGAACTGCAGCTTGCCCTTGTTGAGCAGGAGCTGCGTTGCGGATCCGTACACTGGTCCGTAGTAATGGTGCGTGATCAGCAGATCGGCCAAGCCATCCGCGTTGAAGTCCGCAGTAGCGATCTGTTTGACAGTCAGGCTGCCGCAATCGGCCTTCTGCCAGCATCCCTGTTTGGCGAAAGGCCCATTCGGCAATGCAATTGGCGCGCTGGCTGCGAAGCTCCCATGCGCATCCTGTTTCAGCACCATCGTATGGATCTGGTTCAGCTCCGGCGCAACTTCCGCCGCGCTGTAGGAATACAGGCTGCCGAGCACCAGTTCGTCGATGCCGTCATTGTCGAGATCAACCCCGAGCGCGGCGGTGACCGGGAAGTCGGCGCTCTTGAAGTGACCATTCATCGCCGCGGATCCTTGCCCGACGTATGCCGGCAGGCGTCCATCCAGTTTTGCGGCGGTGCCGTCCTTGCCGAACTCGACCAAATAGCTTGGCCCGAACGTAAAGTCCCCGATGAAGGCGACAGGCGAGGATCTGTCGCGCAGTTTGAGCGCTGCGCCGCCATGCACCCAGGAGTTGCTTCCTGCCAGTCCGGCGTTGTTCGGAACCGGGACGAGCTTGTAGCCTTGCGCTCCCGTGGAAATCAAGGCGTAGGTCGGCTCCCCTGTATTTCCATCACCATCCGGCCCGTTACCGCCGAGTACCACGTCCAGGCGGCCGTCGCCATTGAAGTCGGCAAGCATCTTCTCCGACTCGACTTGGTACATGGTGGGGATCCCACCAGCGACGAGCGTTGTGGACACGTCTTCAAAGCGGGTGCCGGTCCATTTCAAGAGATTCTGCGGTCCCTGGCGGTATCGGTCCAGGCCAGTACGGCTGAAATCCCAATAGGTATTGCCGAGCATGAGGACATCGCCTTGTCCGCCTGTCTGCAACTGTTGAATGCTCGTCACGAGCGAATAGTGTGTGTCGACCTTGCCGCCGACGAACACGTCCTGAAGCAGCTCTACATAGTCGCTGAACACAGGCGCTCGCGCCGCAACGAGACGGAAGCTGCCGTTCCTCTGGATCTGCCAGCGTGCATCAGCATAGTGATGCTGCCCGATGGTGAGCAGATCCATTCGCAGCACACCCGACGATGCATCGTACCTGGCCACGGCCGGCTGGCTGGTGGCCACTGGCGTGCCGAGTGGCGCGAGCGTGCCGTCACCGAGTATGCGCATCGGGAACGGACCGAAGGTCCCGTCTTCGGTCTGCACCGCCTGGATGACGATGATCTGGTTGTCGGAGTCGGCCTGCGGATATCCGCTCAACAGCGGTTTGGCCGGCAGCACCAATTGCGCGGCCCCCTGCAATGCCTCAGGACTTGGCGCGATGTCCGTTAACTGGGCAGGCTGCCTGAAAATCGATGGCGCGACCGGGCCAGTGCTGCTCCCATAAGGGTAGAAGGCAATGCCCCGGCGCACCTCAGGCGCTACGTTGCTCTTGTTCTCCTGGCTTTCGCTGAAAAAACTCAGCAAACCAGGCCGCGAGAGCCCCTTTCGCATCGCTTCCAGCCAATAGTCGAATCCGGCCTGATCCGGACTGCGATGCAAGACATTCTGATAGACCAGATCAACGAACTGCCGGTCGTCGACACTGCCATACTTCGCCTTGAATTCGGCCGACGCGACAAACTGCGCGGAGACCTGATCAAGCGTATTGCCGCTTGCCAGGGAGCTGATCCAGAATCCGAGCCCCGACTGATCGGGTTTTCGGTTGAATGCGGCCTGGTAGAGCCGATAGGCCTTACCGGGAATTC
Source organism: Telluria sp. ZB4P36 (assembly GCF_059685865.1). Taxonomy (NCBI): domain Bacteria; kingdom Pseudomonadati; phylum Pseudomonadota; class Betaproteobacteria; order Burkholderiales; family Oxalobacteraceae; genus Telluria; species Telluria sp. ZB4P36. Next base: position 170,727 of record NZ_JCASIE010000007.1, read on the forward strand.
CTTCTTCATCGAATGAAATCAAACGGTCGGCAAACTCGAGCGTCAATGTCGACGCCGGATAGCTAGTAATGCTCCCGTCCGCCAGTCGGGTGACAGCGATGCTGCCGTCAAGGGCCCGGGCGATGCTGTGCTCAAACCGGTAAGCCCGTATCGTCACGCTGTGGAGCGACGCCGCTGTGCTCGCGCTAAGGGAACCGGCTGTTCTGGTCGAAATCGCGGCGCTTTGATGTTCGGCCTGCCCACCGCAGGCGCCAAGAATGGCTAGGGCAGCAAGCTGGGAAATTTTTTTCATTGGTTTTGCGAGCGGCGCGTGTCAACGCGAACATTGTTATGGACTTGAGAACAGTTGATCGATACTGATACTATGTCTGTCCGGCAACATTGTCAATGTAATCGCAGCTTCGTTGAGGAGACGAAAAAAAAGCCCCAAGGTATGGGGCTCTTGTTCAGCATGCTTGGCGGAAGCGGTGTCCGGCGAACTCTACTATGAAAAATTACATGCATGCCCCGTCTACCCACAGGCGTACCCACTACAAATGCGACTACAAGGCATGATAGTTAATTGCTTGCCTCGGCTTGGCGATCGTGTGAACTATATATGTCAACGCCAAGTCGCTCATTTGGAGTGACAACCTTCTCAATCGTTGCACGAAGAGACCTTAGTTCTGAGGTTATGCCATTGAAGCGATCACCTCCAAGCTGACTAATACCCTTGTACTGAACAAAATCGACAACAAATGAATTCGTGTAACGGCGCCCTTCAACGTCTTCATAATCAATTAAGATATTTAAGTATGGCACAAATATATCTTGACCAATTTCTCGAGCGAGATCTAGAAAGCTGAATACAAAGCTCGACAATTCTTGTCCGACGCCTAACGACTCAATTCCGTGATCAATCATCGCCAATTTTTTGAACGGCTTGATTATTGGACAACTATTGATTGTCGCCAAAGTTCCGTCGCGATTTAAAAAGGTAAACCGTATTTTCCTAGCAATTCCTCTCCCTGAATTTTTTACTCTCGCATCCATAAAGTGAATACCGGCCAGACTATTTATTAATGCAAGAGAAACATTAGGTTGTATGCTTTCCCGATGTAGTGCAGCAATTTGTTCAGTCTGCGCGGCTCGAAGCCTCCACGTTTCGAGTGCAAGCACAAAAGTTAAAAGAGTTATAACCACGGTGGCCGCTGCCGTAACCCATGCTGACAATGTATCTGGGGAAAACGTACTGTATCTAGGTATAGCATTGCCGACAAAAACGCCTGCAACAAAAGCTAGCGATGCTCCACAAATACCAATGAGCACCAAGAAAATTTTGATTCTATCCAACCCAAGTGTGGCAGCCATAGCTCTATGATTTTCTATTGATCTCAGGGCAGTCGTTAAACTTCAATCGCATGCAATAATCCACATATTTTATCTTCTGGGTTAGGTTTATCAACAATTCCGAAGGACCTCTCATTTCAAAAAACTCAGATATTCGGCCACGGCACGATTTGTCCCATACGCGCCAGACGTGACTTCAAAGCGTACGCCTATGCCATTATGTGGCACTCTAATTCGCGCAAAATAATGCCTTAAAAATTCTTCGTCAACATGGAAGTCAATCGCATCTAACATACGTGTCGCCAAATCAAATCGCAAAGGCAGGTGCTCCAACACCTCGTATTTAATTAACAAAGCTTGAAATTTCCCACTGTCCACTACTTCGTGCTGACAATTTAAAAACAACAGTGCGAGTTCATGGGCAGACAGTTGAGAACGTATGATTGCTGTGTATTCATTGGCCTGACTTGTGCTGAGGATCTCCCCATGGTTCCGGTCAATGAGTCGTAGAATCTGATACAAGTTTCTGAAGTAGTGACCGAGCACATAGTTGTGTTTATCTTGCAGGTCTTCTTTATATACCTTTACAAGCGCATGCTGACCAGTCTTAGCCAAGTTATTCAGAGTCAATAAAATGGCCTTGAAAACGCTTCTACCTTCCACATCTTCTGGCGGAGAGTATTTTATTTGACCGATTTCAATAGTCGTTTTATACGCAGCAAATGAGCGGTTACGATCACCTAACATTGACTTATTAAAGCGCAACTGCTGAACGATGTTATTATGCAAAGCCAGCATATTAAATAATGTTGTTTCAAAAGCTTGCAATTTGGAGGCGCGCAACGATATTCTTTGCAAAATAACTGTTGCAGACAACCCAATTAACGTACCCAAAGTCAAAATTGGATTGAGAACACCTCCAAAAAAATCGCCAAAAGTTCCTAAGTATGGCTTATCACCCCCTGCGTGCCCGTATAATTAACATAAAGAAGGACCATCATAAGTACTAAGACTGCGACAATTACGTAAAAAAGGATGACGATAAGCGTCTTAGTACCGCTATCAAGTCGATTCCTTTCATCATTACCGAGGATTTTGAAAAGCCAATTATGCATTTAAGCTGGCAAGCTAGAGCCGAGAGTTAATGTAAACATTTGCAAAAAAGGGCTGCACCTATGTTTCAGCACATGTTAATTTGCCAATCTACATCCAATAATGTTGATTTCACTTGCAAGTATAGAACACGATCAAGTGCCTCAATAAAGTTCTTTAAACCATCAATTCGGGCTAATACGTCCATAATGCTTACTCCAGGTAGAGTCGCCGAATGAGCTAATGCAGTTCTTAAGCCTGCAATCGATTCTAACAACGCAATTACATCGCGACGTAACTGTCTATTCAACACTCCTTTTGGATCCCCAACTCCGATTCTTCGAAGAACGCGTTCGATGTTCTTTACTGAAGGATACCGATAATCACCGTAAATATGCTCTCCACCGAAATGGTTTAATGGCTGAGCGCCCGTCAACAAAACGGAATCGGGAGAACTAAACCATTTATCAATACATTGAAGCACTTCATGTTCGCCGGTTCGCGCTACTATCTTAATTGCTACGGAGTTAAGTCCAAGCTTCTCAGAAATCAAGTGAGACCTAAGTGCGGCAGGTAATTTTGATGTATCTGGAGCCGCGTGACTATATGTGTTCGCAACTCCGTCAAGAGCATCAACGAAATAATTTTCGAACTCAGCATGAGCCAAGAAAATCGCTGCTGCGATAGCGTAATCACGCAAGTCACTAGAAATACTTGGGTCGTCGGCGCACTGAAGCTTTGTCTTTACGGTATCGAGTTCAACATTAACACGTTGCCGATGTTTGCTAATGACATAGGCCATTTTAAGCAGCGAATAGCTTTTTCATTGCACCAACTCGGATACGCAGCTGTCCTTCATCACTTGTTGCCTGTCCTATTGCCCTCCGGAAGTTTTCGTCTTTCCTCATGACCGAAACCAAACCAGCATGGATCTGCTTAGGCGTTTTAAATCGTAGCCCCTCCATGACAGTTTGACGAACTCCTAGCATTTCCCCGTCATATAAAGCTGAGTTGAACCGGCTTTCGACATTTCCCTTTTCGTCGTAGATCTTAAAGGCAAATTCACCAAACACTTCACGAACTTTATTGAGTGTGGAAACAAATGACTCTTCTAGATAGCTCTTTTGCTGATCACTTAAATGGCGGCTTTGCTCGGCGTATGTATTAATGAAACCGGCCAGCGGCTTACGATATGCCTCATAATTTTCAGACAACGCCCAATAGCGCAGAATTAACTCTTCCGCCTTCATTCGCTTGTCATCTTTGATATCAAGTGCCTGTGCAAATTTTGTTTCATTGGCGACTTTTGTCGCAAGAGTAATAAGATCTCCGTAATAAATACCATGACGAAGCTCCTGTGGAGTGAGCTTCACTGCCCCAGTATTTAGTCGCTCAAACACATCGAACTTAACTTGTGGATGCGTGTCTTTCAAAATTACAATACACCTTAAGGTTCGATTCCGAATGTGCCGCTGGAATCGTGGATCTAACTCATGAAATCGGAGCCCCTCTAACTCCGGATAGGCGGTAAGCCCTTTAAGTGTGAACTCATTCTTGAGATACCGCGCTATAGATGTCAGTCGATGATTACCATCAATTACCGCCAGTGTTTCGTTGCTTTCTTGATTTAGATAAATAACTGGAATCGGACACTGGATAATCAGAGACTCAATCAAGCGCGAAGCTTGAGTATCTTTCCATACATATTTTCTCTGGAACTCCGGAATAAATACTGTTTTGTTCTCTAAACGTTCCACCACAGTGTCTACAGTGAAGTCATAAGTTTCCGTATGAAGCTTGCGCTGCTCTGGAGGAATACTCAAAATGCCCTCGGCAAAGTCCTGCTGATCGAGCGCACCAGGGAACAGAATGTCTGCCAACGTTGAAGAAGATTTTGCCATATAAATTTGTGTGAATTATCGTTAGGAAATTATACTCTGAGGAAATTGATGCGTCACTACGAGATGTTGATATAGACTTAGAATCCATCAGGCAACAAGTAACCGCATGCAATATGGGTACTTGTTGCGTTTTAGCGTGCGCGTGAGCTTCCCCGAGTTCTAGTACAACGTTAACGTTTTAAGACAGCAGTCTATCCTGCCCGAAGAACCGAACTCCAAGAAGCAGTCTTCAACGCGTTCGATCCGCATATGAACGGTGCCGACACCGGAATTTGCGCAATACCTCAGCAGTCACCCGAAGGCAAACTGCCGTTCAGCATCTCCACCAGATGACCCTGCCAGACGCGCTTGCGCAACTGAAGCGACGCGATACTGAATGAATTGGCCGACGCGGCCATAAGACCACTTCTCACATCCACACTGGAGGCATACATGGATCAGCAAGCGATTGACACCGTTATCGAGCGTCGCGCATCGTGCAACTGTGCCGACATTCGATTCATCAGACTGAAGGAGGTGATGGCGATCTGCGGAAAGTCGCGCAGCAGTGTCTACGACGCGATTATGAGGGGCGCGTTTCCGAAGCCGGTGAAGCTCCAGGGTCGATCAACGGCATGGATCAAGAGCGAAGTCGAGCAGTGGGCGGTGCAGTGCATTCGCGCTAGCCGTCGAGAATGCAATTCCTTGCTTGCCGCGGCGCCGAAGAGAGGTGCCGGTGTCATATCGAACGAATGCAGCTCAGATACGGCCTTCCACCTAGCCCCGGAGCACCTGTGGTCAGTCGACTAAACCAAAGAGACGGCGCAGCGCGGCCGTCACTTCCGTCAGGCCCGGCGCTTTAAGTTTGCTTTTCGAGAGGAAGGCTTGCCACTGCTGCTGTTTGAATGGACTATCCGCAAAAGCGTCAGATAGTCCAAGGGGCGCTCCCTTCGGCACCTCAGTTCTTCGGCGGACAAACGTCGCTTGAATCGCCTGAGGAAGAATGGTCTCATCGATCTCAGCATAGGTTGCAAGGAACCAAAGGTCGAAGTAATCTTTCAGGCGGGTATTCGCCATGCCCAAGCTAACGATCGCTTCGTACTTTTCAGCGATCACGGTGTACACGGGATACGCACGCAGCGATGGTGGCGGTACATCCTCTAGAAGTGCGGGAAACTGCACCAGCTCTGCTGCTGGCGTCACAGCATCGCCGTATCCAACGTCGATCTGCACCAAGCAGCGCGCACCGTCCAGTGTGCCGAGCAGTGTAACTCGCACGCCTTCATAGTTGGCTTCCTTGCGAATCCGCGCCGCCTGCACGCTGCCCTGGTCGAAGACCATCCCGTCATCGGATGGCTGAACACAGACCTGCTGAAAGACCTCGATCAGGTCGTCAAGCTCGGAAGGTCCGAAGCCAAGCAAGTCGATGTCCCGGGTTGGCCGGTGCGGCTGGTCGAACCACAGGTCGAAGAGGAGCGCCCCCTTCAGCAGGAACTGATCGGCCCAGGGCGACACACTCAAACGGTATAGCAGCCGCTCGAGCGAATACCGCGTCAGGATCAGGTTGAAGTCCATCCTGTCGGCCCGAGCGCGGTTCAGAAGCCGTGCGCGAACCGATGCAGCACGATTCGCTGCTTTCATGCCGCCCCCACAGCTTCCAGATACGGACGCATGACGTTTGCTACCCTGCAGATCTCCGCATAGCGCCACAGTTCGTCCATTGTCGCCCGCTTACCGTTCCAGGCTTCGCGCAGGGCTTCGAGCGCAACATCGAGGCCAATCTTGTTGCGGAACTTGAAACAGTCAGCAACCGTCTTCGCCACGCTGAACACGCGCACCTGGGCGCCAGCAAGGTCTGCAATGTCAACGCCCTCGGTCATCGCCGGTCCCGACATGCGGACTACCCGCAGCGGCGGATAATCGAAACGCGGAGCACGAGCCTTGTGCGGGATGGCGAGCCAGACGTCGGATGACTGCTGCGTGGTCAGCTCATGAAAACGCAGCGCGGAAAGCAGGCATAGCACCCCACTTCCGCTGCGTGTCGTTACCTCGGCAAAGCTCTCGTACTCGGACGCAGACCGGTCGGGCAATGTGTACAGGCCTCGGCCGAGTTTGAGCAGACGGCCTTCGTCGGTCAACGAGGCCAGCAGTGCGCGCGATGCACCGGCATCGTCCACGTCTCGTGTACGCAGTATGCCTTTGGACCGGGCAAGCTCAAGAATTCGTTCAGCTTGTTGACTCATGAAGCCAGTCTACACAAAACATCGGCACTTATCCATATTTGCCGACATTTTGTTCAAAATCTCCTGTTCTGGAGTGCCTGAACGGGATGCAGACTGGAGGCATCGAATCCATTGGATTTGCATACGATTGCAAACAGATCGATTGCTCTACGGCAGCATGCTTCGGCATACAATTGATGAGTCGACAAAACATACCGAAGGTCATGCAGACCATTCCTCACTACGATCAGAACGCCGAGCAGCTCGCTTCCCAGTACGAATCGCTGACCTTCGAGCATGTGCACCCTGCCCTGCTGGATCTGCTACCACCGCCCGGCGCGACGATTCTGGACGTCGGCGCCGGTTCCGGAAGGGACGCTGCCTGGTTTGCGGCCAAAGGATACGATGTCGTCGCCGCCGAGCCCTCGGAAGCGATGCGTACGCTGGCGCGCCAGCGCCACCCTTCGCCACGCATTCACTGGGTGGCTGACAGCCTGCCGGACCTGGCCCAGGTACGCCGGCTGGGACTTAGCTTCGATCTAATCCTGCTCTCTGCGGTCTGGATGCACGTTCCACCGGCTGCACGCCAGCGTGCCCTGCGAAAGCTCGCGACGCTGCTGTCGCCAAATGGACGCATCGCCATCAGCCTTCGCATCGGCCCACCGGATACCGATCGCGCCATGTACGAGGTGACGCTGCCGGAGCTGACGGCGATGGCCCAGCAGTTCGGCCTCAGGCTGGTGCGCACCGACGACAGCCCAGACAGGCTGGGTCGGCCGGGCATTTCGTGGACGACGGCGGTCCTTGGCCTACCGGATGATGGCTTGGGCGCACTTCCGCTTCTACGCCACTTGATCCTCACCGACGGGAAGTCATCGACCTACAAGATTGCACTGCTACGTATCCTCGCCAGGATCGCCGATACCGCGGCCGGAGCTGCCCGCCACGAACCGGACTTCGTTGTCCTGCCAATGGGCCTGGTGGCGCTCTTTTGGCTACGCATGTACAAGCCGCTCATCGAGGGTGGGCTTCCTCAAATGCCGCCCAACCGGGCCGGGAACGCACCGGGATTCGTGACCAACAACTTTACGGCCTTGCGTCCGATTCGCCCGGTGGACCTCCGTGCGGGGATGGCGTTCTACGACGACACAGCGCGGCACCTTCACGGCAGCCTGTGGGAGATCTCCAGGCTGATACGCGAAATGCCGGTCAAGTACCTGCGCTGGCCGGCGAGCGACGAGAACATCTTCCACATCAGGCACCAACGCCGTACATCGACCCCATCGAGCCTGCGCATCGATGACCCTTTCCTGTGGAGCTTCGGCGAATTTCATGTTCCGCTCCAGATCTGGGATGCGCTCAGCCACTACAACGTGTGGGTCGAGCCGGTCCTCGTTGCGGAATGGGTGCGCCTGATGGAGTCCTACGCGGGGCAACCTGGCCCGGCACTCGGCCAGACTGCATATTCGCTACTTGCCTGGGCAGATCCCGAGCGCGACACCAGCTTTGCGCGTGCCGCCGTCGAACGGCTTCGCACGCGGGGCAAGTCCATCTACTGCGTCTGGTCGGGCCAGCGCCTACGGGATGACTACGACATCGACCATTGCTTTCCTTTTGCTGCATGGCCCTGCGGAGATGCCTGGAACTTGATGCCCGCATCGAAGCGGATCAACAACGAGAAGTCGAACCGCCTGGTCACCCAGACCGGACTGGAACGCGCCAGCGATCGGATCACCGAATGGTGGGAAGAGGCCTTCCTGTCGGCGGGATGCGAGGCGCGTCACCGCTTCTTCCTCGAAGCCGAGCAAACCCTGCCGATGCTGGAGACTGCCGCTTCTCTGGCAGACCTGATCGATGCGATGAAAGTACAGCGCATTCGCTTGGCAAAGGATCAGGGTTTGCGCCCATGGGAACCAGGCGCAATCAAGGAGCAGCTTGTACTTACCCCAGACTGCACTTGACTGGCAACGCGGCGCAGCTGATTACGTCATGACGTAATCCTCCAGAGTTTCGGAAGCCACTCAGCTGCGTTCTTGCGCGACTAACTCGCAGCGGTTTGGTCGGTCGCGCAATAGTCGGCCCATGCCTGCATCACGATCACACGCTTGTCGAGCAGGTCTCCGCGCCTGTATGCCGCCTCCACCCTGTCCGGCAGCTTGTGCGCCAGTGCGTGTTCACATACCTCACGCGGGAACGAGTTGCCCTCCCACTCCGCGCACCAGTCGCGGAACGTCGAACGGAAACCGTGAACAGTAATGTCACTGCGCTCCATTCGCCGCAGAACGGCCGTCAGACTCATGTCTGACAGCGTCGTCTTCGCGTCACGTCCTGGAAAAACAAAGCCCCCACGGCGCTCCAGCGCACGCAGGAGGACTATCGAACCGGTGGACAGCGGCACGCGGTGCTCCTTCCCTGCCTTCATGCGCCCGGCGGGGATCGTCCACAGCTTCGCTCCGAGGTCGATCTCATCCCAGGTCGCGCCGCGCACCTCACCCGACCGGCACGCCGTCAGGATCACGAACTCGATCGCCCGAGCCGAGACACCTTCGCGTTGCCGCAGCTCCGTCATGAAGCTGCCCACTTCACGCCATGGCAGCGCGGGATGGTTCTTCACCGGTGCGATCTTGTTCGGATTGGCGAGCAGGTTTTCCAGGTGCCCGCGCCAGCGCGCAGGATTTACGTCATGACGTAATTTGCGCGTGGCCGCCCAGTCCAGGATGCTCTCGATGCGTCCGCGCAGGCGTGTCGCGGTCTCACTTTTCGTTTTCCAGATAGGGCTGAGCACCTTCACGATCAGGTCCGTGTCCACGTCGGCCACCGGCAGCGACCCGATGACAGGACTGGCATACATGGCGAGCGTCGTCTCCCATTGCGCCGCATGTTTGGCGCTTTTCCAACTGCCACGGTGCGCGTCGATGTACGATGCAGCGCATTCGTCGAAGTTCACGCGCTTGGCCTGGCGCTGCGCATGCTCGGCTCGGGCTCTATCCCGTACCTCCAGCGGGTCGCGCTTATCCAGCAGAAGCAGGCGGCATTCGCGCGCCTTCTCACGCGCCAGCGCCAGATCGACGGTGATGCATGATCCAAGTCCCATCTCGCGGCGCCGTCCGGCGAGATCGTAGCGAAAGATCCAGCTCTTCGATCCGCTTCTGGACACCTGCAGCCATAATCCGCCGCCGTCGCCGTAGAGCCCTGGGCGCGTCACAGAACGCACCTTGATCGCAGAAAGCTTGTTGATCGTGTAGCTCATCGGTGTACCCACCTTTCGACCACATTCGTCACTCTCAAACCTACCCACCGCCCTACCCATTCCGAAGAGCGGGATGCAGGTAGATTCTAGTGGACGTCGATGGACACCGATTTTGACATTTCTCCTATGAGGAGACGAAAAAAAGCCCCAACTTGTGGGGCTCTTGTTCAGTATGCTTGGCGGAAGCGGTGAGATTCGAACTCACGAACGGGTTCCCCCGTCGGCAGTTTTCAAGACTGCTGCCTTCAACCACTCGGCCACGCTTCCTGTGAGGAACCGGCATTATACATAATTCATCAATGCCGGCGAAGTCAATCAGGCCACCAGCAGCCAGTTCTCCCGCAAGCACCGCTCGAAATCGACGGCCGGCAGCGGCTTGCTGTACAGGTAGCCCTGCACCTCGTCGCACCCCGACGCACGCAGGAAGGCCAGCTGCTCCAGCGTCTCCACCCCTTCCGCGATCACGCGCAGGCCAAGCTGCTGCGCCATGCTGATGATGGTCCCGGCAATCGCGCAGTCGCTCGCATCCTCCGGGATCCCGGTCGTGAACGAGCGGTCGATCTTCAAGGTATCGATCGGGAAGCGCTTCAGGTAGGACAGGCTCGAATAGCCGGTGCCGAAATCGTCGAGCGACAGCGCCACGCCCAGTTGATGGATGCGGTCCATGATCGCGGTGACGCGCTCGAAGTCGTGCATCAGCGTGCTCTCGGTGATCTCCAGCTCCAGCCAGGACGGATCCAGCTGGTAGCGTGCCAGCGTGTCCGCCACCCGCGCCGGGAGCGAGGCCGTGAATTCGCGCGCCGACACGTTCACCGCCAGGCGCAGCGGCGCCACGCCGGCGCGCTGCCAGATCGCGGCCTGGGCGCAGGCCTGCTCCAGCACCCACTCGCCCACCTGCACGATCAGGCCGGTGCTCTCGGCCAGCGGAATGAATTCGCTCGGGGGCACCACCCCGCGGGTCGGGTGCAGCCAGCGCACCAAAGCCTCGGCGCCGACGATGCGGTCGCTGCCGATCTCGAACTTCGGCTGGTAGTACAGGATCAGTTCACCGTTGCCCAGGGCCTGGCGCAGCCCGGATTCGATGCGCATGCGCTCCTGCATGCCCTCGTTCATGTCCTGGCTGTAGAAGGCCACGCTGCGGTCGGGGTTGGCCGCGGCCTGCTTGGCGCGCTCCATCGCGATGTCGGCAAGGCCGAGCAGGGTCTCGGCTTCGCTGCCGTCCTGCGGGTAGACGCTGATGCCGATGCTGGCGCCCACGCGCAGGTCGTGGCCGCCGATCAGGAAAGGCGCATCGAGCGAGGCCTGCAGCTTCTGCGCCACCGTGGTGGCCTCGAAGTGCTGGCGGATATCGAACAGGCCGACCGCGAATTCGTCGCCCGACAGGCGCGCCACCACGTCCTCGTCGCGCAGGGTGTCGCGCAGGCGCTGGGCGACCTGGCGCAGCAGCTCGTCGCCGATGCGGCGGCCCAGCGTGTCGTTGATGCGCTTGAAGCGGTTCAGGTCGACGAACAGCACGCAGCCGGCGGCCTCGTTGCGCTGCGCGACCATCAGGGCCTGGTCGACCAGGCGCGCGAACAGGGTGCGGTTCGGCAGGCCGGTAAGTTCGTCGTAGTAGGCCAGGTGGTGCAGCTGTTCCTCGGCCTGCTTGCGCTCGGTGATGTCGGTCAGGTAGGCGATCAGGCCGATCGGGCGCTCGGCCAGGTCGCGCAGCGGCGACAGCGACAGGCTGGCCCAGAACACCTCGCCCGATTTCTTGCGGCGCCGGACTTCCATCATGCGCCCGCCCCCTTCCGCGAAGCTGTCGTGGAAGCCTTCGTCCTCGTCGGCGTACAGGAACAGGATGTTGCGGCCGATCGCTTCCAGCGCGCTGTAGCCGAACAGTTCCTCGGCGCCGCGGTTCCAGCTGGTGATGTAGCCCATCTGGTCCATGGTCAGCACCGACTCATGGATCTGGTCGAGGATCTGCGACTGGTGCGCCAGCTGGGCTTCCATCTGGGCGTAGGCATGGGTCGAGCGCACCGCCAGCGAATGCACCTGCAGCAGCGAGGCGGTCAGGTGCGCCAGGGCGGCCAGCTGGCGCGCGTCCTCGGCCGAATAGGCGTCGCGCCCCGCCACTTCGTAGACGCCGAACTGCTCCGAGGTGCCGGCCGCCACCTGGCGCAGCAGCGGGCCGGCACAGGTGGGGGTGGCGACGCCGGCGCCCGGCAGGAAGCGCCCCGACGGGCTGGCCAGCAGCGCGGCCGCGACGCGGCCCAGTTCTTCGTGCAGGGCCTCGCCGCGCAGGCGCAGGACGGCATCGCAGACAGCGCCCGTACCGTCGGCAAAATTCAGGGATGCGTCAACCGGTACGAGCTGCATGTCAGACATTCCGTCCTACCTGGATGGCCCAGTGATAGGCGTTCAACTGGCTGTTCCACCAGCCGGCGGCATCGATGCCCGCTTCCTCGAGCGTCTCGCGCGAGGGGTGGGCTTCCGTCAGGCGCAGCCAGCGCCCCAGGGTGCCGCTGCGCGCCAGCAGGGCTTGCGACACGTGCTGCGGCAGGTGCAGCTCGGCGACGATGTCCGGCATCGGCATGTGCAGCAGCCGGTCGAGCAGCGAGAACACGCCGGTCATGAAGGCCAGGTCGCAGTCGTCGCGCTCGCCCCCGTCCTGCTTGCACAGCGCTTCCAGCTGGGCGCCGCGGCGGGCCGCCAGCGGCAGCAGCAGGTTGGGCAGGCCGTCGGCCTGCTGGCGCGCGTACAGCAGCAGCTGCAGCCAGCGCTGCAGCTGGCGCCGGCCGAGCAGGCTGATGGCCTGGTTGAAGCTGGTGATCTGGGTGCTGACCGCGAAGGCGGCCGAGTTGACCAGCTTGAGCAGGTGATAGGACAGGGTCGGATCCTGCTTGAGCTGTTGTTCGATCTCGCGCGAATCGGCGTCGCGCGACAGCAGTCCGAGCAGGGTCAGGATGCGGCGGCGCGAGCTGCCGTCCGGGGTGTCGCTGCCGGCCGAAGCCGGATCGCAGGGGTAGTCGCCGCTGAACCAGTCGAAACCAAGCATCTCGCATTCGGCGAACACGGCGGCGCTGTCGACGCGGCGTGCGAGGTGCGGTCCGAACAGCGCAGCGAGACGCCCTGCCGGCACCGGATCGCGCCTGCAGTCGCGCGCCAGCGTGCGCAGCGCAGGCGGCGGCTTGACGCCGGCCGGCGGCGTGCCGTCGAGCCAGAGACGGTAGCCAAGTTCGTGCAGTTCGGTGAGGCGGCGCGCCACGCCGTCCTGCGCCAGCGAAGCTGCAGCGACGGCGAAGCCGATGCGGTTGGCCGGCATCAGGGCCAGCACAGGCGGTGTGAGGACAGCGGGATCGTCGAGCATCAGCAGGCCGTCGAGCGGGGCGATCGCGGCCAGCAGGTCGGGCGTGCCGAACAGGGCCTGCAGGCGCTGGCCCAGCTCAGGGCCGGGCTCAGGGCTGGGCTCGATGCACAGGCACAGCGCCACCCACTCGTTCTGCCCATTGGCGACCGGGTCGATTGCTACCAGCGGAAACGCATTGTTGTCCGGCGCGGCCATGGGGTGGGCTTTCTGGGGCTCTCGAGGAGCTCTGGTTGATTATTCAATCAATCTTATTCGAGCGTTTATCAGAAAGCAATATCTTTGTTTCTTTAAAGATACTTCACGTACATACTCATCAATAACCGCGGTTCGCCGCGCGCTCCACTGCGAAACGGATCAGTTCGGCCTGGCCCTCGATGCCGAGCTTGCGCTTGATGTTAAGGCGGTGGGTTTCGACGGTCCGTACCGACAGGTCGAGGGCGCGCGCGATCTGCTTGTTCGATTGGCCGTCGGCGATATGGTTCAGCACCTCCTCCTCGCGCCCGGTCAGCACATTGCCGGGCGCCGCCGGACTGGCCAGCTGGCGCGCCAGCGCGGCGCTGTAATAGATGCCGCCGCCCATCACGGTATCGATCGCCAGCACGATGTCCTTGCCCGGCGCGTCCTTCAGCACGTAGCCGCGTGCGCCGGCCTGGATCGCCTGGGTCACGTATTCCGGCTTGTCGTGCATCGACAGGATCAGCACTGCGATGCCGGGATAGTGCTCCAGCAGGCGCGCGGTGGCCTCGATGCCGCTGCCGCCCTTCATGTTCACGTCCATCAGCACCAGGTCGGGCCGGCAGGCGCCCGCCTGCTCGATGGCTTCCTGGCTGGAACCGGCCTCGCCCACCACGCGCAGGCGCGGCGCCGCTTCCAGGCGCGCGCGCAGGCCGTCGCGCACCAGGGGGTGGTCGTCCACCAGGAGGATGCGAATTTCCTGTCCTTCGTCGCTCATGTCTGCTCCTTCAAATCGATACTGGCCAGCACGCGGGTGCCGAGCGGAGATGATGCGATCGCCAGCGTGCCGCCGATGGCTTCCATCCGCTCCATCATGTTGCGCAGGCCGATGCCGCGCTGCGGGTGGCGGGCGATGCCCTGGGCATCGAAGCCGCCGCCGTCGTCGGCGATGCTCAGGGTGAGGCAGCGGCCGCGCCGCGCAAGCAGCATCTCGACCTGGCGCGCGCCGGCATGGCGCTCGGCATTCGTCAATGCTTCCTGGGCGATGCGAAACAGCACCGTGCCCGCCATCTCGGGCAGCGCGTCGACTTCGCCCTCGGCGCGGAAGCGCACCGGGGTGCCGGTGTGGTGTCCGAATTCGCTGGCCAGATGGTCGAGCGCCGGCGCCAGGCCCAGGTCGTCCAGCAGCGCCGGGCGCAGGTCGTGCGAAATGCGCCGCACCTCGCCCAGCACCGACTTGAGCTGGTCCACAGTGCGCTCGAGCGCACCGCGCGCGGCCTGCTGTTGCGCGGCGTCGCCGCCCAGGCGGATGATGCCTGCTTCGAGCTGCAGCTTGACCGAGACCAGCGCCTGGCTGATCCCGTCGTGCAGGTCGCGCGACAGGCGCGCGCGCTCTTCTTCCTGCGACTCGACCACGCGCTGGGCCAGCGCCTTGAGCTTGGCGTCGGCCACCCGCAGCTCGCGCAGGTTGAGCACCAGGCCGCCGCTGGCCACCGCCACCGAGGCCAGGATCGCGAGACCGGCGATCCACAGCAGGGTCTCGTCGATGTTGCGCGACTGCTGGGCATCCACCTGGGCCAGCGCGGCCTCGACGTCGTCGAGGTAGATCCCGGTGCCCATCATCCAGCCCCAGTGCGCCACCGGCACCACGTAGCCGAGCTTCGGCGCGGAACGGTGCGAGGACGGCTTGGACCAGGTGTAGCGGTGGAAGCCGCCGCCGGCGCGGGCGCGCTCGATCAGGCGCTGGATGGTCGGCACGCCCTGCGCATCGCGCCAGTTCCACATCTCGGTGCCGACCAGCTCCGGCTGGCGCGGATGCATCAGGCTGCGCCCCTGCATGTCGTACACGAAGAAGTAGCCGTCGTCGCCGAAGCTCAGTGAGCCGAGGATGCGCTTGGCCTCCTCCAGCGTCGCCGGGTCGCTGCGGCCCGAGCGGACCAGGTGGCCGATCGACTGCGTGGCCAGGGCCACGTAGTGGCGCAGCTCGGCCTCCTTGCTCGCCAGGTAGGCGCGCTGGATGGTGGCGCGCTGCTGCTGGGCGAGTTCGACGGCCTGGTGGCGTACGAACAGGGCGATCGCACACAGGGCCACGATCAGCGGGCCGATCGCCAGCACGATGAGCTTTTGCCTCAGGCGCATCCTGTTTCTCCCAATAAATCAGTCCAGCATTTTAAGGCGGAACGCGCCTCGCCGCTGCGGTCATCCGCTACGTAGTACTACGCAGGGACTGCGTAATGGTGCGCTTGTGGCGCTGATAATGGTGCAACATACTTGCCGGTACGCTGTCCAAAAATCCGCCGGCCGATTCGTCGTGCCCGGTTAAAAAAGTAGTCAATCCATCCTCGGAGGAGCACCATGAAAAGCATGTCGAGCGCGCTCGGCTGGATCGCATTGTCGGTCCTGGGCGCATTTTCGCTCGGGTACATCGCGGTCAAGCAAGGCGAAACCATCAACGCCATCTGGATCGTCGCAGCCGCGGTCTGCGTCTACCTGATCGCCTACCGCTTCTACAGCCGGTTCATCGCCTACAAGGCGCTGGGCCTGGACCCGAAGCGCCAGACCCCCGCCTACAAGTACAACGATGGCCTGGACTACGTCCCGACCAACAAGTACGTGCTGTACGGCCACCATTTCGCCGCGATCGCCGGCGCCGGCCCCCTGGTCGGCCCGGTGCTGGCGGCCCAGATGGGCTATTTGCCGGGCATGATGTGGATCCTTGCCGGCGTCGTCTTCGCCGGCGCCGTCCAGGACTTCATCGTGCTGTTCATGTCCACGCGCCGCGACGGCCGTTCGCTCGGCGACCTGATCAAGTCCGAAATGGGCGACATCCCCGGCCTGATCGCCCTGCTCGGCACCTTCATGATCATGGTGATCATCCTGGCCGTGCTGGCGCTGATCGTGGTGAAGGCGCTGACCCACTCGCCGTGGGGCAGCTTCACCGTGATGGCCACCATCCCGATCGCGCTGTTCATGGGCCTGTACTCGCGCTACGTGCGCGTCGGCCGCATCGGCGAGGTCTCGATCATCGGCTTCGTGCTGCTGATGCTGGCCATCATCGGCGGCCAGTGGGTGCACGAGTCGCCGACCCTGTCGCCGATGTTCGACTTCACCGGCACCCAGCTGACCTGGATGCTGATCGGCTACGGCTTCGTCGCCTCGGTCATCCCGGTGTGGCTGCTGCTGGCGCCGCGCGACTACCTGTCCACCTTCCTCAAGATCGGCACCATCGTGGCGCTGGCGATCGGCATCGTGATCGTCGCTCCGGACCTGCGCATGCCGGCCACCACCAGGTTCCTCGACGGTTCCGGTCCGGTATGGTCGGGCAACCTGTTCCCCTTCCTGTTCATCACCATCGCCTGCGGCGCGGTGTCGGGCTTCCACGCGCTGATCTCCTCGGGCACCACGCCAAAGATGATCGAGAACGAGACCCACGCCCGTTTCATCGGCTACGGCGGCATGCTGATGGAATCCTTCGTCGCCATCATGGCGCTGGTGGCGGCGTCCACCATCGACCCGGGCGTCTACTTCGCGATGAACAGCCCGGCCGCGGTGCTGGGCACCACCGCGCAGTCGGCCGCGGCGGCGGTGTCGCAGATGGGCTTCGTGATCACTCCCGAGTCGCTCGAGCAGATGGCCCGCGACGTCGGCGAGAACACCATCATCTCGCGCGCCGGCGGCGCCCCGACCCTGGCCGTGGGCATGGCCCACATCCTGTCGAACGTGGTCGGCGGCCAGGCCATGATGGCCTTCTGGTACCACTTCGCGATCCTGTTCGAAGCCCTGTTCATCCTGACCGCGGTGGACGCGGGCACCCGCGCCGGCCGCTTCATGCTGCAGGACCTGCTGGGCGCCTTCGCCCCGTCGCTGAAGCGCACCGAATCGCTGCCGGCCAACCTGCTGGCGACCGGCCTGTGCGTGGCCGCCTGGGGCTACTTCCTGTACCAGGGCGTGGTCGATCCGCTGGGCGGCATCAACACCCTGTGGCCGCTGTTCGGCATCGCCAACCAGATGCTGGCCGGGATCGCGCTGATGCTGGGCACCTGCGTGCTGTACAAGATGAAGCGCGCGCAGTACGCCTGGATCACGGTGGTGCCGACCCTCTGGCTGCTGGCCTGCACCCTGACCGCCGGCTGGCAGAAGATCTTCGCGGCCGATCCGAAGGTCGGTTTCATCGCCCACGCCAACAAGTTCCAGGCCGCGCACGACGCCGGCACGGTGCTGGCGCCGGCCAAGACGATCGAGCAGATGGAGCGCATCATCTTCAACGACTACATCAATGCGACGCTGGCCGGCTTCTTCATGTTCGTGGTGCTGGCGGTGCTGGTGTACGGCGTGCGCACCGTGCTGGCGGCGCGAGCCAGCAACAACCCGACCGCGAAGGAGACGCCGTACGTCGCCATGCCAACCCCGCAGGTGCAGTGATGTTCGGCGCGCTGCTGGAGGCAGGCAAGGAAGCAGGCAAGTACCTCGGGCAGAGCATGCGCCTGATGGTCGGCCTGCCCGAGTACGACACCTACCTGGCGCACATGGAGCTTAACCACCCGGACCAGACGCCGATGACGTACGAGGAGTTTTTCCGCGAACGGCAGGAGGCGCGGTATGGGGGAAAACGGGCTACCTGCTGTTGAAGTCTGTTGAATGAAAGAGGGGCGCTGCGGCGCCCCTCCTGTTTTTGTGCACGTTGACGTCCGTCAACGCTCCCCCTCCCCCTTGAACGTATATTTTTTTCTTGCGGGAATTTGCATTCCGCAAAGGAAGCCCTGCGTCGTCCGGCGTGGGGCCGTTCCGCCGTGCCTGCGGGATCAGAATGCCGAACTTCGAGCGCTCCAGCCTGAACCAGAAGCTGACCATCATCTCGCTGCTCTCGACCGCGACCGCCCTGATATTCGTGTTCGGGGCCTTTGCGGTGACCTCGGTGGCGAACCACCGCAAGGACGAGGCGATGCAGCTGTCGACCTTCGCCCAGGTGATCGCGGCCAGCAGCGCCGACTACCTGCTGCTGCGCGACGGCGCACGCGCCCGCAACGCCCTGGGCGCGCTGGCAGCCAAGAGCGACATCTCGTCGGCCGTCCTGTACGACCGCAACGGCAAGCCCTTCGCCCAGTACGTCACCGTCAGCGACAGCGCCACCGAAGACCTGGCCCCACCGGCCGCGCTGGACGATGTCGACGCCGAGACCCTGGCCGGCGCCAACGCCGCCGGCCAGGGCCTGCTGTCGCGCCGCATGCGCCTGTACCAGCCGGTGATGGCGGGCGAGCTGCAGGTCGGCGTGGTGATGATCGAGACCGACCTGGTCGCGACCTGGATCGACATCCTCGCCGGCCTGGCCGTGATGGGGCTGGCGATGTGCGCCTCGCTGATCGTGTCGGTGGCCATGGCCAGCCGCTTCAAGCGCAGCATCGCCGAACCGGTGACCAAGTTGATCCAGGCCGCGCAAAAGGTCTCCGCCAGCCAGAACTACAGCCTGCGCATCGCCCACCAGCGCACCGACGAGCTGGGCCAGCTGATCGACAGCTTCAACACCATGATGGCCCAGATCGAGGACCGCGGCGCGGCCCTGCTGCACCACCGCGACGAGCTGGAACGCCAGGTCGGCGTGCGCACCGAACAGCTGGAGAAGGCCAAGAACGCCGCCGAAGCGGCCAGCCGCGCGAAAAGCGCCTTCCTGGCCACCATGAGCCACGAGATCCGGACCCCGATGAACGGCGTGCTGGGGATGACCGAAATGCTGCTGGCGACCGGATTGAGCGACGCCCAGCGCAACTACACCACCTTGGTCAAGCGCTCGGGCGAGCACCTGCTGGTGATCATCAACGACATCCTCGACTTTTCCAAGATCGAGGCCGGCAAGCTGACCATCGAGTACATCAACTTCAACCTGTGGGACCTGCTGGACGACATCCACAACGTGTACACGCCGCAGGCGGCCGGCAAGGGGATCGGCTTCGACTTCGACATCGCCAACGACATCCCGGTGGCGATCTGCGGCGACCCGAACCGGCTGCGCCAGATCATGGCCAACCTGCTCGGCAACGCCATCAAGTTCACCGAGGAAGGCCGCATCCTGGCGCGGGTGCGGGTAGCCGGCGAGGATACCCAGTCCGTGATGCTGCGCTTCGAGGTGCACGACACCGGCATCGGCATCTCGCGCGAAGCGCGGGCGCGCCTGTTCGAGGCCTTCTCGCAGGCCGACGATTCCACCACCCGCCGCTATGGCGGCACCGGCCTCGGCCTGGCGATCTCGAAGCAGCTGGTGGAGCTGATGGGCGGCGCCATCGGCGTCGACAACGCCCCCACGCGCGGCTCGATCTTCTGGTTCACGGTCAGCTTCGACAAGCGCCGCGTGGATCCCGATGCGCCGGACGCGCCCGGCCGCCGCCAGCACCCGCTGGAAGGCCTGCGCGTGCTGGTGGTGGACGAGCAGGAGGAAAGCCGCGAAGAACTGGCCCAGCAGCTGCAAGCCTGGTGCGCCAGCTGCGACAGCGCGGCCAGCGCGGCGGCGGGCTATGAACGCCTGCTGAGCGCGGCCCGGGCCGGCCGTCCCTACGATGCGGCGGTCCTCGACATGGAGCTGACCCACACCAGCGGCCTGGCGCTGGCGGCCTCGATCAAGGCCGATGCCGGGGCGCGCGCCACCCACCTGGTGCTGGTCAGTCCGGAACGCCTGGCGGCCGATCCGATCCAGCGCCGCGCCGCCGGGGTCGCCTACCAGCTGGTCAAGCCGGCCCGCGCGGCCGACCTGTACGCCTGCCTGGCCGCCTGCGCGGCGCGCCTGCACGGCCCCGCCGCCACGACCTTGCCGGCGCCCGGCACGGCGGCGCTCCAGGCCCGTGTCCCCGCCAGTCCCGCCACCACGGCCCGCCCGGCCGCGCGTGCCCGCGCACGGCGCGTGTTGCTGGCCGAGGACAACCCGGTCAACGTCGAAGTCGCGAAGGCGATGCTGGAAAGCCTGGGCATCGAGGCGCATTGCGCGCGCAACGGCCAGGAGGCGCTGCAGGCGGTGCGCGCCGGCGGCTTCGACGCCGTGCTGATGGATTGCCAGATGCCGGTCATGGATGGCTTCGCGGCCACCGCCGCGATCCGCCGCCACGAGCGCGAAGCGGGCCGCGCACGCACCATGCCGGTCATCGCGATTACCGCCAACGCCTTGCAGGGCGACCGCGAGGCTTGCCTGGCCGCCGGCATGGACGACTACTTGTCCAAGCCCTTCACCCAGCAGCAGCTGGCCGCCGTGATCGGGCGCTGGGTCGCGGTGCCGCTGGCCGCCACCAGCCACCACCTCGATGCGCCGCCGCGCCTGCCGCGCGAGACGGTCGAGGTGATCCAGCGCGAGGCCGTCAACCGGGTGGCGCTCGACCACATCCGCGCGCTCAGCCGCGACGGCGGCGATGCGCTGGTGCAGAAGGTCATCGCCGCCTATGTGGGCGACACGCCGCGCCACCTGGCGACCTTGCGCGAGGCGGTCGAGGGCTTGGATGCGGGCAGCCTGCGCCGCGTCGCCCACTGCCTGAAGTCGGCCAGCGCCAACGTCGGCGCCGCGCGCCTGGCGACGCTGTGCAAGGAACTCGAACAGCTCGGACGCGCCGACTCGGTCATCGGCGCCGACCGCATCCTCGCCGACATGGAACACGAATTCCAGACCGTGCGCCATTCGCTCCACGCCATGCTTGAAAAGGAAACCTGAGATGCCCTCCTCTCCCCCAAAGCGCGGAACGGTCCTGGTCGCCGACGACGACCCGGTGATGCGCATGCTGATGCTCGAGATGCTGGCCCAGGTCGGGCTGGACGCGATCGAGGCGGCCGACGGCGCGCTTGCTGTCGAACTGGCGCACAGCCGCTCGCCCGACCTGATCCTGATGGACGTCGAGATGCCGCGCATGGACGGTTTCGCAGCCTGCGAGGCGATCCGCCGCGCGGAATCCGACGGAACCGGCGTGCCGATCGTGATGGTCACCGGCGGCGACGACCTGGAAGCGGTCACGCGCGCCTACGAGGCCGGCGCCACCGATTTCGTGTCCAAGCCGATCAACTGGCCGATCCTCGGCCACCGCGTGCTCTACGTGCTGCGCGCCAGCGACGCCATCGCGCGCCTGCGCATCGCCGATGCCCAGAACCGCGCGGTGCTGGCGGCCATTCCGGACACCTTTTTCCGGCTCGACCGCGACGGCTTCTACCTCGACTACGAGCCGGGCCACGAAAGGCCGGGCCACGAAAGGCCGGGCCGCGAAAGGCCGGGCCGCGGCCGCGCCATGTCCCAACCCCACGCGCAAGCCTGTGTCGGCAAGCACGTCACCGACGTGCTGCCGCCCGAGACCGCCGGGCGCATGCTGGAACAGATGCGCACCGTGCTCGCCACCCAGCAGGTGCGCTCGGTCGAATACGAACTCGAACACTGCGGCGAGGTCCAGCATTTCGAGGCGCGGCTGGTCGCCACCAGCGATGCGCAGGTGCTCGGCCTGGTGCGCGACATCAGCGAACGCAAGCGCGCCGAAGAGCAGATCAGGCGTCTCGCCTACTGCGACAGCCTGACCGGCATCCCGAACCGCCAGGCTTTCCTGGAGACGCTGGAGCGCGAGCTGCAGCGCTCCAAGATCGGCAACAAGAAGTTCGCGGTGCTGTTCATGGACCTCGACGCCTTCAAGCGCATCAACGACACGCTCGGCCACAACGCCGGCGACGCCCTGCTCAAGATGGTGTCCGAGCGCCTGCGCGAGACCACCCGCCCGAGCGACCTGGTGTCGCGCGGCGACGGCTCCAACGGCAGCAAGCCGGAGCACACGACCAACCTGGCGCGCCTGGGCGGCGACGAGTTCACCATCCTGATTCCCGACCTCGAACGGGTCGAGCATGCGCTCAATGTTGCTACCAGAGTCAAGGAGGCCATGCGGCGGCCCTTCCTGATCGAGGGCAACGAGATCTTCGTCACCGCCAGCATCGGCATCTCGCTGTTCCCGGAAGACGGCGACGATTGCGGCTCGCTGCTCAAGTTCGCCGACACCGCGATGTACCACGCCAAGAATTGCGGCAAGAACAACGCGAAGCTGTACAGCTCCTCGCTGACGATGCAGATCATGAGTCACGTGAAGCTCGAGGTCGGGCTGCGCAAGGCCTTGCAGAACGACGAACTGTACCTGGTCTACCAGCCGCAGCGCGACGTGCGCAGCTCGGAAATCGTCGGGGTCGAGGCGCTGGTGCGCTGGCGCCATCCGGAACGCGGGCTGGTGCCGCCGACCGAATTCATCCCGCTGGCCGAGGAGACCGGCCTGATCGTGCCGATCGGCGAATGGGTGCTGCGCACCGCCTGCCGCCAGGCCAGGTCCTGGCAGCGCCACGCCCAGCGCACGCTGCGCATGGCGGTCAACCTGTCGGCCAAGCAGTTCAAGGACGAGAACCTGTCGCAAATGGTGCACTCGGCCCTGCTGGATGCCGGCCTGGAGCCGCGCCTGCTGGAACTGGAGCTGACCGAGGGCACGCTGATGGACGATGCGCGCGCCACCCTGGTCACGCTGGAACGGCTGCGCGGCATCGGCGTCTACCTGTCGATCGACGACTTCGGCACCGGCTATTCGTCGATGAACTATCTGAAACGCTTCGACGTGCGCGCGCTGAAGATCGACCGCAGCTTCATCAACGGCCTGCCCCAGGATTCGGAAAACGCGGCCATCACGCGCGCCATCATCGCGATGGCGCACGGCCTCAAGATGGTGGTGGTGGCCGAGGGCGTCGAGACCGGCGAACAGCTGCTGCTGCTCGAGCAGTATGGCTGCGACATGGTGCAGGGCTACTACCTGGGGCACCCGTCGAGTGCCGAGGCGATTAGCGGGATGCTGCAGGCCCCCTTGCTGCTGCCGGAGAAGTAGGCAGGAAACGCAGCGTATGCTTCGCCGCCCCCGGCAGCAGCGGCACCGGCTTCGCCTCCACCCACTCCGCGTGCCCCGACAGGAAGTACGGCGACAGCGGGTGCCCGCTCTGCCCGCCCGGCATGTTGTACAGGCCTTCCTCCTCGCGCCCCGGCGACACCGTCATGCGCTCCGACTGCCCGAACTTCGGCCCGGCCACGCGCGGCATGTTGGAATCGCCGGCCAGCTGGTCGGCCGGCGCCCCCAGCAGTGGCTTGAGAAGCGGCACCGCCATGCTGATGGGGTGGGCGATCGCGGCGCGGTTGCGCCGGCCCCAGGTGGCGTTCGCGAGCGGCTCCCCGTCCTTGGTCAAGTCCTGGATCACGCGGTCGATGGCGGCCAGCTCGAGCGCACGCCAGTCGGCATGGCCGGGCGGCAGCCAGCCGGCGGGCCGGGCGTCGAGCAGACGCGCCACCACCTCGGGCCAGCGGGTGGTGGAGGTGGCCAGCGTGGTCTTCGGCTCGAGCGCGTCGATGGCCTGGTTGGCACGGCCGAACAGCTGCTCGTTCAGGGCCCACATATAGTTGCGCGCCAGCCGGTAGCCGACCGAATCGATGCCGGCGCGGCCGTTCCAGCTGGTCGCGAGCAGGCGGCGGAACTCGGCGCGCTGCGGCTGCCCTGCCAGCGCCCGGGAATCGAGCGCGCGCAATGCACGTTCACGCCAGGGCGCGATGAACAGGGCGCGGTCGTCGAGCGCCACCTCGTGGACCCGGCGCAGGTCCAGCGTCGAGCCGAGCGCGCGCAGGCCCCCGGCCAACTGGCGGTTGCGCGCGCCGATGTCGAAGCCGCCGTCGCCGATCAGGGCGGCCCCGTCACCCATCAGCTGGCGGCTGTTGGCGGTCGTGAGCTGGCCGTCGGCCGGATTCACCACCCGCGGATAGCGCTGCGGCGCCAGCAGCGCCTTCCAGGTCGGCACGCCCTCTTCCAGCGGGAAAGTGCTCGCCAGCGGCGCCGTGGCGCGCTGCGGCAGCAGGCCGGCGATGGTCCAGCCGATGTTGCCGGCCGCGTCGCCCGCCACGAAATTCTGCGCCGGGATGCCGTCGATCGCGGCGATCGCCAGGGCCTCGTCGACGCTCCCTGCCGTCTCCAGCGCCATGTGCCTGAGGTTGATGGCGGCCGGGTCGTGCGCGATCCAGTGCACCGCGTACTGGCGCCCGCCGGCCGTGTAGATCGGGCCCAGCGAGGTTTCGCGCACCACGAAGCGCTCGGCCGGCGCGCCCTTCGCAGCGATCATCTCGACGTAGCTCACCGGGGTCTCCCAGCCGGCCGGCGTGCGCACCTGTCCCGGACGCGCCGGGTCGAGGCCGAGCGCCACCAGGTCGACCAGGTCGGCATAGCTGTTGGTGAAGGCCCAGGCCACCTGCCCGTTGCTGCCGACGATGATGCTCGGCGGCGCACCAGGCAAGGAAACGCCGGCCAGCCGGCGCTGCCCGCCCCCGGGGTCGGGAAAGCGCAAGGCCAGGCGATACCAGATATTCGGCAGTTGCAGGCCGAGGTGCATGTCGTCCGAGACGATGGCACCGCCGCCGGCGCTGCGGCTACCGGCCACCGCGTAGTTGTTGCTGCCGACCGAGTCGGCGAAGGCGGCGCCCGCCAGTTCGACGGGCTTGTCGGCCGGCGCACCCCACCAGGCCGGCGCCTTCGGAGGGATCGGGGCAAGGGCCGGGCTTGCCGCGCCGGCATCGAGGGTCGCGTCCCAGCGGCTCGCCTCGGGCAGCAGGAAAGCCAGCTGCGCCGGGTCGCTGTGCGCCCGCAGCCAGCCGCGCGCCAGTTCGCGCGGCGCCTGGTTGCCCTGCAGGTCGATGTACATCGCCCAGATCACCAGCAGCGAATCGGCGGCGCTCCAGGGCCGGGCTTCGGTGCCGGTCAGCAAGTATTCGAAGGGTTTGGCCTGCAGTGCGCGCAAGCCGTCGTTGACGCCGGCGACATAGCGGTCCAGCAGGGCGCGATCGGCTGCCGGCAGGCGTCCCAGGGCCAGCCGGGCACGGGCGCGGAAACGGTGCAGGCGGCGCGAACGGTCGAGCGGCAGTGCGCGCGGACCGAACAGCTCGGCCAGCTCGCCGGCGGCGGTACGGCGCAGCAGGTCCATCTGGAAGAAGCGTTCCTGGGCGTGGACGAAACCGGTGGCATAGGCGACGTCGGCGCGGCTGGCGCCGCTGATCAGGGGGACGCCGGCGGCATCGCGCGCCACCGTCACCTCGGCCTGCAGGCCGGGGACCTCGCGCTTGCCGTCGAGCTGGGCCAGGCTGGCGCGCAGGGCCAGCCACCCGGCAAGCAGGGCCAGGACGACGAGCGCCAGCAAGCCGGCCAGTCCACGCAGGGTCCAGGTCTTCCATCGGCGCTGTCGCATCTCGGTTTCTCCCCCTTTTTTGCGCGTATCTTGCCAGAAATTAGTCTGCCCCGGCGACCCGATCTTGTCATGTCCGGGGCGGACCGGGGTCATGCACGATTGATATATGCCCGACGCATCCCCAAAGCAGTTCTATACTGGAAGCAGGCCGCCAGAAAGGCGGGCAAAGGAGTTCATCATGCAAATGGCAAAGTGTGCGGTAGTGGCAATGACCTTGACGCTCGCGGCCTGCAGCACGCCGCAGCAGCGCGCCGAGCGCATGCAGGCGGAAATGGCCGAGCTGATGACCATCTACGGTCCGGCCTGTTCACGGCTGGGTTACGCGGAGAACAGCGACCAGTGGCGCCACTGCGTGCTGCAGCTCAGTACGCGCGAGGAACTACGCCACTCCGGTCCTTCGTACTACGGCGGTTTCGGCCCACGTCATTGGCGGGCCGGCGGCTATTGGGGACCTTACTGGTAAATCAGTGGTAAGCAAGCATCGCGCGCAGGCGCCGCGCGAACCCAGCCTTGGTCATGGCCGTGTGGGTGGCGAGCAGGGCCTCGACCGTGGCCTGCGCATGGCGCAGCAGCCGCGGATGGCGCACGTCCGGCGGATGCAGGCCCAGGCGGATGAGCGGACGGCGCGCCAGCGCCAGCGCGAGCAGGTCCGCCAGCAGCGGCGAAGCCAGCCGTCCGCTGCGGTTGCGCGCGGCATAGACCAGCGACGGTGACAGCAGCGCGCCGCCGCTGCCGCCGGCACCACCATGGAGCAGGTAAAAGCGCTTCCAGGTCGTGGTGTAGTCGAAGTCGAAGCCGTGCAGGGCTTCCCAGGCCCCCTCCCCCATCAGCCATGCCGGCGGCACGAAGCCGCGCACCGGCCAGCCGCGCTCGGCGAACCAGTCGAGCCCGCGCTGGATGCGGCGCGCCGCTTCGATGGCGGGCAGGGCCGCGAACTCGCCTTCGATGCTGTAGCTGCCGCGCAGGAAGCGCTCGCCCAGGCCGGGACCGCGCGGCGCCGTATCGAGGTGAGTGAATCCGTGCAGCACCAGTTCGTCGCCGCGCGCCAGGGCCCGTTCGAGCCCGGCTTCCATGCGGGCGGCATCGCCGCCGGCGCGGTGGTACTGGGGCACCACGAGCCAGCTCAGCGGCAGGTCGGCCACCGCGCGCAAGGCTTCGGCAAGACGCACGCATTCGTCCCAGGTAACCGGGGCGACGTCGTGGATCGAGACGCACAGGACCGGCCGTTCGTCCGGGGCGTCAGTCGGGCACACAGAGGCGCTCCAGCGCGCGCTGCGCACCCTGGCGCGAGGCGAGCAGGCTGCCGTAGCGGTGCATCAGTTGCGGAAAGACCTGGCTCCAGTCGTAGTGCTCGTGCGCCTTGCGGCGCGCATTGGCGCCCAGGCGCGCCAGGTCGCGGCCGTAGATCGCCTCGATGGCGCCGGCCAGGCTGTCGGCGTCGTTCGGGCGCGCCAGGATGCCGGTCTGCTCGTCCACCAGCTCGGCCACGCCGCCGCCGCCCGTCCCCACCACCGGCAAGCCGCAGGCCATCGCCTCGAGCACGATCAGGCCGAAGGTTTCGCAGTCGCCCGGATGCACCAGCAGGTCGCAGCTCGCCAGCAGGCCGGCCAGCGTGCGCTGGTCGCGCTGGAAGGGCATAAAGCTCAGCTGCGCATGCCGGGCCAGCTGTGCCCCGCCGCCGACCAGCAGCAGGTGGTAGGGCTTGCCCAGCTTGCGCACGGCCTCGATCAGGACAGGCAGCTTCTTGTCGGCGGTGAAGCGGCCGGCATAGACCAGCAGCCGGGTGTCTTCCGGCAGGCCGAGCTCGGCCCGCAGGCTGTCGCGGCGGCGGCGCGGGTGGAATATCTCGCTGTCGATGCCGAGCGGCTGGTGCAGGGCGTGGGTGACGCCCATGTCGGCCAGCTGGTGCACCATCAGGCGGCTGGGCGCGAGCACGGTGTCGAACTCGCGGTACAGGTGCGCCAGGTATTTGCAGCTGCCGTGGGAGATGGTGTCGCCGAAGCGGTTCTGCACCAGGCGCGGCAGATCGGAATGGTAGAAGGCGATGGCCGGGATGCCGAGCTGCTGGCGCAGGCGCAGCGCCGCCCAGGCGCTGTGGCCGGCGTCGCCCGCCTCGATCAGGTCGGGCTCGGCCGCGCGCAGGCGCCGCGCCGCCGCCGCCACCGAGACCGGCATGCGGTAGCCGTGGAGACCGGGCAAGGGCAGCGCCGGCACCCGCACCAGGCTGGGCGCCTCGTCGTCGCCGACATTGGGACTGAAGATGGTATGCCGTGCCCAGCCATACCGCGCAAGCCAGCGTGCCTTGGCGTTCAGGTAGGTGCTGACGCCGCCGCCCTCGGCGGCATAGAACATCGTGATGTCGACAAGATGCATGTAGGGATCCGCTGAAAGTGCCACGATAGCAGCGGTCCACCGGCCAGGTTTGCGCGCACGCAGGCTCAGGGCACCCTGCTACCGGGTCGTCGTGTCAGGGGAATTATGCGCTGCGGCGATCGAGCATGGCGCGCGCTATCGTGCCGGCATCGACATACTCGAGCTCGCCGCCGACGGGCACGCCGCGCGCCAGCCGGCTGACCTTCAGCCCGCGCGCCTTCAGCATTTCGCTGATGTAATGGGCGGTCGCTTCGCCCTCGTTGGTGAAGTTGGTTGCCAGCACCACTTCGCCGACCACGCCATCGGTGGCGCGCCCGACCAGCTTGTCGAGGTGCAGGTCGCGCGGACCGATGCCGTCCAGCGGCGACAGCCGTCCCATCAGCACGAAGTACAGGCCCTTGAAGGTCAGGGTCTGCTCGATCATCATCTGGTCGGCGGGGGTTTCGACGATGCACAGCAGGCCGCGGTCGCGCGCCTCGTCGGCGCACAGCTCGCACACTTCGGTGTCGGAAAATGTATTGCACATGGCGCAGTGGTGCACCGTGTCCACGGCCTGGTAGAGCGCCCGCGACAGCATGGCCGCGCCTTCGCGGTCATGCTGCAGCAGGTGGAAGGCCATGCGTTGCGCCGACTTCGGACCAATGCCGGGCAGGCGCCGCAGCGCCTCGGTCAGGAAGTCGAGCGACTTGGACATGCGCGCCTTTCCTTAGAACGGCATCTTGAAGCCCGGCGGCAGCGGCATGCCGGCGGTCAGGCCGCTCATCTTCTCGGCGGACGTGGCTTCGGCCTTGCGCACGGCGTCGTTGAACGCGGCCGCGACCAGGTCTTCCAGCATGTCGCGGTCGTCGCCCAGCAGCGAAGGGTCGATGGTGACGCGCTTGACGTCGTTCTTGCAGGTCATCACGACCTTGACCAGGCCCGCGCCCGACTGGCCTTCGACTTCGATCTGAGCCAGCTGCTCCTGCGCCTTCTTCATGTTGTCCTGCATGGCTTGCGCCTGTTTCATCAAGCCTGCGAGCTGGTTTTTCATCATGGTCGGTTTCTCCAATAGTGCCAAAGTGGGTTATTCAAATAGGTCAGGCTGCCGCCGGCTTCACCGAACCGGGCACGACGAAGGCGTCGAACCTGCGTTCCATCGCCTGCACGAAGGGATCGGCGGCGACCAGGGCTTCGGCCTGGCGCTGGCGCTCCTCGCGCGCGGCCTTGGCTTCGGCCGCGGCCGTGTACCAGACCGGGCCGATCTCGGTATCGAGGCTGACGCGCACCGCCGGGAAGCGTTCCTGCAGCGCGGCGGTCAGCTTCTCGCTGTTGCCGCTGGCGCGCAGGGTGTCGACCGGCACGCGCAGGCGGAAGGTCGCGGCCTGTTCGTGGGCAATACACTCGATCAGCTCGGTCTGCAGGGCCAGCTGCTGGGACACGCCGCGCAGCGGCAGGCCGGCGGCCAGCGCCGGCCAGTTGCCGTCCCAGCCGATGGCCGGCACCGGCGTGACGACGTAGGCATGCGGCGGCGCGGCCGGGGCCCGCATCTGCGCGGGCGCGCTAGCCGCATGCGGCAAGCCCGTCACGACCGCGGGCGCATCGGCGGCAACGGCGGTGTCGTCGGAAAATTCGGTGACCCAGGAAGGCGGCTCGTCTTCGGACGGCGCCTGCTGCATGCGCGCCTGCGGCGGCTGCGCCTGCATCTGCGGCGGCTGGACGGCCTGCGGCTGGGATTGCTCCCATGGCGGCGTGCCGCCCGCTGCCGGACGGCTGGCCGGAGCGGTCTGCAGCGCGGCCGAGGGACCCGGCGCCGGCGGCGGCGCGGCCGGTGCCGGTGCGGCCGGCGCCGGTGCAGGTGGGGCTTCGGTGCGCGGCCTGGCGCCGCCGCCATTCCGGCCGCCGGATGCGGCGCGGGCCGCTTCCAGCGCCGCATTGATCGCGGCGCGCGCCGAGGTCATGGCAGGGGCCGGGGCCGAGGGCGCTGCGGGAGCCGCCGCCTGGGCCGGAGGCGGCGCAGCGGGCCTTGCAGGCGCCACCGCCGCATGGCTGGCCGCGGCCACCGCCGCCGCCCGTGCCGCCGGGGCCGCGCCCGGCGCCGCCGCCGCCGGCGCCGCCACCTGCTCGGCGCCGCCCTGACCCGGACGGAAGGCCAGCATGCGCAGCAGCGTCATGGTGAAGCCGGCGTATTCGTCCGGCGCCAGGCCGATCTCGTTGCGGCCATGGACCGCGATCTGGTAATACAGCTGCACTTCCTGGGCGTCGAAGGCCTGGGCCAGGCGCAGGATGTCGTTCAGTTCCGGCAAGTCTTGCGGCACCGCCGCCGGCACCGACTGGGCCAGCGCGATCCGGTGCAGCAGGGTGCCGAGGTCTTGCAGCGCGCCGTTGTACGACAGGCTGCGGCTGGCCATTTCGTCGGCCACCGCCATCAGGTCGGCGCCGTCCTGGGCCAGCAGCGCATCCAGCAGGCGCACCAGGTAGGACTGGTCGAGCGCGCCCAGCATGCCCTGCACGGCATCCAGGGTCACCTGGCCGGCGGCATAGGCGATCGCCTGGTCGGTCAGCGACAGCGCGTCGCGCATCGAGCCGTGCGCGCCCTGCGCCAGCAGGCGCAGGGCCGGCTGCTCGAAGCTCACGCCTTCCTGGCCGAGGATGTTCTCCAGGTGGCCGACGATGTGGCCCGGCGGCATCTGCTTGAGGTTGAACTGGAGGCAGCGCGACAGCACCGTGACCGGGATCTTCTGCGGGTCGGTGGTCGCCAGGATGAACTTGATGTGGGGCGGCGGTTCCTCGAGCGTCTTGAGCATCGCGTTGAACGCGTGGTTGGTGAGCATGTGCACCTCGTCGATCATGTAGACCTTGAAGCGTGCATTGCTCGGCGCGTACACCGCCTGCTCCAGCAGCTGGGCCATCTCGTCGACGCCGCGGTTCGATGCCGCATCCATCTCGATGTAGTCGACGAAGCGGCCGGCATCGATCGCACGGCAGGCTTCGCACACGCCGCAGGGCTCGGCGGTGACGCCGCCCTGCCCGTCCGGGCCGACGCAGTTGAGCGACTTTGCCAGGATACGCGACAGCGTCGTCTTGCCGACCCCGCGCGTCCCCGTGAACAGGTAGGCGTGGTGCAGGCGGCCCGTTTTCAACGCATGGGTCAGGGCACGGACGACGTGCTCCTGGCCGACCAGCGTTTCGAAGTTCTTGGGACGGTATTTGCGGGCGAGGACTTGATAGGACATGCCGCGATTTTACCGCAGTTGGCGCGTGCGGCGCATATTCGCGGCCGTGCCCGGCTACAACATTTGCCCGGGCTTAGCCGATGCCGAGAGCGGGCCGGTCCGCGTGCCGGCCAAGCTGGAACACGCTGACAACCTCGGCCAGGTGACGCGCCTGCGCTTCCAGCGAGCCGGCCGCGCTGGCAGCCTGCTCGACCAGCCCGGCGTTGTCGCGCGTCGCCGCATCCATCTCGTGCATGGCGTCACCGATCGCGGCGATCCCGGCGGCCTGCTCCCGGCTTGCGCTGCTGATGCCCGCGATTAAGGCGGACACCTGGTGCACGCTGTCCACCACCTGCTCCATGGTCGCGCCGGCCTGGCGCACCAGCTGGCTGCCGGCTTCCACCTGGGACACCGATTCGCCGATCAGCGCCTTGATCTCGCGCGCCGCCGTCGCCGATCGCTGCGCCAGGTTGCGTACCTCGCCGGCCACGACCGCGAAACCGCGCCCCTGCTCGCCGGCCCGGGCCGCTTCCACGGCCGCGTTCAAGGCCAGGATATTGGTCTGGAAGGCGATGCCGTCGATGACGGTGATGATGTCGGCGATCCTGCGCGACGAGGCATCGATGGCTTCCATGCGCTGCACCGCCCTGGCCACCACCTCGCCGCCCTGGGCGGCGACTTGCGATGCGCTGCCGGCCAGCTGGTTGGCCGCGTTGGCACGCTCGGCGTTCTGCTGGACGGTACCGGTCAGCTCGGCCATCGAGCGGACGGTAGCATGGATCGATTCGGCCTGGGCACTGGTGCGGGTCGCCAGTTCGGCATTGCCGGCAGCGAGCTGCACCGAGGTGGCGCTGGTCGTCTGCACGCTGCGCTGGACGCTGGCCAGGGCGCCCTCGAGCAGCCGCACCACGTCGCGCAGGGCGCGTCCGCTGGTGCTGCGTGCCGGCAGCGCGGCGGCGCGCAGGTCGATCCGGCCGCCTTCGTTCGCCATCGCGGCCACGCTCACGCGCAACTCGGCGGACTGCAGGGCTTCGCGGCGCAGCACCTGGGCCAGGAAGCACAGCACCGCGGCCTCGGCCACGACATAGGCGGAATGCACCAGCACGATGCCGAAGCCCGGCTCGCTCAGGCAGCGCACGCCGAAGCCCAGCTCCTGCAGGTAGGTAAATGAGAAGTGATGGAGCGGCACGACGAT
Source organism: Telluria sp. ZB4P36 (assembly GCF_059685865.1). Taxonomy (NCBI): domain Bacteria; kingdom Pseudomonadati; phylum Pseudomonadota; class Betaproteobacteria; order Burkholderiales; family Oxalobacteraceae; genus Telluria; species Telluria sp. ZB4P36. The sequence continues at coordinate 203,031 of NZ_JCASIE010000007.1, forward strand.
CGCGGCCGCGACGATCACGGCCCAGTCGCGGTAGCACAGCAGGAAGGCCAGCAGCACGAAAATTCCGAAATGCAACTCGGTGCGGCCGGCGGCCTGGTGGATGTGCAGGGCACAGAACACCATCATCGCCACCGCCACCATGACGCGCGACAGGCGGGTGCCGCCATGCAGGGCGATCGCCACGGTCGGCAGCAGCGCGGCCGGCAAGCCGACCAGGAAGGCCCAGCGCAGGGTGTCGTGCAGGCCGGACAGCGCCAGCCCGAGGGCGAACAAGCCCCACAGGATCCCGCACATCAGGTAATCGGCCCGCACATGGCTCGCCTTCAGCACGCCGTCGACACTCTGCTTTTCCACGCTTCGCCCCCTGTTGATTTATCAAGATCAACATTGGAACAGAATCGACAATTTCCATGTGGAAATTCGATTAAATTAACGATTCAAATGCGGTTCGGGCGCAGTAAACGCGACGAATTACCGGATTTGCGGCAATTATGGATTGAAGAGGGCAAGGAGGAATGCTTGACGCGTGAAACGCGAGGAAGAGTAAAGAGGCGAGCCTGATCTGCGGCACTTGCGGTGAACGGCTTTGGCTGCTTCGTTCCCGACCTGACCAGGTAAACCATGCCGCAATGCGCAGGGGCCCGCCAGCGGCCATTATACCCCATGACGGGAAATAGGGGAACCGAGGCGCCGGCTCCCCAGGCAGTGGACAGGATCAGATGCCCAGCTGTCCCCAGATGTCGTCGACGCGCGCCTTCACTGCCGGCGTCATGGCGATCGGGACGCCCCACTCCCGGTTGGTTTCGCCCGGCCATTTATTGGTGGCGTCGATGCCCATCTTGCTGCCGAGGCCGCTGATCGGCGAAGCGAAGTCGAGGTAGTCGATCGGGGTGTTGTCGACCATGACCGTGTCGCGGGTCGGGTCGACCCGGGTCGTGATGGCCCAGATGACCTCTTTCCAGTCGCGCACGTCGACGTCCTCGTCCACCACCACGATGAACTTGGTGTACATGAACTGGCGCAGGAAACTCCAGACCCCGAACATGACGCGCTTGGCGTGGCCGGCGTACTGTTTCTTCATCTGCACCACCGCCATGCGGTAGCTGCAGCCTTCCGGCGGCAGGTAGAAATCGGTGATCTCGCTGAACTGCTTCTGCAGCAGCGGGATGAAGACTTCGTTCAGGGCCACGCCCAGCACAGCCGGTTCGTCGGGCGGCTTGCCGGTATAGGTCGAGTGATAGATGGGATCGCGGCGCATCGTGATGCGGTCGATCGTGAACACCGGGAAGCTGTCCTGCTCATTGTAGTAGCCGGTATGGTCGCCATAGGGGCCTTCGAGTGCGTGCTCGAAGCCGGACGGGTGGTTCGCGTCCGGGTAGATATGCCCTTCCAGCACGATCTCGGCGGATGCCGGCACCCGCAGCTCGCTGCCGATGGCTTTCGCCAGCACGGTGCGCTGGCCGCGCAGCAGGCCGGCGAACTGGTATTCGGACAGGCTGTCCGGCACCGGCGTGACGGCGCCCAGGATGGTGGCGGGGTCGGCGCCCAGCGCCACCGCGACCGGATACGGCTTGCCGGGATTGGCCAGCGCGTGTTCGCGGAAATCGAGGGCGCCGCCGCGGTGCGCCAGCCAGCGCATGATCACCTTGTTCCGGCCCAGCACCTGCTGGCGGTAGATGCCCAGGTTCTGGCGCTTCTTGTGCGGCCCCTTGGTGATCACCAGGCCCCAGGTGATCAGGGGCGCGATGTCGCCCGGCCAGCAGTGCTGGATCGGCAGCCGGGCCAGGTCGACGTCCTGCCCTTCCCAGACGATCTCCTGGCACGACGCGCCGCGCACCTCTTTCGGCGCCATGTCCCACACCGCCTTGACCAGCGAGCCCAGGCCCATGATGTCCTTGAAGCCCTTGGGCGGCTCCGGCTCCTTCAGGCGCGCCAGCACATGGCCGATCTGGCGCAGTTCGCCCAGGTCTTCCGCACCCATGCCGAGCGCCACCCGGCGCGGGGTGCCGAACAGGTTGCCGAGCACCGGGATCGTGTGGCCGGTCGGCTTTTCGAACAGCAGCGCGGGCCCTTCGGCGCGCAGCGTACGGTCGCAGATCTCCGTCATCTCGAGGTGGGGCGACACCGGTACGCCAACGTGTTTCAGCTCGCCCATTTTCTCGAGCTGCGCCATAAAGTCCCGCAAATCTGAATATTTCATCAAGTTTTGATCGTTATCTCGTCAGTAGAAGCTTGTTCAAGGCACCATGCCAAGTAGTTGATTTAGCAAGCCTTTCTAAAATTTCGGCTTGGCAATCAGAACTAAAAGTAATAAGAGCGGATCGTGCTAGGGTTGACTTGGTATAAAGGACCCACTAGAATCCGTCCTACTTGATGAGGCAGGCAATCGTTTCGACATGATTTTAGCTGTTCTCATGCATTCACGGGGTCGGGGCCCCACATGACATTTTGAGGAGTGTTTTCACTGGGCGTCTGCCCAAACCCCCGAGACAGTTGTTGAGCCACTGGTTCCACCCGCACGGGTTTCAAAGCAGCCAGCTGTAGCAAAGCAATGACGGCGTTAGTCGGCCGCACCGCGGCGACCTACGATATTTCTGATGCACGGCATTCAGTTACCCAACACAGCGCGTCTTCCTAGACAGCCGTGACAGGACGCTTTTTGCCGCGACAAGGGGAATTCGATGATCCATCGTTTCATCACGAGCGCAAGGCTCGTGCAATCCATGGCCAGCCAGCCAGTCACGTTGTCTTCCGTGAGCAAAGCGGCACGCGGTATGTTCAACACCGCACGCAACACCCTGACCGTATTCGGTCTCTCGGCAATCGCGATGCTCGCGCTGCTCTACACCAACGAAGACGTCGCCAAGCGCGTCTCGGACATGCTCCATCCCGAGCCTGAAGTCGTCGCCGTGGCCCCTGCCGTCCCGGCGCCTGCGCTCGCGGAAGTCGCCGAAGCGATCGAAGCGCCCCATGCCGGCGCCCAGCACCTCGGCGACAGCAAGCAGCAGCAATGGGTTACCTCCTGGCTGAGCAAGCGCTACCGCGTCGCCAGCGACGCCGCCAACATGCTGGTCTCGACCGCCTACATGACGGCGCACGAGGTCAAGCTCGACCCGCTCCTGATCCTGGCGGTGATGGCGATCGAATCCGGGCTGAACCCCTTCGCCGAAAGCCCGATGGGCGCCAAGGGCCTGATGCAGGTCATGGCCAAGGTCCATCACGACAAGTTCGAACAGGTCGGCGGCCAGGAAGCCGCCCTGAATCCGGTCGCCAACATCAAGGTCGGCGCCCTGATCCTGAAGGATTACGTCAAGCGCACCGGTTCCGTCGAAGGCGGCCTGAAGACCTATGTCGGCGCCGCCGACATGGAAAGCGATTCCGGCTATGGCGCCAAGGTGCTGGCCGAGTACAAGCGCCTGAAGCAGGTCGCCAAGGGCCACAAGGTGCCGACCACCAACCCGCGCCCACTGCCGGAAACGACCGTGGTCAAGCAGGCTCCCGCAGCGGCACCGGTTGACGCCCCTGTCGTCACCCCGGCGCCGGCCAAGGCCGAGAGCCACGGTTCGGAAGCGCTGGCGACCCTGTAAGGCGTCGCGATCCGCTCCTCACCGCCACCGCCCAGCGGTGGTTTTTTTTGCCTTTTGTCGGCGCCTTCACGCGCATGGATGCGGCAGGATCCCGGCTTCCATCAGCGCGCGCGACAGGCTGGTCTTGTTGGCAACGTCCAGCTTGCGGTACGCACTGCTGAGCTGATTGCGTACCGTGCTCGGCGACAGCCCCAGCTGCCTGGCAATCTCCTTGTATTGCAGGCCCCGGGCGGCCAGCGCGGCGCTGCGCAGTTCTGCCGGCGTGAGCGTCGATGCCGCCGACGCACGCCGCGCTACCGACAAATTGAGCACGCTGCCTTCGACCCTGGTGCGTATGGCGAGCCGCCGGCCCAGGTAGCTCTGCGCACGATCCGAGCGCAAGGCCGCGACCAGCCGCTCGGGCAGCATCGGCGGTGACCACTGCGGCCACTCTTCCTGCAGCAGGCCGATCGCGTCGTCGTGCGCAAAATACACTTTCCCGCTCAGGTCGCTGATCACGCTGGTCGAAGGTGCCTGTGCGGCATGCACCGCCAGCCGCTCATTGATCTGGCGCGCCTGGATGATGTGCGGCAGCGCCAGGTCGGCCAGCGCGACAGCATCGTCGCTGAAGCGGGCGCGCCGGGACGCGCGCCAGAACGAGATCGCGGTAACCCGCCCCGGGAGGTTGCGATCCGAGACGAAGGTCAGCGAATGGGCCGTCTCGAACTTGCGGCAATAGGCAAGCACGGCACGGTCGTGCGTGCTGCTGGCGATGTCGGTTGCCACGCTCTTTCCGCGCTTACTGAAGGTGGCGCTCAGTGCCGGATCACGGGTCGTGACCTGACCGTCGCGGGTGATGATTTCCTCGCCCAGCATGCTCTGGCGCTCGGCAAGCCGCTCGGCCGGCACATTGTGCAGGTGGACGCCGGTCGGGATGAGCCGGTCGCCGAAGATTCCCAGGTCGCCGATCAGGGCCGCGTCGAATGTCAGGGCGCGCTTGATCTCCTTGATCATTTCTTCTTTGCACTCGACCTGCCCTGTATGCTGGGCAATCTCGTACAGGCTCAGTATCAAGCTGGCATGCTGATTCATCGCAATAACAAGAAGCAAATCTTGCACGGTGATTAAAGGTCGCCATGCTAGGCCTATGTTGAAAAACATGCAATTCATGGCGCATGCCTTAGTACATTCGTTCCATGGATTAATAGATTGGTAACACGGGATAATTCATGCATACCCTCCCAGCTTCCGGCTGGCGAACCGTCCAACCCTCCTTGGAATAGCCATGAATCTGTCCCGTATCTCTTTTTCCGTGCTTGCGAGCTTGGCCCTGAGCGCCTGCGGCGGACCCGAAGCGCCCCCGGGCGTCGGCATGCAATCCGGCAGGTCGCTCGCGACCACCACCGCCGCGACCGGTGTGACGACCTTCAACGGAAAGCGCGCGAACTACACCATCGCCAAGACCGCGAACGGCGTCAGCGTTACCGACCTGGTCGGACAGGAAGGGGTGGTGAACCTGGTCGCTCCCAAGCGCCTGCTGTTCACCGACATCGCCATCGCCTTCGATATCGATGGCACGGCGGGAAAGGCATACCGCATCTACCAGGCGGCGTTCAACCGGACGCCCGACTACGATGGCCTCGGCTTCTGGATCGACCAGATGGACAAGGGCATGTCGCTCGACACCGTCGCCGCGGGCTTCGTCAGCTCGCAGGAGTTCGCCGCGCTGTACGGCGCCCGCCCCACCAATGCGGAGATGATCGCGAAGTTCTACCAGAACGTCTTGCATCGCGCGCCCGACCAGGCAGGCTACGATTATTGGGTGAGCGTGCTGGACAAGGGGCTGGCGAGCCCGTCAAGCGTCCTGGCCGGGTTCGGCGAAAGCCCGGAAAACAAGGATCTGCTTGCGCCCGTGATCGGCAGCGGCTTCTATTACACCGCCTACAAGCCGGCGGTCCCGCTTCCGGTCTTGACCGTCGCCACCCTGGCGGCCTGCCCCGATGCCAATGCGGTCCAGTCCGGGGAGTTTTACCAGTGCATGGTGGGGACAATCAAGGGCAAGTCCACGTTCGGCAACGCCGAATGCACGCTGAGCATTGCCGCGGACGGCAAGATCAGCCTGGCTTCGGGCACGAACACCAGGTCGCTGCAAGCGCCCTACCGCTTCCCGGTCTACTCGAAGGTCTCGGTCAGCGCCTCCGACACCTTCTTCATGGTGATCGACACCCGTGATGTCGCCATGGCCCACCTCGATTTCAAGGCGACCTCCCCGAAATATGCCGCGATGTCTTCGGCCCTCACGTCCGGCATCGAAGCGAGTATCGACGGCCTGAGCTGCAAATTCCCCCTCTGATCGCGGACGGCAAGCATGAAAAAATACCTGTTCCCCGCCCTTCTCGCCTTTGTCGGACTCAATACCCTGGGCTCCTTTTCCTCCGCAACGTCCAAGCTGTTCGGCTTCGGACTGCTGGCATGGGCCGCATGGCTGCTGATCAAGGCGACGAAGGGTCCCGGCAAGCCGACAGCCGACAACTCCCTGAGGGATCGCCTGTCGGGTTTTCGTTACAATCATTTCCATGAGAAATCCGGCATCGCCCTCGACTCGTCCAGGCAGGAGGTCCACCTGATCTCCAATGGCGAATACAAGGTTTATCCATTCGCGCACATCCGCTCATGGGAAACCAATATCGCCTCCGGCGGCATGATCAGGTCCTCGCCTTCGGTCACGGCGGGGATGGTGGCGGTGGCCGAGAATCTACGGCAGCAGCGTGAAAACCGGGCGAATACCGGCCTCTTTCTCCAGGTCAGGGATGTGGACCACCCCAAATGGCATATCGAGTTCCCTGCCAGGGATGTCCAGCGCCAGTTGGAAAGGTGGATGGAAATCCTGCGCCAGGAAGTGAACGAAGCGGCGTAAGCGGCGCCAGCAGCAAAAAAAAAGGTTCATCGCACTTTCCCGGGGAACGCATCCTTGATTTTCAGGAAGAAGTAGGATGCGTCTTGAAATCCGTAGGCCATGCGCTTGATGACCTTGATGCGATTGTTGACG
>NZ_JCASIE010000008.1:0-199028 GCF_059685865.1 Telluria sp. ZB4P36
CAGCTTCACGGCTTCTTCCTTGAGTTCCGGGGTGTACGTCTTCTTCAATGTCATCATAAAAGCTCCTGTTGGTGAACTTTACCAAACAAGAGTGTCCGAAAAAATCAGAGTACCTCACCGCAAGAATGCTCTGCTGGTCGACCGTATTGATCGGGACGAAGCGCATTGTTGGCTGACGGACTGCCTCGCAGACGGCCTCGGCATCAGCCGCGTCATGCCTTGCTCACCTATGCCGTGAACTTGGAATGCATCCTTTGCCAAGTCAATGCCAATTGTCGTAATCTTCATGATGACGCCCCCCTCGATGTCGTGGTCAGTTGACACTTCCACTTTGGCACATCGATGCCGTTTCGGGAGGGGGGTCCATCCCATTGCCAAAAAGAACGCGCGGCAAAAAGAACGCGCGGCAAGCCGCGCGTTCCGGATGAAGCCGGCGCAGGGGAGCGCGCCGCTTCGTCCTTTGACTTACCAGGTCATCTTCAGGGTGTACTTGCCGTTGGTCGCGCCGGTGCCGCCGCTGTAGTAGACCACGCGGACATAGCGGGTCGAGGTGGTGGTGCCGGTGTTGGCGGTGGCGTAGCTGTCGACCGCGCCTGCGCCGTTCTCGCTCTTGCCCAGCAGCGTGCCTGCGCTGTTGTACACGAACAGGTCATAGTCGGCAGTGCTCAGACCCGGGGTCAGGACCGAACTCAGCGTTTTGCCGGCCGGCAGATCGACACGGTAGTAATCGGTGTCGGTCGTGCTTGCCATGGTGCCGTTGACGGTGGTGCCACTGGTCGAGATCAGGCTGGCGGTGCCGGTCGTGTTGTTCGACTCGACTTCGGTGATGGTCGGGCCGGGCGGCGGGGTCGTGCCCAGCGCCGCATTCACCGCCGCGGTCGCGTCCACGATGCCGGTGCCGCAGCCCGAGCAGGTCGCCGGGAAGGCGCGCGCGCTCGACTTCAGCATGCTTTCGACATCGTCCACGGTCAGGGTCGACTTGGCGGCGAACATCAGCGCAGCCACGCCGGCCACGTGCGGGGTCGCCATCGAGGTGCCCTGGTAGCCGGCGTAGTTGTCGGCGCCCGGCGAGCTGGTGCCCGCGTTCAGGGTCGAGATCACGCTGAAGCTGCCGTCGCCGCCAGGCGCCGCCACGTCGACCAGGGTGCCGTAGTTCGAGTACGAAGCACGGCCGCCGGTCTTGCCGGTGGCTGCCACGGCGATCACGCCCGAGCAGTTCGCCGGGCTGGCGTTGCTGACGTTCATGTTGTCGTTACCGGCCGCCACGACGACGACCGAACCGCGCGAACGGGCGCCGTTGATCGCGGTCTGGGTGGTGGCGTCGCAGGCGCCGGTGCCGCCCAGCGACATGTTCAGCACCTTCGCCTTGTTGGCGTTGGCCGGCACGCCGCTCACGGTGCCGCCCGACGACCAGGTGATCGCATCGGCGATGTCCGAGGTGTAGCCGCCGCACTTGCCGAGCACGCGCACCGGTACGATCTTGGCGTTGTATGCGACACCGGCCACGCCCAGGCTGTTGTTGGTCTTGGCGGCAATCGTGCCGGCCACGTGGGTGCCGTGCCAGCTCGAGCCCGAGGCCGGCGAGCCGGTGCCGCATTCGCCCGCGGCCACCCAGTCACCCGGATCGCTCGCATCGCTGTCGCGGCCGTTGCCGTCGTTGCCAACGGTGGCGGTGCTGATGAAGTCATAGCCTGCCAGGTTCTGGCCGCTCATGTCGGCATGCGGACGATAGCCGGTGTCGATCACGGCCACGACCACGCCGCTGCCGGTCGACAGATCCCAGGCGGTCGGCAGGCGCAGGCCGCCGGTGGTGTCGGTGTAGTGCCACTGCTGGGCGTAGTAGGGGTCGTTCGCCGTCGCCATGTGGGTCATGATGCGGTCCGGCTCGGCGTATTCGATCTCCGGGTCGCGCGCCATCATTTCGGCGGCCAGCTTTTTCACCTCGTCGAGGTGCTTGCGGCCGTTCAGCTTGAACACGTGGGCGCCGGTCGAGATCGCATGGCTCTCGGCAACGGTCATGCCGAATTCCTGGCCTGCACGGTCCAGCTTGGCCTTGCGATCCGCCTTCAGGGCCACCTTGGCGGCCTTGGCCGCATCCTTGGCAGCGTCCTTGCCATCCGGCACTGCGTCCTTGTACTTCACAATGATACGGTCTGTCTCCACGATGAATTTCTGCTCGGCTGCGCCGGCCGAAGCCGCCACGAATACGAGCGAGATTGCAGCGCACATCTTCAACATTGCAGGATGAATCGAATGCGATTGCTTCATGTTTCTTCCTTATTAGTGTTTTCCGTCAAGCGAAATGACCCTCGCCTGTGTCATTGGTTTCCGGTCTTGCCGGCGCCGTCTGATTGCGGCGAAAAACAGCGTAATACGAAAGGAAGAGGTTGTGCGTGACAATCCGATACAATTTCGGTGTATTAACAACACTGTGACAATCAACTGTTGCAAAAACACGTTTTCTTCGGTGAAACGTTAATTTTGGCAAATAACGTATGCCACAATTGTGTTGATATATCTCAAAATGCTTTCTCTTTTGATAGGGTAAAGAAGCACATTTTGGCCGGGCTCAAGAACAAAAAAGGCCGCGCAAGCGCGGCCTCGTCATAGGATGGGGATAGGTCAGAAGTTGCCCTTGAACTGCACGCCCCACTGGCGCGGCTCGTTGGTGAAGCCGGTCAGGTTGTTGAAGTCGATGGCGCCGGTGATGCGGCGCTGGTCGAGCACGTTACGGCCGAAGGCTGCCACTTCGTATTTGCCGCCACCGAAGATGTAGCCCAGACGCACGCCGCCTTCCGTCAGCGGGCTACCTTCGAACTCGGTCGCTTCATACAGGAAGAAGTTGATCTTGCTGCGGTAGGACCAGTCGGTGAAGAAGTACAGCTCGCCGTCGCGGAACGGCACGCCGTAGCGGGCGGTCGCGTTGACGGTCCAGCGTGGCGCCTGCGGCAGCGGGTTGCCGTTGATGACGACGCGGCCGGCGGCGTTCACCGGATCGGTCACGGTGCACGAACCGCAACGGTTCACCGACAGGCTGGCGTCGCGGATCTGGGTGTAATTGTAGCTCGCGCCGGCGCTCACGCGCAGGGCGGTGCTGACGGCCGCTTCGAAGTCGAACTCGGCGCCCTTGCCCTTGGTGCGGTCGGCATTGATCAGGCGGTTGACGTTCGAATTGCCGCCCACCACGGTCAGCTGCTGGTCCTTGACGGTGTAGTCATACACCGAGAACGAGGTGCGGGCGCGGCGCTCGAACAGGTCGGCCTTCAGGCCCAGCTCGTAGGAAGTGATGGTTTCCGAATCGGCGACGGTGATCGGCACCGCGGCCGAGGCGGCCGCGATACTCGGGGCGCGGAAGCCGGTGGCCACGCGGCCGTAGACGTTCACGGTCGGGCTCAGCTTGTACGTTGCCGACAGGTCCCAGTTGAACTTGTCCTGGCTGGTGCTCACCGAACGCGGGCCGATCTGGGTGACGTTTTCGTTCACCAGGGTGCCGAATTCCTTCTCGTCCTTGGTGTAGCGCACGCCGCCGCGGACGGTCCAGTCCGGGCTGATGGTGTAGTTCACCGAGGCGAAGGCGGCCCAGGCGTCGTTCTTCTGGTTGCTGACCAGGCGCGAGGTGCGCGCGCCGGCGTTGTTGAAGTTGTCGCTGCCGCCGGTCGCGTCTTCGTCGAAGAAGTAGAGGCCGGTCTGCCAGTTCAGCGGGCCGGCATTCTGCGATTCGACGCGGAATTCCTGGGTGTACTGGTCGAGGTCGCTGATATAGCCGCCGGTCTGGACCTGGAAGGGGATGAAGCCCGGGCCGGCCGGGGTGCCGCCGTCGATGTCGCCGCGGCTGTAGTAGTCGCTGACGTGCTCGTAGCCGGTGATCGAGAACAGGCGCACGCTGCCGAGGTCCCAGCTCAGGCGCAGGTTGGCGCCGTTGGTCTTCAGGCGCTGCCAGTTGTCGGCGTTGGTGACGATGCTGTCGAGGTCGTAACCCGGGACGATCTTGTTCGACCCCTTCTGGATCAGGTTCGCGCGGAACAGGCGGGCGCTGCCGTTGGTGTTGCGCTGGTGCAGGTTCAGCAGGGCGTTGAAGCTGCTGTCCGGGCTGTACAGGAACTGGACGCGCTCGGCGTGCTCGTTGTAGCCGTCGAGTTCGTTACGCTTCTGGTTTTTCGCCACGTCGGCGAAGTTGTCGACGTAGTCGTCGCGGTGCTGGCCGACGGCCGACACGCGCATCGCCCACTTGTCGGACAGCGGCACGTTGACCGCGCCTTCGACGTTGGCGGTTTCGCGGCTCGCCAGCGACAGGTTGTAGTAGCCCTCGGTCTTGCCCAGCTTCGGACGCTCGGATTCGAACTTGACCACGCCGGCCGGGGTGTTGCGGCCGAACAGCGTGCCCTGCGGGCCGCGCAGCACTTCGACGCTGGCCAGGTCGAAGATCGGGAAGCCCTTCAGGATCGGGTTTTCCTGCACCACGTCGTCATACACCAGCGAGACCGGCTGCGAGGCGAAGGTATTGAAATCGGTGTTGCCGTAGCCGCGGATGTAGAAGCGCGGGAAGGTACGGCCATTGGAGGATTCGACGTTCAGGCTCGGCACCTTGCCGGCCAGCAGGCGGATGTCTTCGCCGCCGGAGATCAGGACGTCGAGCTTTTCGCCCTTGAGCGCGGTGACGGACACCGGTACTTCGCGGATGTTTTCGGTGCGGCGCTGCGCGGTCACGGTGACGGTCTGCAATTCCGGGGCCTGGCTGGCCGCGGTGGTCTGGGCCTGGACCGGCATGGCGGCGGTCAGTGCCAGTGCGGCCAGAACGCGCCTGTGCATCTTGGACATCTTCATCATGGAGTTTTTCCTGTGGATTGATAAAAGAACCGATGTCCCCGTTCTCTCTTGTCTTCGGCAGTGCATCTTGCGGATGTCTTAAGCTTGCCGGTTTGATAAAGCGCGTATTGTCAATGATGAATACGTGCAATAGCAAGGAGAAACGGAACGTTTGGCGCTTTTTGCAACCTTGTTACAACACATCCGTTTCGATGACGATGGCGCGGAAATCGTTGACATTGGTGCGAGTCGGGCCCGTGACCACCAGCTGGCCGAGCGCACCGAAGAAGCCGTAGCCGTCGTTGTCCAGCAGGCGCGCCCGCGCATCCAGGCCTTGCGCGCGTGCCCGCGCCAGCGTGCCCGGCGCCAGCCAGGCGCCGGCATTGTCCTCGGTGCCGTCGATGCCGTCGGTGTCGGCGGCGATCGCATGCACGCCCGGCAGGCCGTCGAGCGCGACGGCCAAAGCCAGCAGGAATTCGACGTTGCGCCCGCCCCTGCCCTGTCCCCGCACGGTGACGCTGGTTTCGCCGCCGGACAGGATGACGCAGGGCGCGGGCAAGGGCTGCCCATGCTGCAGGACCTGGCGCGCGATCCCGGCATGCACCAGCGCGACCTCGCGCGCCTCGCCTTCCATGCTCGAGGACAGGATCAGCGGCGCATAGCCGGCGGTGCGCGCGGCACTGGCCGCGGCATCGAGCGCTTGCTGGGCGGTGACGATGACATGGGTCTCGTTGCGCGCCAGGCGCGGGTCGCCCGGCAACGGCGCGGCCAGCTGTGGATCGGCCAGCAGCGCACGGACCTTGTCGGAAACGGCGATGCCGTATTTCTCGAGGATGGCGAGCGCGTCAAGGCCGGTGCTGCCGTCGGGGACGGTCGGCCCCGAGGCGACCACGGCCGGATCGTCGCCCGGCACGTCCGACACCACCAGCGTCACCACGCGCGCCGGATGGCAGGCCAGCGCCAGCCGCCCGCCCTTGATCGCCGACAGGTGGCGCCGCACGCGGTTCATCTCGCCGATCGGCGCGCCGCAGCGCAGCAGCTCGCGGTTCAGCGCGCGCTTTTCCTCGAAGCTGATGCCGGGCGCGGGCAGCGACATCAGGGCCGAGCCCCCGCCCGACACCAGGCACAGCACCAGGTCGTCCGGCCCCAGCCCCGCGGCCGCTTCCAGCATGCGCCGGGCCGCCGCTTCGCCGGCGGCGTCCGGCACCGGATGGCCGGCTTCGATCACCTCGATGTGGCGGGTCGGCGCGCCATGGCCGTAGCGCGTGACCACCAGGCCCGCCAAGGGCCCCTGCCAGTGGCGCTCCACCGCCTCGGCCATGCGCGCGGCCGCCTTGCCGGCGCCCAGCACCAGGGTCCGTCCCTTTGGCGGCGGCGGCAGGTGCGGCGCGATCAGGTGATAGGGATCGGCGGCGGCCATGGCGGCTTCGAACAGGTGCAGCAGCAGCGGGTGGGCGGTGAGCATGGTCGGTTCTCGTCTGGGGCAAGCCATGATCTTCACACAAAAGCGCCGCGACGGTGAAAACCGGGGTTTTCAATTTTTTTTCAAAAACCCTTGCACACCTCGAATTCCAACCTCTATAATTCGGGCCTCTTCGGACGCAATGACAAGCGTCAGACAGAAACCTCTGAATAGAAAGCCGGGCGCTTAGCTCAGTTGGTAGAGCGGATCCCTTACAAGGATTAGGTCGGGAGTTCGAGCCTCTCAGCGCCCACCACGCAATTCAGATGGTCGATCGAAGTAATGATCAGAGTAAACGGAGCGGTAGTTCAGTTGGTTAGAATACCGGCCTGTCACGCCGGGGGTCGCGGGTTCGAGCCCCGTCCGCTCCGCCAGTTATAAAGGAAAGGGTCCGAGAAGTCGGACCCTTTTTCTTTTCTATCAGAGCATTCGTCCCTGCGGAGTAATCCTCCCCAGTGGGGAGGATTACGGCGGGCCGCGAGCCCGGTCCGCTTTGAGATGTCAGGCTCTACGCTGCTGCGGTCTGCCAGCTTCGACCCGATCCCTCCCCCCACTCTTCGCCGCATACAGCGCATGATCCGCCCGCGCCAGCCCCATCCCCAGCGTCTCGTTCGGATCCAGCACCACCACCCCGATACTGACCGTCATCGTATACGGCGTGCCGCTGGTAATCACCATCGCCTCCCGCACCGCCTGCCGCAGCCGTTCCGCAGCATGCAAGGCCCCGCCCAAATCCGTCGCCGGCAACACCATCGCAAACTCTTCCCCGCCCAACCTTCCGACGGTCTCATGCGCACGCAGGGTCTCGCGCAAGATACGGGCGAACACGACCAGGGCTTCATCTCCCGTGGCATGTCCGAAGCGGTCGTTGATCTGCTTGAAATGGTCGATGTCCATCATCGCCAGTGCCAGCGGCTGGCGCTGACGCAGCGCGGCCTGGCGCGCCTGCTCGGCGCGCTCGAGGAAGGCGTGGCGGTTCGGCAGGCCGGTCAGGCTGTCGGTGGTGGCCAGGCGCGCCATTTCGGCATCGTCCTTCTCCTTGCATAGCAACAGGAAGCCGAAGCCGTTCACGATCATCAGGAGGTAGCCGGCCAGGTAGGCGTATTCCTGTGCGGTGCACTGCCCGGCCGGACCCACTTTGCCGAGGCAACCGACGGCCCACAGGACCACCGATACCGCGAACACGGCGTCATTGACGCCGATGATCCGCTGCAGCAGCGATGCACGGCGGCGCGGGCGCAACAGGATCGAGGCCATCGCCGCAGCGAACAGGGCAACCACGCCGGCCACCAGCGCGGTCAGGTGGCGCACCGGTGCGCCGGCGCTGCCGGCCGCCAGCACGACGGCCAGCGCCAGCGCCGACACCGGCACCAGGATGCGTTGCCAACGTTCGAAGCCGAAGAAGATGCAGTAAGCGGCCACCTCCAGCGAAATCGCGAGAATCCAGCTGGCGCCCTCGACGCCGTTCAGCGCCGGCATGTCCAGGTAGGGCCGGCTCCATCCGAGCAGCTGGCACAGGCCGATGCCGAAGCGTGCCCACATCCACAGGCGCAGCCCCGGACTGGGCGCGGCGCCATGGGTGTAGCCGGCCATGAGCACGGCGAATGCGATGTTGCCGACGCCAAGCGCCAATACAAAGGAAGGGATGTCGATCACGACGGTTCCCGGTGCTGAAGCGGCGATGCCAACACTACAATCATATTAAACGTACAATATATATTTCCGCAGAGAATTAATGTTACACGGTTTTATCGCCCGGGGCCGTACAATTGAACAGACAACAAACCAACATGAGCAAAGCGCAACACTTTTTACCGAGACACTTCCGAGACACAGTTTTTGATGCACAGCAGCACTTGATAGCGGATAATCATCCGACAACAACCTAACGCACCATTCCGGAGCAATCGTGATTTTCGGTTTCCTCAAGCCGCCCAAGATGTCGCCGCGCCTGCATCGCCTGAAGAACACCTCGCTGTTCTCGACGCTGACGCCCCTGGAACTGAAAATCGTCGACGGCCTGCTGCACGAGCGCCGCTACCTGACCGACGAAATCGTCTTCGACGAAGGCGAAGAAGGCCAGGCCCTGTACCTGATCATGAGCGGCCGGGTAGTGATCAACAAGCTCCACCAGGGCAGCAACCAGGTCGTGGCCGAGCTCGAGCCGGGCAGCTTTTTCGGCGACCTCGCCCTGCTCGACAATTCGCCGCGCAATGCCCAGGCGCGCGCCGTCGAGCCCTGCGAGATGGCGGTGTTCTTCCGCGCCGACTTCCTGGGGCTGCTCGAAACCGACGCCGTGATCGGCTACAAGATCTCGCTGGCGCTGGCACGCCACATCGGCCTGCGCCTGCGCGAATGGATGGGCACCGGCCGTCCCCAGCTGGAAGCCCTATGAACAGCAGCGAGCGCGCCGGTCCGGTGGTCTGGACCGGGATCATCGCCGCCACCTGCGTGCTGCTGCTGGTCGTGCAGCAGATGCTGTGGCTGGCCCTGCCCTTCCTCTTCGGCGGGGTGCTGCATTACATCCTGGTCGGGCCGATGCAGCGCCTGGTGCGCGCCGGCCATAGCCGCAATGCCGCGGCGATGCTGGTCTGCCTGCTGTTCTTCGCCTTCCTCACGCTGGCCCTGACCGCCGCCTTCTCGTGGAGCCGCGGGCCGGAAGAAGATTCCTGGGAAAAGACGGTCGGCCTCTACCTCGACGGCGGGATCGCCTTCGTGCACAACACCATGACCCTGCTGGAGAAGAAGTTCCCGCTGCTGGCCGAGATGCACCTGACCTCGACCGTCAACGCGATCTTCCGCACCCACACCGACAACTTCGCCGAGAAGCACTTGGGCGAGATCCTGGTGGCGCTGGCGACCTGGGTGCCCTCGCTGCTGCTGGCGCCCTTCCTCACCTTCTTCTTCCTGCGCGACGGCCTGCGTTTCAAGAAATTCCTGGCGCGCGCAGTGCCGAACGCCTACTTTGAGCGCGCCTTGTACCTGCTGCACGAAGTCGACCAGACCGCGCGCCGCTATTTCGACGGCCTGCTCAAGCTGACCGTGCTCGATACCGCGGTGCTGGCGCTGGGCCTGTGGACCATCGGCGTCTCGTCGCCGCTGCTGCTCGGCCTGATGTCGGCGGTGCTGGCCTGGGTCCCCTTCGTGGGCTCGGTGGTCGGCTGCGTGCTGGTGGTGATCGTGGCCTCGACCGATGCGCCCAGCAATCCCTTCATCGCCTACGGCGCGATCGGCGTGTTCGTGCTGGTGCGCCTGCTGGACGACTTCGTGTTCATGCCGCTGACCCTGGGGCGCAGCATCCGCGTGCATCCGCTGGTGACGGTACTGATGATCTTCATCGGCGGCGCGCTGGCCGGCGTGGTCGGGCTGATGCTGGTGCTGCCGCTGCTGGGCGTGGTGATGGTGGTGGGCGAGACCCTGGGCCGGCTGGTGACCAATCCGCGCCTGCGCGCGCGGCACCGCTATGCGCGCGCGCTGCGCACGCGCCAGGCCAGCGTGGACCTGGACATCGCGCGCGAACGGCGCGGGGCGCCGACGCCGAACGCCGGATTATGAATTAACGCTTTGGCTTGCTCTTGATGGTCGACAGGATCGACGGCTTGACCTTCGACGGCGGCGCCACGAAGGGCGTCGACGCAGGCTTGCGCTCGCCGCCACGTGCGGCACGCTTCGGCGCCACCTCGATCGTGCGGCCCTTCGGTACGCCACCCGGCACGCGCCGGTCTTCGCGCACCATCGTGGCGCCCTCGTCGGTCGCCGGCACCAGGTGGCGCTCGCCGTTGCCGATCAGGTCAGCGCGGCCCATGCGGCGCAGGCCCTTGCGGATGACCGGCCAGTTCTCCGGATCGTAGTAGCGCAGGAAGGCCTTGTGCAGCTTGCGCGTCTTGCCGCTCTTCGCGGTCTCGACGACTTCCGAATCCTCGGTCACCTTCGCCAGCGGGTTCTTGCCCGAGTGGTACATGGTGGTCGCCATCGCCATCGGCGTCGGCGTGAAGGTCTGCACCTGGTCGAGCTTGAAGTTGTTCTTCTTCAGCCACAGGGCCAAATTCAGCATGTCCTCGTCGGTCGAACCCGGGTGGGCTGCGATGAAGTAGGGGATCAGGTACTGCTTCTTGCCGGCCTCGATCGAGTACTTGTCGAACAGGCGCTTGAACTCGTCGTAGGCGCCGATACCCGGCTTCATCATCTTCGACAAGGTGCCCTGCTCGGTGTGCTCCGGCGCGATCTTCAGCAGGCCGCCCACGTGGTGGGTGACGAGTTCCTTCACGTACTCGGGCGAGCGCACCGCCAGGTCGTAGCGCAGGCCGGAACCGATCAGGATCTTCTTGATCCCAGGGATGGCGCGAGCCTTGCGGTACAAAGAGATTAATTTGCTGTGGTCGGTGCCCAGGTTGCTGCAGATCGTTGGGTACACGCAGGAGAGGCGGCGGCAGGATTCCTCGATCTTCTTGTCCTTGCAGGCCAGGCGGTACATATTGGCCGTCGGGCCGCCCAGGTCGGTGATGGTGCCGGCGAAGTTCTTGGTGGTGTCGCGGATCAGTTCGATCTCGCGCAGGATCGAGGGTTCCGAGCGGCTCTGGATGATGCGGCCTTCGTGCTCGGTGATCGAGCAGAAGGTGCAGCCGCCGAAACAGCCGCGCATGATGTTGACCGAATAGCGGATCATTTCCCAGGCCGGGATATGGGCCTTGCCGTAGCTCGGGTGCGGGGCGCGCGCGTACGGCAGGTCGTAGACGTTGTCCATTTCGTCCATGGCCAGCGGCAGCGGCGGCGCGTTCAGCCAGACGTCGCGGTCGCCGTGCTGCTGCACGAGGGCGCGCGCATTGCCCGGGTTCGACTCGAGGTGGAACACGCGCGAGGCGTGCGCGTACATCACCGGGTCGGTGCTGACGGTCTCGAAGGACGGCAGGCGCACCACGGTTTTTCTCGCCTTTTCGCGGGCGGCGGCCTGGCGTTCTTCGCGCGTCATGATCACCACCGGCTTTACTACCGGTTCCGGCTGCGCGTTCTCGGTGGCGCAGGCGGTGGTGTCTTCCTGCGCCATCGCGTAGGGGCTCGGATGCGGGTCGACGCGGCCCGGCACGTCGACACGGGTCGAGTTGTGCACGCTCCACTCTTCGTCGGGCAGCCAGCCGTGCGGCACCAGGAAGGCGGTGCCGCGCAGGTCGCGGATGTTCTTGATGCTCTCGCCGGCGGCGATGCGGCGCGTCACGTCCACCAGGGCGCGTTCGGCATTACCGAAGATGAGCAGGTCGGCCTTCGATTCGAACAGCACCGAGCGGCGCACCTTGTCCGACCAGTAGTCGTAGTGGGCGATGCGGCGCAGCGAGGCTTCGATGCTGCCGGCGATGACCGGCACGCCCGGGAAGGCTTCGCGGGCGCGCTGGCAGTAGACGGTGACGGCGCGGTCCGGACGCTTGTTCGGCTCGGCGTTCGGGGTGTAGGCGTCGTCGGAACGGATCTTGCGGTCGGCCGTATAGCGGTTGACCATCGAGTCCATGTTGCCGGCGGTAATGCCCCAGTAGAGGTTCGGCTTGCCGAGCGCACGGAAAGGCTCGACCGAGGTCCAGTCCGGCTGGCTGATGATGCCGACGCGGTAGCCCTGTGCTTCCAGCAGGCGGCCGACCAGCGCCATCCCGAAGCTCGGATGGTCGATGTAGGCGTCGCCGGTGACCAGGATGATGTCGCACGAATCCCACCCGAGCTTGTCCATTTCGGCACGGGACATCGGGAGGAAAGGCGCGGCGACAGCGCGGCTGGAGCGCTTCGGCACGCTCGCAAAGAGATTTACTGGGGAGTTCATTGGCCGGTATTGTACCGGAAAACCGTTTTCGGGTCGCCCCATCGACCCAAAAATGGCTTACTTATCAATGACTTGCTGCACGGCAGTAGGCTCAGCTAGTCCTTAGATTCCCATGTTGGACAGCATATTGCCGAGCTGGCGCAGGCCGGCCGAGACGGTCGGGTGCTTCGCATTGAAGCGGGCCGCCAGCTCCTGGGTACGCGAAGACAGGCCATAGGTGTTCAGGTCGAGCTCGCTCTCGGCCTGGCGCGCCAGGGCCCGGTCGATGTCGCCGTCGAGCTGGCGCAGCAGGGTTTCCAGTTCGGGATCGACGTTGTCGGTTTCCTGCAACTGGCGGTGCAGGGCTTTCAGGTGCGCTTTCAGGCTGGTATTGCGCTCATTCAGGTTCTCGTTCTCGTTCAGCATGTCGCTCTCGCTAGTTGGTGAAGCGGGTCTCGAGGTACAGCGCCTCGACCTGCTCGCGCGCCCATGGGGTGCGACGCAAAAACTTCAGGCTCGACTTGATGCTCGGGTCTTTCTGGAAACAATTAATGTCGATCCGGCGGCCGAGGCCTTCCCAGCCGTAATGCTCGACGAGGCGGGTTAACAGGGATTCTAAGGTAATACCGTGGAGAGACTGAACACTCATCGCTTGCTGCCATAGGCCATAAAAAAAGGAGAACCATGCCGCCGGCATGGTTCCCCTGATTTTACGCGATGACGCGGCGGATTATTCGCCCGTCAGCCCACGGCGTTCCAGCAGCGGACGCACCTGCGCATCGCGCCCGCTGAAGTTGCGGTACATCTTCATCGCGTCGATGGTGCCGCCGCGCGACAGCAGGGTCTTGCGGAAGTGGTCGCCGTTCTTGCGAGTCAGGCCGCCGTTTTCCTTGAACCAGTTGACGGTGTCCGCGTCCAGCTTCTCGGCCCACAGGTAGCCGTAGTAGCCGGCCGAGTAGCCGCCCGCGAAGGTATGCGAGAAATAGGTGGTGCGGTAGCGCGGCGGCACCAGGGCGAAGTCCACGCCCGCCTTCTTCAGCGCGTCCCCCTCGAAGGCCAGCACATCTAGCGGGATCTCCTTCGGCGACAGCTGGTGCCAGGCCTGGTCGAGCAGGGAAGCCGCCAGGTACTCGGTGGTGCGGAAGCCTTCGTTGAATTGCTGCGAGGCCTGCACCTTGTCCAGCAGTTCCTTCGGCATCGGCGCGCCGGTCTGGTAGTGCTTCGCATAGTTGGCCAGCACTTCCGGCCAGGTCATCCACATCTCGTTCACCTGCGACGGGAACTCGACGTAGTCGCGCGGCACGCGCGAGCCGGAGAAGCGCGGGTACTTCACATCCGAGAACATGCCGTGCAGCGCATGGCCGAACTCGTGGAAGGTGGTGCGCACTTCGTCGTAGGTCAACAGGGTCGGTTCGCCGGCCGCCGGCTTGGCGATGTTCAGGTTGTTGGCGATGACCGGCTTGGTTCCCATCAGTTTGCTCTGCGGGACCCAGGCATTGGCCCACGCGCCGCCGCGCTTGGTGGAGCGTGCGTAGGGGTCGAAGGTGAAGATCGCCAGCTGCTTGCCGTCGTGGTCGAAGACGTCGAACACGCGCACGTCCGGGTCGTAGGTCGGCAGGTCCTTGCGCTCCTTGAAGCTGATGCCGAATTCCTTGTTCGCGGCGAAGAACACGCCGTCGACCAGCACGCGGTTCAGTTCAAAATACGGCTTCAACTGGTTGCCGTCGAAGGCGTACTTGGCGGCGCGTACCTTGTCGCTGTAGAAGGCCCAGTCGTGGGCGGCGGCCTGGAAGCCGCCTTTCTCCTGGTCGATCACCTTCTGGATCTCGACCGCTTCCTTGCGCGCGTTGTTCACGGCCGGCTTGGCGAAGTCGGCCAGCAGTTGGTTAACGGCATTGGTATTCTTGGCGGTCTGGTCTTCCAGGTTATAGGCCGCGTGGTTCGGGTAGCCCAGCAGCACGGCGCGCTCGGCGCGCAGCTTGGCGAGCTTCAGCACGACCTCGCGGTTGTCGTAGTCGCCGCCGCGCGAGCCGCGCGCCAGCGAGGCCGCCAGCAGCTTTTCGCGGGTGGCGCGGTTGGTCAGTACCGACAGGCCGGCCTGCTGGGTGGTGTTCACGACCGGGATCACGAACTTGCCGTCCAGGCCGCGCTTCTTGCCCTCCGCGGCGGCGGCGTCGATCGCCTTGTCGGACATGCCGGCCAGTTCGGCGCGGCTGTCGACCACCAGGGCCGAGGCATTGGCTTCCTTCAGCACGTTCTGGGCGAACTGGGTGGACAGCGCGGCCAGCTGGCCGTTCATCTCCTTCATCTTCTGCTTGTCGGCGTCGGACAGCTTGGCGCCGGCGCGTACGAAGTCGGTGTGGTAGCGCTCGATCAGGTACTTCGACTCGGCGTCCAGGCCCAGCTTGTTGCGCTTGTCGTACAGCGACTTGATGCGCGCGTACAGCTTCGGGTTCAGGCGGATCGCGTCATTGTGGGCCGACAGCTTCGGCGCCAGGTCCTTGGCGAGGGCGATCAGGGTGTCGTTGGTATAGGAACCGGTCAGGGTGCCGAAGGCGGCGCCGACGCGGTTCATGAGCTGGCCCGAGCGCTCCATCGCCACGATGGTGTTCTCGAAAGTAGCGGCGGCCTTGTTGTTGGCGATCGCTTCCATCTCGAGCGTTTCCTGGCGCATCGCTTCGGCGAAGGCGGGGGCGAAATGCTCGTTCTTGATCTTGTCCCAGGCCGGGTACTGGAACGGCAGGGTGCTCGGCTTGGCGAAGGGGTTCGAGGCTTCGAGCATCGACGCGGGGGCGGCATAGGCCAGGGTGGAAGCCGCGGTGGCAGCGGCGACCAGCAGGACGTGTGGACGAATCATATTGTCTCTTCTATCTAGGTACTGCGAACGACACGCCGCCCCCGCCCCGCCGCTCGTGGCAGCGGGAAGATGCGGCGTAAGGGGATTAGTTGCCAGTCAAGCCACGGCGCTCCAGCAGCGGCTCGATGACCGGGTCGCGGCCGCGGAAGCTGCGGAACAGGTCCATCGCATCGGCGCTGCCGCCGCGCGACAGCAGGGTCTTGCGGAAGTGGTCGCCGTTCTTGCGCGACAGCCCGCCGCTCTGGGTGAACCACTGCACCGTGTCGGCGTCGAGCTTCTCGCTCCACAGGTAGGCGTAGTAGCCGGCCGAGTAGCCGCCGTTCATCGAGTGCGAGAAATAGGTCGTGCGGTAGCGCGGCGGCACCGGGGCGAAGTCGACGCCGGCTTCCTTCAGCGCCCTGGCTTCGAAGGCCAGCACGTCGCTCGGGATCTCGCTCGGCTTGAGCTGGTGCCAGCGCTGGTCGAGCAGCGAGGCGGCCAGGTACTCGGTGGTCATGTAGCCCTGGTTGAACTTCTTGGAAGCGACCACCTTGTCCAGCAGTTCCTTCGGCATCGGCGCGCCGGTCTGGTGGTGCTTGGCGTAATTCGCCAGCACTTCCGGCCAGATCGCCCACATTTCGTTGACCTGCGACGGGTACTCGACGAAGTCACGCGGCACGTTGGTGCCCGAGAAGTGCGGGTACTTCACGTTCGAGAACATGCCGTGCAGCGCGTGGCCGAACTCATGGAACATCGTGCGCACTTCGTCGTAGGTCAGCAGGGTTGGCTCACCCTTCGGCGGCTTCGGGATGTTCTGGTGGTTGCCGACCACCGGGCGCTTGTCCAGCAGCTGCGACTGCGACACGTATTCGTTCATCCAGGCGCCGCCCTGCTTGTTGCCGCGGGCGTAGGGGTCGAACAGGAAGATCGCCAGCTGCTTGCCGTCGTGGTCGAACACGTCGAACACGCGCACGTCCGGATCGTAGACCGGCAGGTCCTTGCGCTCCTTGAAGGTGATGCCGTATTCCTTGGTGGCGGCGAAGAACACGCCATCCACCAGCACGCGGTTCAGCTCGAAGTAAGGGCGCAGCTGGTTCTCGTCGAAGTTGTACTTCGCGGCGCGCACCTTGTCCTGGTAGATCGGCCAGTCGTAGCTGGCGACCTGGAAGCCGCCCTTCTCCTTGTCGATCACCTTCTGGATCTCGGCCGCTTCCTTGCGTGCGTTGTTCACCGCCGGCTTGGCCAGTTCGGCCAGCAGCTTGTTCACGGCAGCCGGGTTCTTGGCAGTCTCGAGTTCCTGCGAGTAGGCCGCATAGTTCGGGTAGCCCAGCAGCGCGGCGCGTTCGGCGCGCAATTTGGCCAGCTTGAGCACCAGCTCGCGCGAATCGAACTGGCCGCCGCGGCTGCCGCGGTTCAGCGACGCGGCCATCAGGCGCTCGCGGGTGGTGCGGTTGGTGAGGCTGGACAGCGCCGGCTGGCTGCTGGTGTTGACGATGGCGATCGCGTACTTGCCCTTCAGGCCGCGCTTCTCGGCCTCGGCGGCGGCTGCATTGATCTCGGCATCCGAGAAGCCGGCCAATTCTTCGCGGGTGTCCACGACCAGGGCCGAGGCATTGGCTTCCTTCAGCACGCGCTGCGAGAAGTCGGACTGCAGCGAGGCGATTTCGGCGTTGTACTTCTTGAGCTTGTTCTTGTTGGCGGCGGACAGGTTGGCGCCCGCGCGCACGAATTCCTTGTACACGCGCTCGAGCAGGTGCTTCGATTCGGCGTCCAGCCCCAGGGTGGCGCGCTTGTCGTGCAGGGTCTTCACGCGCTGGAACAGGGCCGGGTTCAGGTAGATCGCGTCGTTGTGGGCCGCCAGTTTCGGCGACATCTCGCGGTCGACCGCGTCCAGCACGTCGTTGGTGTTGGCGGTCTGCAGGTTGGAGAACACCGCGGCCACGCGCGACAGCATCTGGCCGGCGCGCTCCATGGCGACGATGGTGTTGTCGAAGGCCGGCGCCGCCTTGCTGGTGGCGATCGCGTCGATCTCGCGCAGGTGCTCGGCCATGCCGGCGGCGTAGGCCGGCAGGAAGTGCTCGTTCTTGATCTTGTCGAAAGCCGGGTAGTTCAGCGGCAGGCTGCTGGGCTGGGCGAACGGATTGGCGGCATCGAGGGAAGCTGCGGAAGGTGCGGCGACTGCGGCCGCATGCGATAACGCGAGGCTGGCGGCAACGATGAACAGGTGTGGTCGGTTCATGGGATCTTTCGGACGCTGGAGAAGGAGCTGCCGGGCGTGCTCGACAGCCGTTGCGCGAAGATCATAGCAACTAATACGCATGCCGTCACAACAAAAACGGTATGTATCAGGCATGTATCTCCATGTATCAGCCTTGTTTCAAAAGCGCGTGCTAGCATCCGCCTTCACACCATGGATACTTCTACCGCATCCTCCTTCGACGCCATCGTCGTCGGCACCGGCCCCGGCGGCGCCAGCACGGCGCGCGAACTGGCGCGCGCGGGCGCCCGCGTCCTCGTCCTCGAGCAGGGCAGCGCCGCGCCCCTGCGCGGCACGCTCGGCCAGATGGCCACGATGGCGCTGCCCGGCCGCGGCGCCTGGCTGCACCGCGACGCCTCGCTGCTGGTCGCCGGCACCGGACTGGGCGGCAGCTCGGCGCTGAACTTCGCCACCGCCGCCCCGCCCCCGCCTGCCATG
The DNA here is from genome assembly GCF_059685865.1 of Telluria sp. ZB4P36. Classification (NCBI taxonomy): domain Bacteria; kingdom Pseudomonadati; phylum Pseudomonadota; class Betaproteobacteria; order Burkholderiales; family Oxalobacteraceae; genus Telluria; species Telluria sp. ZB4P36. The sequence goes on from NZ_JCASIE010000008.1 coordinate 17,582, forward strand.
TTCGCGGCCCACGGCATCGACCTGGCGCCCTTCCTCGCCGCGCTGAGCGAGGAACTGCCGCTGGCGCCCCTGCCCGACAGCCTGGTCGGCCCGATGGCCACGCGCATCATGCTTGCTGCGCGCGCCGCCGGCCTCAAATGGGAAAAGCTCGACAAGATGATCCGTCCCCAGGCCTGCCGCAGCGGCTGCTGGCGCTGCGTGTACGGCTGCCCCTACGGCGCCAAGTGGAGCGCGCGCGATTTCGTCGACCAGGCTTGCGCCCACGGCGCCGTGCTGCTGGACCGCAGCCGGGTGCGGCGCGTGCTGATGGAAAACGGCCGCGCGGCCGGCGTGGCATTCCGGCGCGACGGCGCCGACCGCGAGGCACGGGCGCCGCTGGTGGTGCTGGCGGGCGGCGGCATCGGCAGCCCGCGCCTGCTGCATGCCTCCGGCCTGGGCCCGCGCCTTGCGCCCTTCTTCAGCGACCCGGTGGTGGCGGTGATGGGCAGCGTCGAGGACCTCGACGGCGGCGCCGAGGTGCCGATGGCGGCCGGCGCCAGCTTCCACCAGGAGGGGATTTCCCTGGCCGACCTGACTTTGCCGGCGCCGATGTACGCGGCCTTCGCGCTGCAGGCCGGCCGCGTCGACCGCCTCGCGGCGCACCGGCGCACGCTGAGCCTGATGGTGAAGATCCGCGACGACATCGGCGGCGCGGTCGGCCCGCGCTGGGTGGACAAGCGCCTGAGCCCGGGCGACCGGGGGCGTCTTGAAAAAGGGATCGGGATGGCGCGCACGATCCTGGAACAGGCGGGCGCGAAACAGCTGTTCACGACCCACCATTTTGCCGCGCATCCGGGCGGCAGCGTGCGTATCGGCGAAGGCGTGGACAGCGAGCTGCGCGCCGCGCCGGGACTCTATGTGTGCGATGCCTCGGTGATTCCGCAGCCCTGGGGATTGCCGCCTACGCTGACCCTGCTGTGCCTGGGCAAGCGGCTCGGCGCGATGCTGGCGAACGCCGTCAGTAGTGAGGCGGTTTCTCGTTGACCGGACCCTGGCGGGTGGATTGCAGGGTACGGACGTGGTCCACCAGCGAGGCGACCATGGCTTCGAGCTGGTCGATGCGGCGGCCCTGGCGGTAGATGGTCTCGTTCAGGCTCTCGACCAGGTCTTCCTGGTGCGCGAGCTTGATCTCGATGTCGATGAAACGGTCTTCCTGGCTCATGCTCAAACTCCGCGCGCAAAGCCGGCATTATGCCAGCTAAGCGCGCGGCTGCCCTTAGGCCAGCGGGTACTCGATGCCGTTGTTGATGAGGCCAATCACCTGCGCCTGGTTTTCCGGGCTCTCCGAGAAGAAGGCCAGTACGTCGGCGCGCGAGACCTGCTTCAGGCCGTTGACCCAGTAGTCGAAGCCCGCGCCTTCGGCCGGACGGTGCAGCACGTGGGCGTACAGCTTGCTGACGAAATACGTATCCGACGGATTGGTCGCATACAGGGCCTGGGCTTCCTTATCGGCCAGGAACATCTGCGAGATCTGGGTCAGCGTGAAGTTACCGGTGTCGAGGGCCTTGATCCAGTAGGCCAGGCCGCCCTTGTCCGGCTCGCGGTCGAAGGCGGCGCGGTACAGGCGGTAGACTTCGCCGGCGGAGCCGTCGATGTCGAGCGCCACCATGGTGTCGCCGAACTGGATGCGCTCGACGTTGACCAGGTTGTCGGCGCCCAGCGCGCCGCTCTTGTCGGTCACGCTCACGCCGTAGATGCCGCGCTCGACCGTGAAGCCGGCGCGCGCGCCGCTGTACACGACGGTGTCGAGGCCGGCCCCGCCGTCGATGGCATTGTTGCCTGCGCCCGGGGTGAAGCGGTTGGCCAGGCTGTTACCGGTCTCGTTGAGCGCGCTGTTGACGGTGTACTGCATGCGGGTCGCCGCACTGGTGGCATTGTCGGCGATGTCGACCGACACCGCCGCCACTTCATAGGCGCCGTTCGGCAGCGCCACCGAATCGATCTTCCAGGTGCCGTCGGTCTTGGCCACGGTGCGGCCGATCTCGGTGGCGTCGCTGATGCGGATCAGCTGGATCGTGGTGCCGGCTTCGGCGGTGCCGCTGAACACCGGCTGGTTGGCGCCGGCAGCCAGCACCACGTTCGAGGTCGGCACGACCGGCGCGGTGGCGTCGACGTGGAAGCTGACCGCGGCGCTGAACTCCGAGATGTTGCCGCCGGCATCGGTCGCGGTGGCGCGCACCGAACGGTTCAGGCCATTGTCGAAGGCACTGGTGACGACGCTGAACAGGCCGTTGGCGTCGGCGCGGGTCTCGGCCACCAGGCGCTCGCCGTCATAGATGCGCACGGTGGAATTCGCTTCGGCCGAGCCGGTGACGAGCGGCTTGCTGCCGGCGGTGTAGCCGGCGGCGTTCTTCGACACCGCCAGGGTCGGCGCCGACGGCGGCGTGATGTCGGACAGCAGCTGGGAACGCTGGAGGATCCCGTCGTTGAACTTGATCTGCTCGATGCCGGACATGGTGACGGTACCGGCCGCAGACACGGCGACCAGCTGGCCACTGGCGTTCTCGCTGAAGCTGACGTCCTTGCGCAGGGCCGAGAAGGCGACCGTGTCGTTGCCGGCGCCGCCCTGGATGAGGTCGTTGCCGCCCAGGCCGGCGAACATGTCGTCGGCAGCCGTGCCGTTCAGGAGGTCGGCGCCGGACGTGCCGGTGAAGTAGCGTCCGCCGCCGGTCGAGTTGATGCCGAGCTTGCCGCCCAGGCCGTCGCCGCCGTACAGCCAGTTCAGGGCGGCGATGTCGTAAGGGCTGAAGGCCGTGTACGGTCCGCCCGAGTCGGTATAGGACATCAGCGTATAGGCCGTATTGTCCTGGCCGGCGGGCAGGTGAACGCTTTCCTCGAACGGATGCTTCAGGCCGAGTGCATGGCCCAGCTCGTGCAGCAGGGTCTGGTAGCCGGAGGTGCCTTGCGCGAGGTTGAAATTGTCGGCGCGCCACTCGGCGTTGTCGAGATAGACGTAGGCGTTCGGCTTGTAGTCGACCAGGACATTTCCCGCACCATAGGAATAGGGACTTTGCCAGCTGCACAGTCCGGTCGTGGTGGCGCCGTCGAGGTTGAGGTTCGCGAGGTGGATCTGGGCACTGGTGCCGGTCGTGGTCTCGACGAAATTGATGCCGGTGACCTCACGCAGGTAATTGAACGCAACGCGCGCCGCGGCCTGCTGGGACAGGGTAAATGCCTCCTGCCCGGTGACGGCCACGCCGGTATCCGGATTCACCTCGTTGCCCGAGCTGATCGAGAACGTGTAGTAAATCGTATTGCCGCCCGTGGTCACGAAGTTCCAGTCGGGGCCGATGTCGAGCAGTGCGTCGATGTGGTTCAGCCCGGACAGGGGCGTATTTTCTAAATCGGAAACGGTTGCCATTGCGCGCTAACAGTAAAAAGTGGACGCGAACGCTCGTACACTGAGCTCGCTTTCCGGAAAGTATTTCCTGCGGCACAGACGAAGTCAAATAAGAATTCAATCGTGCGCAGCGATTGGCAGCCCTTCAAGGCTTATGCGCAACGTATCCGGCGAATACTTATGCTTTCGGCATGGCCAGCAGGGCTTTCAGGCTGGCCAGCCGCTCCTTCGGGCTCAGGACCTCGGTTTCCTTGGGCGGGGCGTCGCCGACGTCCAGCGCCATTTCCTTGATGAAGCGCGAAGGCTCGCAGTGCACCAGCTCGCCCGCGCGCTTGCGCTTCTTGCACCAGGTCAGGCGCAAGGTACGCTGGGCACGCGTGATTCCCACGTACATCAGGCGCCGTTCTTCCTGGATGCGGGCGGCCATGACTTCCACCGGCGCATCCGGGTCGCCCTTGTGCGGCAGGATGCCTTCTTCCACCCCGACCAGGAAGACGTGCGGGTATTCCAGTCCCTTGGACGCGTGCAGGGTCGACATGCGCACGGCATCCTGCTCCTCGTCCTGGCCCTCGAGCATCGACATCAGGGCGACCATCTGGGTCAGTTCCAGCAGGTTCTTTTCTTCGCCGTCACGGTCGCGCCCGCCGCGCCCCCGCTCCTTCAGCCAGTTGGTGAACTCGAGCACGTTCTGCCATTTGGCCTGGGCCGCGCGGTCGTCGAAACTCTCGTACAGGTAGTGCTCGTAGTTCATCTCCTTCATCATGTCGTCCAGCACCTCGGCGGCATTGTCGCCGCTGCCCGAGGGGCCCGGGCGGGTGGCGCGGTCTTCCAGATCCAGCAGGAAGCGGCAGAAGTCGCGCAGCGGCGCCAGCTGGCGCTCGGCCAGCTTGGCTTCCAGCCCGTTCTTGCGCGCCGCCTCGAACAGCGAGCAGTTCCACTGCTTGGAGAATGCGCCCAGGGTCTCGAGCGTGGCCATGCCGACCCCGCGCTTGGGGGTGGTGACGGCGCGGATGAAGGCCGGGTCGTCGTCCTGGTTGGCGATCAGGCGCAGGTAGGCGATGATGTCCTTGATCTCGGCCTTATCGAAAAAGCTCTGGCCGCCCGACATGGTGTAGGGAATGCGTTCCTTGCGCAGGGCCTGCTCGATCACGCGCGACTGGTGGTTGCCGCGATACAGGATGGCGTAGTCGGTCCACTTGTTCTTGCGCTGGAAATGGTCGGCCGAGATCATGATGGCGATCTGCTCGGCTTCCGTTTCGTCGCTCTGCATGCCCAGCACCTCGATCGGCTCGCCCAGGCCGTGCTCGGACCACAGCGACTTCTCGAACAGCTTGGGGTTGTTGCCGATGACGGCATTGGCCGCCTGCAGGATGCGGGTGGTCGAGCGGTAGTTCTGTTCCAGCTTGATGACGCGCAGGTCGGGGAAGTCGGTCTGCAGGGTCTTGAGGTTTTCGACCGAGGCGCCGCGCCAGGCGTAGATCGCCTGGTCGTCGTCGCCCACCGCCGTGAACATCGGCTTTTTACCGAGACCCGTCACCAGCAGCTTGACCAGCTCGTACTGGCAGGTGTTGGTGTCCTGGTATTCGTCCATCAGCAAATAACGCAGGCGGCGCTGCCAGCGGTCGCGGATCGATTCGTTGTTGCGGAACAGCTCCACCGGCAGGCGGATCAGGTCGTCGAAGTCGACCGCCTGGTAGGCCTGCAGCGTGGCCAGGTAGCTGCGGTAGACCCGTGCCGACATGGCTTCGTCTTCGTCCTTGGCGTTGCGGATCGCGTCTTCCGGGTCGACCAGGCCGTTCTTCCACAGCGAGATCGCGTTCTGGATGCGGCGGATTTCCTGCTTGTCCGTGGTCAGCGCCAGGTCGGACACGACCGTGTAGCAGTCGTCGCTGTCCATGATCGAGAACTTGTCCTTGAGGCCGACGCCGGCCGCTTCCTGGCGCAGGATCTTGACGCCCAGCGAGTGGAAGGTGGACACGGTCAGCTGCTTGGCCTGCTTGGGCTGCTTGAGCAGCTTGGCGATGCGCTCCTGCATCTCGAGGGCCGCCTTGTTGGTGAAGGTCAGGGCGGCAATCGTGCGTGGGTCGTAGCCGCGGTCTTCGATCATGTAGGCGATCTTCTGCGTAATGACACGCGTCTTGCCCGAGCCGGCGCCGGCCAGCACCAGGCAGGGGCCGTCGAGATAGAGCACGGCTTCGCTTTGCGGCCCGTTGAGGCCGAATTTTGGTGCGTTGGACATGGGAAAGATTTCTGCAGAATGGCCGGGTATTGTAACGATGAGTCGGCCGGCGCGCTAAAATGAATCCATGAAAAAATTGCTTGTCATCTTGTTTGCAACACTGCTCGCAGGGCCGCTCCAGGCAGCGCCCTTGCTGGTGGCCGCGGCCAGCGACCTGGCGTATTGCATCGATGAGCTGGCGGCTGCGTTCCGCAAGGAGGCGCCCGAGGCGGAAGTCAAGGTGTCCACCGGTGCGTCCGGCAACTTCTTCGCCCAGATCCGCAACGGCGCGCCCTTCCACGTCTTCCTGTCGGCCGACATGAGCTACCCGGCCCAGCTGGCGAAAGTGGGGGCGGCCGACGGCGCCACCCTGCGTCCCTACGCCATCGGCCGCATCGTACTGTGGACCCTCGATCCCCGCTTCGACGTGGCGCAGGGGCTGGCCGTGCTGCGCGACCCGCGGGTAGCGCGCGTCGCCATCGGCAATCCCGACACCGCTCCCTATGGCCGCGCCACCAGGGCCGCGCTGAAACGCGACAAGTTGTGGGACGCTGTGCAGCCGCGCCTGGTGATCGGCGAGAACATCGCCCAGGCCGCCCAGTTCGTCCAGACCGGCAATGCCCAGCTGGGCATCGTGTCGCTGGCCACCGTGCGCGCGCCGAAGATGGCAGGCGTGGGCCGCTATCACCTGATCAGCGACGCGGGCGTGGTGCCGATCGAACAGGGCGCCATCGTCACCCGCGCAGGTGCCGGCCAGCCGCTGGCCGCGCGCTTCGTGCGCTTCCTCGGCTCGCCGGCGGCGCGCGCCATCCTGGAGCGCAACGGCTTCGGCCTGCCCCCGGCGAATGACTGAGTTTTCCGCTGCGGGCTTCGCCTTCACGCCCGAGCTCTGGGACGCGCTCGCGCTCACCCTGCGCCTGTCGCTGGTGACCGCGCTGGTGCTGCTGGCGATCGCCATCCCGCTCGCCAACTGGCTGAATACCAGCCGCATGCGCGGCATCCTGTTCATCGAAACCCTGGTCAGCCTGCCGATCGTGCTGCCGCCGACGGTGATCGGCTTTTACCTGCTGATGCTGATGTCGCCGCAGCAGCCGCTGGGCGCGGCCTGGCTGTCGGTGTTCGGGCATCCCCTGCCCTTTTCGTTTGCGGGACTGGTGGCGGGGTCGGTGGTGTACAGCCTGCCCTTCGCGGTGCAGCCGATCCAGTCGGCCTTCCGCAACGTCAGCCGCGACCTGGTGCAGTCGGCCCTGGCCCTGGGCCTGACCCGGCGCCAGACCTTCTTCTCGGTGGTGCTGCCGCTGTCGCGCAACGGCATCCTGACCGGCCTGTCGCTCAGCTTTGCCCACACCATGGGCGAGTTCGGCGTCGTGCTGATGTTGGGCGGGAACATCCCGGGCCAGACCCGGGTGGCCTCGATCGCCCTCTACGACGAGGCGCAAAAGCTCAACTATGCGGCGGCGCATTCCTATGCGCTGGTGCTGCTGGCGATCTCGTTCGCGATCCTGGTAGCGATCGCCTTTTTCCAGCGCAAGCAGCATGCCCTATTTTTAGGCAATAACTGAGACCGAGGCGACGAAGCGTCCCACGATCGGGTACCATCTCTCCCTTGTGGCGCCCCGCGCCAAGGCTTATGTGGACTGCACCATGAAATTTGAACATCTCATCCAGATCAACGATCCGCTCAACCCGCTGATCGACACCATTTCGATCGAACAGCTGTGGCGCGGGCTGGTGCTGCGCGCCGAATCGCCGACCATGTTCGTGCCGCACCTGGACGAATGCACGATCGGCGAACGCAGCAGCGGCAGCTTCACGCGCCGCCTGCGCTACGGCGACCTGGTGATCGACGACGTGGTGCACATGACGCCGCTGAAGGAAGTGCGCTACGAGGTGCCGGCCCAGGGGGAAATCGCCGCCTCCAGCCTGAAGATGGTCATCGAGGCGCCCGGCGATGCCGTGCTGCTGCTGCGCTTCTGCTACGACGACGGCCAGGGCGAGCACACCGACCCGGCCAACGCCATGTACGACGACTTCAAGCGCTCGGCCTACCAGGAAGCCGACATCGACACGGTGCGCATCCTGCGCCAGCTGGCCGGCGAAGGCAAGCTGGACGCCAGCTATTTGAACTGATCAGGTCCCCGGCTCGCTGTCCGCCGCGTCGACCTCGCTCTCGCCCCTGGTCAGGCAGTGCGCCAGGTCGCGCAGGGCGGTGCGCACGCCTTCCTCGACCACCGGGTGGTAGAAGGGCATCTCCAGCATCTGGTCCACCGTCAAGCGCATCTGGCAGGCCCAGGACAGCGTGTGCGCCAGGTGCTCGGCGCGCGGCGCGATCATTTCGGCACCCAGGAAGCGGCGCGAGCCGAATTCCGCATACACGCGCAGCATTCCCTTGTTCTGCAACATCACCCGGCTGCGGCCCTGGTTCGCGAAGGAGACCGCGCCCACCGCGAACTTGCGCTTGCCGCCTTCGCAGAGCTGGCGGTAGCTGGCGCCCAGGGTAGCGATGTTCGGGTCGGTAAAGGCCACCGCGATCGGCGTGCGGCGCAGGCCAGGACGCACGTCCGGGTAGCGGCCCGCGTTGTCGCCGGCGATCTTGCCGTGGTCGGCCGCGTCATGCAGCAGCGGGCGCTCGTTGTTGGCGTCGCCGGCGATGAAGATGTGGCTGGTCCCGCACTGCATGGTGCGCGCATCGAACAGCGGGATGCCGTCGGCGCCGCGCGCCAGCCCCGTGTGCTCGAGGCCGATGCCGTGCACGTTGGGGGTGCGGCCGGCCGCCATCAGCACAAGCTGGAAGCGCTCGGTCTTTTCCTCGCCAAGGGCGTCGCTGACGGTGAGCGCAACCTCCGCGCCGTCCTGCACCGCGCCCACCACCTTCGACTGGAACTGGATGTCGAGTTCTTCGGTGAGTACGCGGGTGGCGCTGCGCAGCACTTCCGGGTCGCTGAGGTGGGCGATGCTGCCGCCGCGCGCGAACAGCTTCACGCGCACACCCAGGCGGTGCAGGGCCTGGCCGATTTCCAGGCCGATCACGCCGGTGCCGATCACGGCGACCGACTTCGGCAGGTCGTCCCAGTAGAACACGTCGTCGCTGGTGACGATGCCGGGGCCGACGTTTTCCAGCGCAGGCAGGCGCAGCGGCGTGGAGCCGGTGGCGATCACGATGCGCGCGGCGCTGATCTCGGTGTGCTCGTCCACCACCAGGGTGTGCGGGCCGGTGAAGCGCGCATGGCCGCGCAGCTTGTCTTCGTCGGCGAAGGAGTCGACGCCTTCCAGCACGAAGCCGACGAAGCGGTCGCGCTCGCGCCGCACGCGTTCCATCACGGCCGGCCCGTCGATGCGGACCTGGCCCGCATGCACGCCGAAAGGCGCGCTGTGCTGCATCGCATGGGCCGCTTCCGCCGCGGCGATCAGGAGCTTGCTCGGCATGCAGCCGACCCGCGCGCAGGTGGTGCCGTAGTGGCCGCTTTCGATGACCACGGTGCGCGCACCCTGGGCCTTCGCCGCCCGGTAGGCCGTCATGCCGGCGGTGCCGGTGCCGATGATGGCGACATCCACGTTCAGTTTCTTCATCGCTTCCTCCGCAAAATCACAGCGGAACGATACGCTAATTCGGGGAACAGGGTTGGGAGACCGTGCAAGGCTTCCTGTCGTACTCCATGCCGAAGTTGTATTTCACCGTGATCAGGGCATCTTCGGGTATGCCGCCCGGGTGGGGATAACGCGCCAGGGCGCGGTTGCCCACGGTGCTGAGGGCGGCCTGGAAACCGTCAGCCATCCTGCGCGACTTGCGGTCGCGCAGCGCATCGGCATTGACCCAGCCCACCATCTCGTATTCGCGCGATTCGCCGCGCTGCAGCTCGATGCGCGGCACGCCCGGAAGGAAGCGCAGGGTCACGTCGCCGCCGATCGCATGGGCCGCCGCCAGTTCCGGGTACTTCACCTCGGCCGCAATCGTGGACATCACACCGGCCAGGTAATTGCAGGTCGACAGCCGCGCCTGGGGCCAGCCCTTCAGTTCCGCCACGAAGCGGTCGGGATCGGCCATGGCCTCTTTCGGGACCGTGCAAGGGGCTGGCCGGAATGGCGTATGTTTCAGGGCCCACCACAGGGCGGCGGCGACGTCCGGACCGTTGGCCGGGTCGGCATAGCCGGCCGCGATCCGGGCCGCCGCATCCTTCTCGCCGGCCTCGTGCGCCCGCGCGTAGAAATCCACTGCGCGCCCCCAGTCGCGCTTGACGCAAATGCCGTTCTCGTACAGCGAACCGGCCAGCAGCAGGACTTCCGGGTATTCGTTCTTCAGGCCGCTCTTGAGCCGGTCCACGGCCAGGGTGCAGTCGCGCGCCGCGATGCTGTTGCGGATTCCATCGACCGCCAGGGCGCCGGAACGGGTCCCTGCATGGGCACTGGCTGCCGCGCCGAGCATGGCAAGCAGCAGGATGGCGGTGGTCGGTACGCGCATGGTGGTCGTCTCCTGTCGTGGTGGAGGACAGTCTAGCAGTGCGAAAGACGGCGAATTCTCACCGAAGGCCACACGCGCTCAAATATCGAGCGGATCGACCTCGAGCGACCAGCGCACGCGCGACTTCATGGCGCGCAGGACCTCGACCCATTCGCGGAGAAAAGCCTGCAGCGCCGGACGCGATGCGGACTCCACCAGCAGCTGGGCGCGGTCGACGTTGTGCACGCGGGTCATCGTCATCGGGATCGGGTCGTTGATCATCACCGCGTCGGACACCAGGCTGTCGCGCGCCGCTTCCAGGAAGGCGATCGCCGTGGCCAGCTCGGGCGCCTCGGCGCGCAGCAGCGCCTGGTACATGAAGGGCGGCAGCCCGGCCTGGCGGCGCTCTTCCAGCAGGCTGCCGGCGAAGCGGTCATAGTCGTGGCGCATCAGGGCGCCGTACAGCGGGTGGCTGGCGTAGCGGGTCTGCACCAGCACCTCCGAGGCCGCCCCGGCACGCCCGGCGCGCCCGGCCACCTGCATCAGCTGGGCGAACAGGCGCTCGCTGGCGCGGTAGTCCTGCGAGAACAGCGCGGTGTCCGGGTTGAGGATGCCGACCAGGGTCAGTTTCTTGAAGTCGTGGCCCTTGGCGACCATCTGGGTGCCGACCAGGATGTCCACCTCGCCCCGGTGCACGGTATCGAAGGCCGCCTGCGCGCTGCCCTTCAGGCGCGTGGAATCGGCATCGATGCGCAGGATGCGCGCTTCCGGGAACATCGCCTGCAAGCCTTCTTCGACGCGCTGGGTGCCGCGTCCGAGCGGCTGCAGGTCGACGTTGCCGCAGGTCGGGCAATGGCGCGGGATGCGCAGTTCCAGGCTGCAGTGGTGGCAGCGCAGCCGGTGCTCGGGGCGGTGCAGCACCATGAAGGCGGTGCAGCGGGTGCAGTTGCTGATCCAGCCGCAGGCGTCGCAGCAGATCACCGGGGCATAGCCGCGCCGGTTCAGGAACAGCAGCGATTGCTCGCCGCGGTCCAGGCGCCCGCGCAGCGCCGCGATCAGGGCGCCCGTCAGGCCGTCCTTGGGGCGGTCGCGTTCCATGTCGACCAGCTTCACGGTGGGCAGCACGGCGTCGCGCACGGCGCGCTCGCGCAGCTCCAGCTTGCGGTAGCGGCCGGAGCCGGCGTGGTGCCAGGTCTCGAGCGAGGGCGTGGCCGAACCGAGCACGATCGGGATCGCCAGCTGGTGGGCGCGCCAGACCGCCAGGTCGCGCGCCGAATAGCGCAGGCCTTCCTGCTGCTTGTACGAGGGGTCGTGTTCCTCGTCGATGACGATCAGCTTGAGGTGGGGCAGCGAGGACAGGATGGCCAGGCGCGTGCCCAGCACGATGCGTGCCCTGCCCTGGTGGGCGGCCAGCCAGTGCAGCATGCGCTCGCCCTCGGACAGGCTGCTGTGCAGGGTGGCCAGCATCACGCCGGGGAAGCGCGCGCGGATATTCCCTTCCAGCTGGGGCGTCAGGTTGATCTCGGGGACCAGGATCAGGATCTGGGCATCGGCATCGCGCCCCAGGACCTGGGCGCAGGCCTGCAGGTAGACCTCGGTCTTGCCGCTACCGGTGACGCCGTACAGCAGGATCGGCGTGAAGCCTTCGGCCCCGCCGATGGCATTCGCGGCCTCCTGCTGCGCCGGGTTCAGCACCGGCATGCCGGAGGGCGTGGGGTCGTGCGGCGTGTCGTCCTTTGCCAGTTTTTTGAGCGCGCGGTCGAGCGCCACGGTCTTCGGCACCCGCAGGTTCTTGGGCAGGCCGGGCAGGGCCACCTCGCCCAGGGGGCGCTGGTAGTAGTCGGCGGCGAAGCGCACCAGCGCCAGCCAGCGCTCGGGCAGCGGCGCCAGCTGGCTGCGCACGGCGATCGCATCCTTGAGCTTGTCCGGCGGGACCTCGCTGTCCTGCTTCACGGCGACGATGATACCCACCACCTCGCGCCGCGCGAACGGCACCAGCACCAGCCGGCCCACCGCCGGCGCTTCGCCCGGCTGGCAATCCCAGCGGTAGTCGAAGCAGCTGTTGAGCGGCGTATCGAGCGCGACCTGGAGGAAGCAGTGTGCCAAATTCAACCTTCTTTGTTAGCAGTGAAGCTGTGGAAAACTTTGTGAATAGCGCTGTACTTGACCCCGTTCGAGGTTTACGTTAGATCAACTCGATTCCGGCGATTCACTGGAACAACAAGAAATTAGCCAATGAATTCAATGACTTGCAAAACACGAGTTATCCCTGTTAACAAGTCGGCCTGGAATCGGCTTGCTGTGCATAACTGCACATGTGCACTGGGAAAACTCGCTGCGCTGCACCAGAATCTTCACACCTTACTTGAAGAGTTGAGCTAAGTCCGCGTAAACGAAGCACTTTTCCCAACTCATCCATCATCCTGTGCATAACTTTGTGAACAATGGACAGGAAGCCGGAACAATTTACATGTGGACCATCATCCCCACTGTGTATACCTACAGTTCGCCATGAAAAAAACCTTTAATAATCATTAGCTTATGTATTTTCATACTAAGCAAAGATGTCCACAGGAATAATTTCGAGGTTTGACGAACTTGTGAACAAGTGTGATTTTGCTGCGGAAATACACCCCGCAGCAGGAACACATCAGGCGGCGCGCTGCTTGCGGCTGAAGCTGTGCACAGCCTCGACCATCGCCGTCACCGATTCCGGCGGCGTGAACTGCGAAATGCCGTGGCCCAGGTTGAACACGTGGCCATGGCCGCTCGACGGCTTGCCGTAAGCGCTCAGCGAGCGCTCGACCTCGGCCTGGATCTGCTCCGGCGCGGCGAACAGGATGGCCGGATCGAGATTGCCCTGCAGGGCCACGCGGTCGCCCACCAGCGCACGGGCCTTGCCCAGGTTGACGGTCCAGTCCAGGCCCAGCGCATCGGCGCCGATGTCCGCCATTTCGTCCAGCCACAGGCCGCCGCCCTTGGTGAACACGATGGCCGGGATGCGTACGCCGTCCTTCTCGCGCTGCAGCTGGCCGAGCACCTGGCGCATGTAATCCAGCGAGAACTCCTGGTAGGCGCCGTCGGCCAGCGCGCCGCCCCAGGAATCGAAGATCATCACGGCCTGGGCGCCGGCGTCGATCTGGGCGTTCAGGTACTGGGCCACGGCGCGCGCATTGGTGTCCAGGATGTGGTGCATCAGGTCTGGGCGCTGGTACATCATCTTCTTGATGGTGTGGAATTCGCGCGAACCGCCGCCCTCGACCATGTAGCAGGCCAGGGTCCAGGGGCTGCCCGAGAAGCCGATCAGCGGCACACGGCCGTTGATGGCGGTGCGGATCTGGGTCACCGCCTTGAAGACATAGTCGAGCGACGCCATATCCGGTACCTGCAGGGCGCGCACTTCCGCTTCCGTGCGCAGCGGACGCTCGAACTTCGGGCCCTCGCCGTCGGCGAAGTACAGGCCCAGGCCCATCGCATCCGGCACGGTCAGGATGTCCGAGAACAGGATCGACGCATCCAGCGGGTAGCGGTCAAGCGGCTGCAGGGTGACTTCGGTGGCGAAATCCGGATTCTTTGCCAGCCCCAGAAAGGAACCGGCCTGCTGGCGCGTGGCGCGGTATTCCGGCAGGTAGCGGCCCGCCTGGCGCATCAGCCACACCGGGGTGTAGTCGGTCGGCTGGCGCAGCAGCGCACGCAGGAAGGTGTCGTTCTGAAGCGGGGCGAATTGTGGCATGGCTGGCAATGAATGCGGAGGGAAAACCTCTATTATCGCATCACCGGGGCCACACTTATAATGCGTTTCTTGACGATGAAAGCACTGCCATGACCAAACAGCAAGCTCCCTGCGGCACCTGGACATCCCCGATCACCGCCTCGGTCGTCGCGGCCGGCGCCACCCCGCTGGCCGCGCTCATGCTCGACGGCGCCAGCCTGTATTGGCTGGAAGGACGGGCCAGCGAGGCGGGGCGCTCGACGCTGGTCGGCAGCAGCGGCGAACTGACGCCGGCGCCGTTCAACGTGCGCAGCAAGGTGCATGAGTACGGCGGCGGGGCCTATGCGGTCGCCGATGGCGTGGCCTGGTTCTCCAACCATGGCGACAGCCGGCTCTACCGGGTCGAGCCCGGCGCCGCACCGGTGCCGCTCACCGCGGACGGCAATGGCCGGCGCTACGCCGATTTCGTGGTCGATGCAGGGCGCCGGCGCCTGCTGAGCGTGTGCGAGGACCACTCGGCAGGCGGCCACTACCCGGAAAACACGATTGCCGCCATCGGCTTCGATGGTGTTGAAACCGTGCTGGTCGACGGCAACGACTTCTATGCGGCGCCGCGCATCTCGCCGGACGGGCGCCACCTGGCCTGGCTGTGCTGGGACCACCCGCGCATGCCCTGGGAAGGCAGCGAGCTGTGGCTGGCTGACATCCAGGACGACGGCAGCCTGGCCAATGGCCGGCTGGTGGCGGGCGGGCCGCAGGAGTCGGTCTGCCAGCCGGAATGGTCGCCGGGCGGCGTGCTGCACTTCGTGTCCGACCGCAGCGGCTGGTGGAACCTGTACCGCTTCGAACATGGCGTGGTCCAGCCGCTGTGCCCGCGCGAGGCGGAATTCGGCGGGCCCCTGTGGACCTTCGGCGGCTCGCTGTACGGCTTCCGCTCGGAAGACGAGATCGTCTGCGCCTACGTCGAGGGCGGCGTCAGCAAACTGGCGCGCCTGCGCGGCGGCGTCCTGACCGAAGCCGCGACGCCCTATGAAGAGATCCGCGAACTGCGCGTGAATGCGCATACGGTGGCGCTGCTGGGCGGTGCGCCGACGCTGGCGCTCGAACTCGCGCGCGTCGACCTCGAGGGTGGGGCACATGAAGTGCTGGCGCGTTCGATCGCCCAGTTGCCGCCCACGGGCTACCTGTCGGTTCCGCAGTCGATCAACTACCCGAGCGCGAACGGCCGCACCGCCTACGCCTTCCACTATCCGCCGACCAATGCCGATTTCGCCCCGCAAGACGGCGAACTGCCGCCCCTGATCGTCATCGGCCATGGCGGCCCGACAGGCATGGCGGCCAGCACCCTGAAGCTGGCGACCCAGTTCTGGACCAGCCGCGGCTTCGCCGTGCTGGACGTGAACTATGGCGGCAGCACCGGCTTCGGCCGCGCCTACCGCGACCTGCTCAAGGGCCAGTGGGGCGTGGTCGACGTCGAGGACTGCGTGGCCGGCGCGCGCCACCTGGCGCAGCAGGGGCTGGCTGATCCCGAACGCCTGCTGGTGCGCGGCAGCAGCGCCGGCGGCCTGACGACCCTGTGCGCCCTCGCCTTCCACGATGTGTTCAAGGCCGGCGCCTGCTACTACGGGGTGTCCGACCTGGCCGGGCTGGACGCGGACTCGCACAAGTTCGAGTCGCACTACAACCAGTACCTGATCGCGCCGCCCGAGCAGGCCGAGCGGGTCTACCGCGAGCGCTCGCCGATCCACCACACCGACAAGCTGAAGCGGCCGATGATCTTCTTCCAGGGCCTGGATGACATGGTGGTGCCACCCCAGCAGTCCGAGACGATGGTCGAGGCGCTGCGCGCGCGCCAGGTAGCGGTGGCCTACCTCACCCTGGAGGGCGAAGGTCACGGTTTCCGCAAGGCCGAGAGCGTGGTGAAGACGCTGGAAGCGGAGCTGGTGTTCTACCTGCGCGTGTTCGGCATTCCCGTGCCCGAAGGACTGCCGGCGGTGGAGATCGAGAACCTGCCTGCATGAGTGTTTCCCAACTCGACACCGGCGAACAGGCGATCCTGTCCCTGCTGGCCCTGACCGGCGAGCCGATGGGCCGCCAGCGCATCCTCGAACACCTGATGGCGGCCGGCCTGCCACTCCCCCCCGAGCAGTGGGCGGCCGAGCTGGCGCGCCTGCGCGAGGCCGGCCTCGTCAACGACGTCGTCGGACGGGGTTTCACGATTGCGCCTGCCGCCGCCTGGCCCGCGCTCGCGCTGGCGCTGGTGAACGGCACATTCGACGCCCTGCGCAGCGCCTATGAACAGGTCACGCCGCTGCGCCGCGACTGGCAGGGCACGCCCGTGCTGCGCAGCTACCGCCAGGGACTGGCCCTGCTGCGCATGGCGCTGCTGGCAGGCGAAACCGGGTCCACCGTCACGCCGCTGCTGGCGGCCTGCCTGCGCTGCCATGAAGCCTCCTACCTGCACCCGCTGGTCGAGGTCTGCGCCCGCCCCTTCGATCCGGCCCTGCTGGAGCGTATCGACCCATCGCTGCGCGACGGCGTGCTGGCGGTGCTGGTCCAGCATGCGCAGCGCGAACCCGGGCTGGCGCCCGTGATCCGCGCCGCCGCCGAACGCCACGCGGCCCAGGGCGATCCCTCGATCGCGCTGCGCATCGCGCTCGGCGAACACTTGATCTTGTGCGGGCGCCTGGACGATGCCTCGGTCCTGCTGCTTGATGTCGACGATGCCGCCGGGCTGTTCCTGCGCAGCGTGATTGCCTTGCTGCGCGACGACGTCGATATCGCCCTGCCCGGTGTCGAACAGGCGCTCAAGCAGCTGCGCCGCGAGACCGGCAAGCGCAAGGCCATCTTCGACGGCATCGGCGCACACCTTTACCTCGCCGCCCTCCTGCGCAGCAACCAGCCCGCACACCTGAAGCTGGCCGATGCCTGGCTCGACATCGCCACCCGCGCGGTGCAGCGTCCCGAGACCGCCGTGGTCTTCCAGCTCAGCATGCTGCAGGAGATCCGGCGCGGCACGGTGGACGCCGCGGTGCTGGCCTCGCGCAGCTGGGAAATGGCGCTCGAGCCCTTCACCTTCCGCGCGCTGATGCACCACTGGCTCGGCCTGCCGCAACTGCAGGGCAAGCGCAAGGACATCGAGGACATGCTGGCGCAGTCCGAAGGCGCCGGCTTCGACCTGCTGTCGGCCCAGTTGGCCAGCCTGCTGGGCCAGATCGGCGGCGCCGGCGCCGTCAGCATGGAACAGCGCGCCGGCGAACTGCGCAGGGCGCAGCGCTTCACCGACCTGACCCACTGGTTCGAGCGCGAGGAGCCCTGGGAACGCCAGCTCAACGCCCTCATCAACCTGCAGCCGGCCCTGAACGCCGAAGTGGTGCGCGAGTCGCGCCTGGTGTGGATGATCCGCTACGACGAGCACATGGGCGTGCGCGAGCTGGAACCGCGCGAACAGAAGCGCGATGCCCAAGGCGGCTGGAGCCGCGGCCGCGCCATCGGCCTCAAACGCCTGGCCGAAGACGCCCGCGAACTCGATTTCCTCACCGCCCAGGACGTGCAGGCCGCCGCCAGCATCGCCGGGCGGCGCTACTACGGCAGCACCGGCATCCGTTTCGAGTTCGAGCTGGACAAGGCGGTGGCCGCGCTGGTCGGCCACCCGCTGCTGTTCTGGATGGACTCGCCCGGCACGCGGGTGGAACTGCTGCCGGGCGAGCCGGAGCTGCACGTCAAGGCGCGCGGCGGCAAGGTCACGATCTCGCTGCGCCCGGCGCCGGGCGAGCAGGACGGCGAGGTCATCGTCACCCGCGAAACGCCGACCCGCCTGCGCCTGGTGCGCATCGGGGAGGAACACCGCCGCATCGCCGCCATCGTCGGCGCGGGCCTGGAAG
The DNA here is from genome assembly GCF_059685865.1 of Telluria sp. ZB4P36. Taxonomy (NCBI): domain Bacteria; kingdom Pseudomonadati; phylum Pseudomonadota; class Betaproteobacteria; order Burkholderiales; family Oxalobacteraceae; genus Telluria; species Telluria sp. ZB4P36. The sequence continues at coordinate 35,213 of NZ_JCASIE010000008.1, forward strand.
TGCCGCTTGATGCCGAGCGCCGCGTGCTGCGCGCGATCAGCGCGATCTCCTCGATCGTGACGGTGCAGTCGGACATCGGCGCCAGCCCGGGCGACATCGAGCAGGTGGCGGCCGACCCGCGCCTGCACCTGCATCTGCGTCCCTACCAGCAGGGCCTGAGCATGCAGGTGCAGGTGCGCCCGCTCGACAACGGCGCCTACTATGCGCCCGGCACCGGCGCCGAAAGCGTGATCGCCGATGTGAACGGCGTGCGCACGGAAGCCCGGCGCGACCTGAACGCGGAGCGCGACGCCGAGCGCCAGCTGGTCGGCGCCTGCCATGCGCTCGAACACGGTGAATTCGAGCACGGCGAGTGGCTGCTGGGCCAGCCCCTGCTGTGCCTGGAGCTGGTGGAGGAGCTGCGCGGCCTCGACCCGGCCAAGGTGGTGGTGGCCTGGCCGGAAGGCGAGAAATTCCGCGTGACGAAACGCGCGACCTCCAAATCGGTGCGCATCCAGATCCGGCGCGAGCGCGACTGGTTCGCGGCCAACGGCGACATTGTCGTCGACGAGCAGCGCGTGCTCGACCTGCGTACGCTGCTGGAGCGCGTGCGCGAAGCGAAAAGCCGCTTCGTCGCACTGGGCGACAACGAATACCTGGCCCTGAGCGACGAGCTGCACCGGCGTCTGATGGAGCTGGCCGACTACGGCAGCATGCACGGCGACGAGCTGCGCATGCACCCGCTGGCGAGTTTTTCGCTGGCCGAGCTGGCGCACGATGCCGGCGAAGTAGCCGGCGACGACGCCTGGCGCCGGCATCTGAGACGCATCGCGGACAGCGAAGCCTTCACGCCGGCGCTGCCTTCCACCCTGCAGGCCGAGCTGCGCGACTACCAGCGCGAAGGCTTCGAATGGCTGGGACGCCTCGCGCATTGGGGCGTGGGCGCCTGCCTGGCCGACGACATGGGCCTGGGTAAAACGCTGCAGGCGCTCGCCCTGCTGCTCACACGCGCCCCCGACGGCCCGGCGCTAGTCATCGCGCCGACTTCGGTCTGCCTGAACTGGATCGCCGAAGCCCAGCGCTTCGCGCCGACCCTGAACCTGAAGCTGTTCGGACCGGGCGACCGCGCCACCATGCTGGAAGAAGCCGGCCCCTTCGACGTGGTGGTGGCGAGCTACGGCCTGCTGCAGCAGGAAGCGCCGCTGTTCGCAAAGCGGACATGGCACAGCATCGTGCTGGACGAGGCCCAGGCCATCAAGAACATGCACACCAAGCGCTCGCAGGCCGTGATGGCGCTGCAGGGGAACTTCCGCATGGCGGCCACCGGCACGCCGCTGGAAAACCACCTGGGCGAGCTGTGGAACCTGTTCAGGTTCATCAATCCCGGCCTGCTGGGCAGCGCCGACCAGTTCCAGCTGCGCTTTGCCGGCCCCATCGAGAAAGCACAGGACAAGCGCGCCGAACTCGGTGCGCGTACGCGCCTGCGCCGGCTGACGCAGCCCTTCATCCTGCGCCGCACCAAGGCGCAGGTGCTGACCGAGCTGCCGCCGCGCACCGAGATCGTGGTGCCGGTCGAGCTGACCCAGGAAGAGAGCGCGCTGTACGAATCGCTGCGCCGCGATGCGCTCGACAAGCTGGCCGCTCTGGAAGCGCCGGAGAGCCAGAAGTCGATCGAGATCCTGGCCGAGATGATGCGGTTGCGCCGCGCCGTCTGCAATCCGGAACTGGTGGCGCCCGGCGCCGGCATCGCCAGCAGCAAGCTGATCGCCTTCGCGCGCCTGGTCGACGGCTTGCTGGAAAACCGCCACAAGGTGCTGGTGTTCAGCCAGTTCGTCGACCACCTCAGCCTGATTCGCAAATACCTCGACGGCAAGCACATCCCCTACCAATACCTCGACGGCGCGACCCCGATGCAGGAACGGAAGCGCCGCGTGGATGCCTTCCAGGCCGGCGAGGGCGAGCTGTTCCTCATCAGCCTGAAGGCGGGCGGCGTGGGCATCAACCTGACCGCGGCCGACTACGTGATCCACATGGATCCGTGGTGGAATCCGGCGGTGGAAGACCAGGCTTCGGACCGCGCCCACCGCATGGGCCAGCAGCGGCCTGTGACGATCTATCGCCTGGTGGCGCGCGGCACCATCGAGGAAGGCATCGTCGAACTGCACCACCGCAAGCGCGACCTGGCGGACAGCCTGCTGGAAGGAACGGAGATTGCGGCGCGCATGTCGCCGGGCGAGATGCTGGCGATGCTGAAGCAGGGCCTTGGCGCTGCATGACATTCATGTGATCATGCCACTTTTATGGATGAGTAAAGACACATGCAACTGGACAAAGCGGCAACGGCGTCGCAGGCCCGTATCATCGGCATCAAATCCTGGACGGCGTATGCGGGCGTCCTGGCGCTGGCGCTGCTGCTGTTCTTCGTCGCGCTGCCTGCCGCCTTCCTGTGGAACGAGATCGCCGCCGCCGCGGTGCTGGCCGGATCGGCCCTGCTGGTCGCCTACCAGTTCCTGCAGGTACGCAGCGTGCAGCTGTACTACGACGACGTCGGCGTCTGGGTGGTCTCGGGCATCCTGCCGTGGAAGCGCGGCGTATCCGGCGTGAAGTGGCGCGACATGGACGAGGCGAGTTACGTCAACGGCTTCGTCAGCTGGGTGACGCGCTCGTACACGGTGCGCATCGGCCACCGCTTCACCCGGGACAGCGAGATCGTCCTGCACCACATCGCGCATGGCCGCAAGGCTGTCGAGACCATCAACGCCATGCACCAGCAGATGCTGCGCTCGGGCGCCGTCGATTAAGTATGGGCTAAGTGTCCGAATGTTTCAGGCCGCCGCAAGCGGGCTGAATGGTGCTACTCTTCCGTGGTTCCGCCTTGCGCATGCCGCGCGGGCGAGCGCCGACCTTTATATTTGCAGGGTTCGAACAGAATGATGAAAACGAAGATCGCGCTGGCAGTGCTGCTGGCGAGTTTCGCGCTGGCGCCCGCCAGCGCCACGCCGGGCAAGCCCGCCAAGGGCAAGGCGAAAGCCACGAAAGTGGTCAAATCGAAAACGAAGAAGGTCAAGGCGCCGGTCAAGAAGCTTGAAAAGAAAGCTGCTGCCGCTACTGCCGCCACGGCCGTTGCTGCCACCGCAGTCGCTGCGGCACCGGTCGCGAACCCCAACGAGAAACGCCTCGACCGCCGTTTCGACTCGATGAGCATGCAGTACCTGACCGCGCTGTGGCGCGTCGACCCGGAAGGCGGCATCTACGTCGGCAAGTTCGACCAGGCCGCCAACCTGACCATCCCGGATGCCGCCACCCGCGCGAAAAAGCTGGCCTTCGCCAACGAGTGGCTCGACAAGTTCAGCAAGCTCGATACCCGCCAGCTGTCGGCGCGCCAGCGTACCGACCTGGCCCTGCTGGTGAACAAGCTGGAGAAGGAGCGCTGGCAGCTCACCACCTGGCGCGAGTACGAGTGGAACCCGTCGATGTACAACATCGCCCAGCCGCTCGACCTGATCCTGAATACCGAATACGCGGCCAAGCCGCAGCGTCTGCGCACCATCCTCAAGCGCCTGGCCACCGTGCCGGCCTACTACGAGGCGGCGCAGGCCTCGATCGTCAACCCGACCCGCGAGCACACCCAGCTCGCCATCGCACAGGCGCCGGGCACCATCGCGGTGCTGGCCGACCTGGGCAAGGCGGCGCAGGAATCGATCCTGAATACGCAGGAAAAAGCGATCTTTGCACAGCGCATCGCCAACGCCGGCAGCGCGGTGCTGGCCTATGTCGACTTCCTGAGCGCGCTCGACAAGAATGCAGTGAAGCCACGCCCCTTCCGCGCCGGCAAGGACCTGTATGAGCAGAAGTTCGCGCTCGAGATCCAGTCGTCCAGCAGCGCCGAACAGACCTTCCGCAAGGCCCTGGCCACGCGCGAAGAGCTGCTCACCCGCATGGACACGATCTCGGACGAACTGTGGCCGCGCTACATGGAAGGCAGGGCCAAGCCGCGCGACCGCTTCCAGAAGATCGGCATGATGATCGACAAGCTCTCGAGCCGCCACGTCTCGCGCGAGAACTTCCTGCCCGAGATCCGCCGCCAGATCCCGGCCCTGCACAAGTTCGTCACCGAGCGCAAGCTGCTCACCCTCGACGCCGACAAGCCGCTGGAGGTGCGCGAGACCCCGATGTACCAGCGCGGCGTGGCCGGCGCCAGCATCGACGCACCCGGCCCCTACCGTCCGAAGGACAAGACGTACTACAACGTCACCCCGCTCGACGGCCTGAGCCCGGAACAGGCCGAGAGCAGCCTGCGCGAGTACAACGAGTGGATCCTGCAGATCCTGAACATCCACGAAGCGATTCCTGGCCATTACGCGCAGCTGGTGTACGCGAACCGTTCGCCCTCGCTGGTGAAATCGCTGTTCGGGAACGGCGCCATGGTCGAGGGCTGGGCGGTGTACGGCGAGCGCATGATGCTGGAAGCCGGCTATGGCGACAACGCGCCCGAGATGTGGCTGATGTACTCGAAGTGGAACCTGCGCAGCGTGACCAACACCATCCTCGACTACAGCGTCCACGTGCTCGGCATGGGCCAGCAGGAGGCGATCGACCTGCTGGTGCGCCAGGCCTTCCAGACCCGCCAGGAAGCCGACGAGAAGTGGCGCCGGGTGACGCTTACCTCGGTGCAGCTGACCAGCTACTACAGCGGCTACGAGCAGATCATGGAATTGCGCGAGCGCCGCAAACAGCAGCTGGGCGAACGCTTCGACCTGAAGGAATTCCACGACCAGTTCCTCAGCTACGGCAATGCGCCGGTGAAGATGATTTCGGAACTCATGCAGTGACAATGTGTTGATGTTGCACAGGCAATCGCCTGTGCAAAAGCGCACAAGCGGCGTGCTCGCGCGCTCGCTTGTGCGCAATATCTCTAAAGCTAGAATGGACGTCTCATAAAGATAAGCCGGAGACATCCATGACTTCCCTTCCCGCACCGGCGTCCTAGCGACGCGCTCCGCCAGTTTTTCCTCTCGTTTCACCTGTTCCACCGATTCCCGGTTGCGGCATCGGCGTGGCCCTGTCACGTCCCTGCCCGACCGGTCCCGCAGTGCCGACAAACAGAACGGAGACTTTCAATGGCATGCAAACTCACACGGGCCGCGTTCGCCGCCTGCCTGGCCCTGGCCGCAGCGGCGCCGGCATCCGCGCAACTCCAGGCCGGACCCGGCACCTGGAGCGCCAACCAGACCTGGGCCACCGACACGGTCAACGGCGGCGCCCTCACCGGCTACTACTACTGGCCCGCGACCGCGCCTGCGCTTGACGGCAAGCGCGCGCTGGTGCTGGTGCTGCACGGCTGCGCGCAGACCGCGGCGAATGACGTGATCGCAGGGACCAGCGACGCCGGCTACAACTGGAAGGCGGCCGCCGACCAGTACGGCGCCGTGATCCTGGCACCGAACGCCACCGGCAACCTGTACGGCGCCCACTGCTGGGACTGGGCCGCCACCAACCGCAGCCGCAGCTACGGCCACAACGCGGTGCTGCTCGACCTGGTCAACCGCTTCGTCAGCAACCCGCAGTATGCGATCGACCCCAGGCAGATCTACGTCACGGGCCTGTCTTCGGGCGGCGCCAAGACCATGGTGATGGGCTGCGTGGCGCCCGACGTCTTCGCCGGCATCGGCATCAACGCAGGGCCGGCGCCGACCGTGTCGACTTCGCAGATCTCGACGGTCCCCTCCGGCACCACGTCCAGCAGCGTGGCCGGCAGCTGCACCAGCTGGGCCGGTACCAACACCAGCCACTTCTCGACCCAGGTCGCCGGCGTCATCTGGGGCACCAACGACTACACCGTGGCGCAGGCCTATGGCCCGCTCAACGCGGCGGCGATGCGCCAGGTCTACGGCGGCACGTATACGAAAGGTGCGGCGGTCACAGTGCCGACCGGCGGCAGCAACGTGCCCTACACCGACAGCAACGGGAACACGCGGACCTCGGAAATCGTGGTCACGGGCATGGGCCACGCCTGGCCGGCCGGCACCGGTGGCCAGAACAGCAACTATGTCGATGCCACCAAGGTCAACTACCCGGCCTTCGTGATGGATTTCTGGTTTAAGAACAACCTGCGGGTGGCGCGCGCGGCGCCTCCAAGCATGACGTCGTGCAGCGCCAGCGTGTCCGGTTCGACGGTCACGGTCAACGGCGCCGCCACCGACGCCGGCGGCGCGATCAGCAGCTACCGCGTGGTGCTGAACGGCCCGACCCCGGTGGACGACAGCGCTGCCGGCAGCGGCGCCGGCTTCAGCAAGGCCTATGCGGCGCGCGCGGACGGTTATTACTCCGGCACGGTCACGGCGACCAACAGCGGCACCGGCCTGACCTCGAGCGCCTGCAGCATCGCGCAATTCCTGGTCGGCTCGGCGCCGGCCCTGCAGCCGCCCGCCGGCCTGGCGGTCGGCGCACGCACGGCGGACAGCATCGCGCTGTCCTGGAATGCGTCGAGCGGCGCTACCGGCTATAACCTCTATCGCAATGGCGCCAGGGTGAACGGCACGCCCTTGAGCAGCACCGGCTACACCGACGGGGGCCTGGCGGCATCGACCAGCTACACCTACCAGGTCTCGGCCACCGGGAACGGCGTGGAGAGTGCGAAGTCGGCCGGCGTCACGGGCACGACGACCTCCGGCTTCGTGTGCACCACGACGACGGCCAGCAACTACGCCCACGTGACGGCCGGGCGGGCGCACAACAGCGGTGGGTACGCGCTGGCCAACGGGTCGAACCAGGACATGGGGTTGAACAATACCTTCTACACCACGACGCTGGCGCAGACTGCGGCGGGGTATTACGTGATCGGGAACTGTCCGTAAGCTTCGATTCTTCAACCAGCGAAGAAGAAATCAGCCTTTACGCGTGCTCTTCGGGAGCACGCGTGACGCGCGCGAAGATCGGCGCCACCAGCAGGCCCAGTTCATATAGCAGGCACATCGGGATGGCCAGCGCCAGCTGGCTGACCACGTCCGGCGGCGTCACGATGGCGGCGATGACGAAGGCGCCGACGATCACGTAGGAGCGGATTTCCTTCAGTTTTTCGATGCTGACGAGTCCCATGCGCACCAGGATCACCACCACCACCGGCACCTCGAAGGTGAAGCCGAAGGCCAGGCACATCGACATGACGAAGTCGAGGTAGTTTTCGATGTCCGGCGTCACCGCGATCGAGGAAGGCGCGAACTCGCCGATGAACTGGAACACGCGCCCGAACACGAAGAAGTAGCAGAAGGCCACGCCGCCGATGAACAGCAGCGAGGACGAGATCACCAGCGGCAGCACCAGGCGCTTCTCGTGCGCGTACAGGCCGGGCGCGATGAAGGCCCACAGCTGGTAGAACACCCAGGGCAGCGCCAGGATGAAGGCCAGCAGCAGTGTCACCTTCATGGGCACGAGGAAAGGCGAGATGACGCCGGTGGCGATCATGGTCGAGCCGGCCGGCAGCGAAGCGACCATCGGCGCGGCCAGCAGGTCGTAGACGTGCGAAGGCCCCGGCCAGATGAACAGGGCCGCGCAGGCGATGGCGATCCCGATCGACGCCTTGACCAGGCGGTCACGCAGTTCGACGAGGTGGGAGATGAAGGTTTCTTCGCCTGCGGCTTCTTCGGTCATTTAGAAAAACGAACTCTTGGATTTGCTGGAGCTTGGGCGGAACTTGCGCACGCGCGCGGCGCCGGAAAGCACATGGGTCTTGCCGCCGTTGCGGTGCTTGTACCAGGCCGGCACGGCCGAGGTGCGCACCAGCTTCTTGCGGCGGAAGTCGCGCGCCTTGCGCTCGATGTCGCTGGTGCTGACGAAGGACGCGGAAGACGATGAGGACGGGGACACGTGCTCCCTGCCGTCCCACAGCGCTTCGACCTCGTCGACGTGGCTGGACATGGACTGCTCGACCTCGGACTTGAACGATTCCGCGCTTTCGTGCACTTCCTTGTGCAGGTTGCGCAGCTCGTCGAGTTCGATCTCGCGGCTGACCTCGGACTTGACGTCGTGCAGGTAGCGCTGGGCACGCCCGTACAGGGTGCCCGCCATGCGCGCCACCTTCGGCAGCTTTTCAGGCCCGATCACGATCAGCGCGACAACGCCGATGATCGCCAGCTTCGACAGTCCGAGATCGATCATGCCCGTCGATTACTGGCGGGTCTTGTCGCGGGCTTCGACGTCGATGGTCGACTTGTCAGCGACCTGCTGCGGTGGCTGGGTGGTCGAGGCATTGGCGTTCGGATTCGCCTTGTCGTCCTCGCCCTTCACGCCATCCTTGAAGCCTTTTACTGCCTTGCCGAGGTCGCCACCGATATTGCCGATCTTTTTGGTGCCGAAAATCAGCATCACAACGACCAGGACAATTACCCAGTGCCAAATACTCATCGAACCCATGTTTGTCTCCTAGCGAGGCGCAATGCGCCCTGTAAATCGGGAAAGCCTATGTTTCAGTATACGCCATGCAGAGCGTCTTGCCCGCATTAAAAGTGTAGTTGCACTCAGGTACCGAGCCCACGCCATGGACGCTTGCCGCCGTACATATGCAGGTGCAGGTGATAGACCTCTTGCCCGCCGTCCGGTCCGGTATTGATCAGGGTCTTGAAGCCGCCGCTGCGTCCGCCATTGCCGTCGCTCTTGGCGGCAACGCCATGCTCTTCTGCAAGCTTTGGCACCAGGGTCAGCATCTTGGCCAGCACGGCGGTGTGCTCGTCGGTGCAGTCGGACAGGGTGGCCACGTGCAGCTTCGGGATCACCAGCAGGTGCACCGGGGCGGCCGGGTTGATGTCCTTGAAGGCCAGCACGTCGTCGTCTTCATAGACGACGTTGGCCGGAATCTGCTTGGCGACGATCTTGCAAAAAATGCAGTTATCCATCTTGTCTCCAGATCTTTGTTACACCATGCATCCTATCGGCGCCCCATGACACCGTTATGACGGCGAACGCTGATTATGACACCGCCTGAAAGCATGGCAAGTGTAAGTGGGCGCTTACTAATCCTTGCGGGCGGCTTTTTCGTCGATGCCGGACAGGCCTTCGCGCCGCGCCAGCTCGTCGATCACCTGCTGCGGCGTCAAGCCGAATTGCGCCAGCAGCACCATCGTGTGGAACCACAGGTCGGCGGTCTCGTACAGTACTTTGGAGGCGTCGCCCGAGATGCGCGCGTCCTTGGCGGCCATCACGGTTTCAGTGGCTTCCTCGCCGATCTTCTTCAGGATGGCGTCGTCGCCCTTGCTGAACAGCTTGGCGACGTAGGAAGTCGCGGGATCGCCGCCGGCTTCCGGCTTGCGCGATTCGATCACGGCCGCAACGCGGGCCAGGATGTCACTCATGGGATGTCTTGTTCGGGGAATAGATGGTGTCGGGGTCCTGCAGCACGGGGTCGACCGCCTGCCAGTCTCCGCCGTCGAGTTTCTGGAAGAAGCAGGAGTGACGCCCGGTGTGGCAGGCGATGCCGCCGGTCTGCGCGATCTTGAGCAGCACGACGTCTTCGTCGCAATCGAGGCGGATCTCCAGCACCTTCTGGGTGTGGCCGGACTCTTCGCCCTTGTGCCACAGCTTTTTGCGCGAACGGCTCCAGTAGACGGCTTCGCCCAGCTCCACCGTCTTGGCGAGCGCGTCGCGGTTCATCCAGGCGAACATCAGGATGTCGCCGCTTGCAGCCTCCTGGGCGATCACCGGCACCAGGCCGTTCTCGTCCCAGCGGACCTTGTTGAGCCATTTGTTCGGCATGGTGTTCGTTACTCGAGACGCATGGGGATGCCACGCTCGGCCATGAAGCGCTTGGCTTCGCCGACCGTGTGCTGCCCGTAGTGGAAGATGCTGGCGGCCAGTACCGCGTCGGCGTGGCCTTGCAGGATGCCGTCGGCCAGGTCTTGCAGGCCGCCCACGCCGCCCGAGGCGATCACGGGGATGCCGACCGCGTCGGACACGGCGCGGGTCAGGCCCAGGTCGAAGCCGGACTTGGTGCCGTCGCGGTCCATCGAGGTCAGCAGCAGCTCGCCGGCGCCCAGGCTTTCCATTTTCTGCGCCCATTCGACGGCGTCGAGGCCGGTGGCGTTGCGGCCGCCGTGGGTGAAGACTTCCCACTTGCCCGGCGCGACCTGCTTGGCGTCGATCGCCACCACGATGCATTGCGAGCCGTGCTTCTGCGAGGCGTCGAACACCAGCTGCGGATTGGTGACGGCCGAGGTGTTCATGGACACCTTGTCGGCGCCGGCATTCAGCAGGCGCCGCACGTCTTCCACCTTGCGCACGCCGCCACCGACGGTGAGCGGGATGAACACGGTGGAGGCCACGGCTTCGATGATCGGCAGGATCAGGTCGCGACCGTCGCTCGAGGCGGTGATGTCGAGGAAGGTGATCTCGTCGGCGCCCTGTCCATCATAGCGGCGCGCGATCTCGACCGGGTCGCCGGCGTCGCGCAGCTCGGTGAAGTTGACGCCCTTGACCACGCGGCCGCCGGTGACATCGAGGCAGGGGATGATGCGTTTTGCGAGCATAAAGCTTAGGCCTGTGCGCCCTCGGTCAGTGCGTCGGCGCGTTCCTGGGCCGATGCCAGGTCGAGCGTGCCTTCGTAGATCGAACGGCCGCAGATCACGCCTTCGATGCCCTCGTCCTGCACCGCGCACAGCGCCTCGACGTCGGCCAGGTTGTGCACGCCGCCCGAGGCGATGATCGGGATGCGCACGGCCTGGGCCAGCTTGACGGTGGCTTCGATGTTCACGCCGGCCATCATGCCGTCGCGGCCGATGTCGGTGTAGACGATTGATTCGACGCCATAGCCTTCGAACTTCTTGGCCAGGTCGATGACTTCGTGGCCCGACATCTTGCTCCAGCCGTCGGTTGCGACCTTGCCGTCCTTGGCGTCCAGGCCGACGATGATCGCGCCCGGGAAGGCGCCGCAGGCGTCGTGCAGGAAGCCCGGATTCTTCACCGCGGCGGTGCCGACGATGATGTAGGTGATGCCGTCGTCCAGGTAGCGCTCGATGGTGTCGAGGTCGCGGATGCCGCCGCCCAGCTGGACCGGGATCTCTTCGATGCCGTTCTCTTCGGCGTAGTCCTGCACCACACTCAGGATGGACTTGATCGCTGCCTCGTTCTTCGGCTTGCCGGCGAAGGCGCCGTTCAGGTCGACCAGGTGCAGCCGGCGCGCGCCCTTCTTGAGCCAGTGCAGCGCCATTTCGGCGGGGTCTTCGGAAAACACGGTGGCGAGGTCCATGTCGCCCTGTTTCAGGCGAACGCAGTGACCGTCTTTCAGGTCGATGGCGGGGATCAGCAGCATGGTCGTTGTCGGTTGGTTGACGTTGGGATTGGCGTGAACGGGTTCACGGGTTCCAGTGGATGAAATTACGGTACAGGCGCAGGCCGGCGGCAGCGCTCTTCTCGGGGTGGAACTGGGTGGCGACGAGGTTGTCGCGCGCGACGGCGCAGGTGTAGTGCCCGCCGTAGTCGGCTTCGCCGATGGTATCGGCCGCCTCGAGGGGTGCGGCGTAGTAGCTGTGTACGAAATAGAAATAACTGCCGTCCTCGACGCCTTCCCAGAGCGGGTGGGCGCGGGTCTGGCGCACGCGGTTCCAGCCCATCTGCGGCACCTTGAAGCGCGAGCCGTCGGCCTGCAGCTTGCCGTCCAGCTGGAAGCGCACCACCTTGCCCGGCAACAGGCCGAGGCCCGGCGTGCCTTCGTTTTCTTCGCTCGCGTCGAACAGCATCTGCTCGCCGACGCACACGCCCATCACCGGGCGGTTCTTCACCGCGCGCAGCAGGGCCTCTTCGGCGCCGGATTCGCGCAGGCTGCGCATGCAGTCGCGCATTGCACCCTGGCCCGGCAGCACGATGCGGTCGGCGGCGTCGATGTCGGCCGGATTGTTCGACACCAGGATGTCGGCCTCCGGCGCGGCGGCGCGCAGCGCCTGCGCCACCGAGCGCAGGTTACCCAGGCCATCGACCACCACAATCTTGTTCGTCATGATGGTCGCTTACAGGCTGCCTTTGGTCGAAGGGATGATGCCGGCGGCGCGCTCGTCCAGCGTCGTCGCCATGCGCAGCGCGCGGCCGAAGGCCTTGAACACGGTCTCGCACTGGTGGTGCGCGTTCACGCCGCGCAGGTTGTCGATGTGCAGGGTCACGCCGGCGTGGTTCACGAAGCCGCGGAAGAATTCGCCCGTCAGGTCGACGTCGAAGGTGCCGATCATGGCGCGCGTCCAGGGGATATGCATTTCCAGGCCGGGACGGCCCGAGAAGTCGATGACCACGCGCGACAGCGCTTCGTCCAGCGGCACGTAGGAGTGGCCGTAGCGCACCATGCCTTTCTTGTCGCCCACAGCCTTGGCCACGGCCATGCCGAGCGTGATGCCGGTGTCCTCGACGGTATGGTGGGCGTCGATGTGCAGGTCGCCGACGGCATCGACCTCGAGGTCGATCATGCCATGGCGCGCGATCTGGTCGAGCATATGGTCGAGGAAGGGGACGCCGGTATTGAGCTTCTGGCGGCCGGTGCCGTCGAGGTTGATCGCGACGCGGATCTGCGTCTCGTTGGTGTTGCGCGTGATTTCGGCGGTGCGGGTCATTGCTAGGTGCTCATCTGGGCGGCTTTCCGAATGGAAGAGCTGCGCTTATAGGGATGCTTTCAGGGCATTCAGGAATGCGGTGTTTTCGTCGGGCGTACTGACGGTGACGCGGATGCAGTTGGTCAGCATCTTGTCCATTTTACCCAAATTCTTAATCAGCACCTTTTCGGCGCGCAGTTCTGAACAGGCCTTGTCCGCATCCGGCACCCGCATCGCGATGAAATTCGCGGCCGACGGAAACACTTCGACCCCCGGCATCTTCGCCAGTTCGGCGGCCAGGCGGCTGCGCTCGGCGTTCAGCAACTCGGCCTGCCGGTCGAGTACGTCGAGGTGGTCGAGCGCGAACTCGGCGGCGACCTGGGTCAGCACGTTGACGTTGTAGGGCGGACGCACCTTCTCGAACTGCTCCAGCAGTTTCGGGTCGCCCGACAGGTAGCCGAGGCGGATGCCGGCCAGGCCCAGCTTGGACAGGGTGCGCATCACGACCAGGTTCGGGAATTCCGGCAGGCGGCCCATGAAGCTCTTCTTCGCGAAGGGCTGGTAGGCCTCGTCCACCACCGCGATGCCGGTCTCGCCCAGCGCGCGGATGATGGCCGTCATGGCCTCGGCGTCGAACAGGTTGCCGGTCGGGTTGTTCGGGTAGGCCAGGAACACCAGGGAAGGTTGGTGCTGCTCGATCGCGGCCAGCATGGCCGGCAGGTCGAGCGAGAAGTCGGCCTTGACCGGCACGCCGACGAAATCCGCACCTGCGAACTGGGCCGAGCGCGAGAACATCACGAAGGCCGGGGTCGGCGCCATGACGACCGCACGCTTGTCTTGGCGCGCGACGGCGGTCGCCATGATCGAGATGAGTTCGTCCGAGCCGTTGCCGAGCAGGACGTCGTAGCCGGAGGGGACACCCAGGCCGGCGCAGATCTTGCCCTTGAGCGTGGCATAGGACGCCACCGGATAGCGGTTCAGCGCGGCATCGGCCAGGCGCTGGCCCAGTTCCGCGCGCAGCGCGTCCGGCAGCTGGTAGGGGTTCTCCATGGCGTCGAGCTTGATGTAGCCGCTCGCATCCGGCACATGGTAGCTGGCGATGTTGCGGACGTCTTCGCGGATGGTGTTCTCGATCAGCTTGTCGATCGCAGTCATGCTCGATGTCATGCGGTTTCCTCGTTCAGGGGGCTGCTCTTCGCCGCAGCCTTGCGTTTTTTACCTGCAACCGGCACCTCGGGCGCGGCCAGGCGCGCGCGGATGATGTCGCAGTAGTCGGGATTCAGTTCGAAGCCGGTGAAATGGCGGCCGGCCTGGCGCGCGGCGATGGCGGTGGTGCCGCTGCCCATGAAGGGGTCGAGCACGATGCCGCCCGCCGGGCAGGACGCCTTGACCATGCGCTCGATGATCTCGAGCGGCTTCTGGGTCGGGTGATCGGCACGTTCCGGATGTTCGCGGTGCAGGCGCGACACGCTCCACACGTCCTTCGGGTTGTAGCCCACTTCCAGCCACTTGGCGCCGATGAAGATCGAGCGCGAGCGCGCCTTCTTGGTCTCGGCGTCGTAAGGGATACGTACGGCGTCCAGGTCGAAATAATAATCCTTGCGGTTCACGAAGAAGCCGATGGTGTCGTGCACCGAGGAGAAGCTGCGCACGCTGCCGCCCATCGAGGGCACGCGGCGGTCCCAGATGATCTCGTTCATCATCGTCATGCGTTTTTTCAGCATCACGAAGATCTCGGGCGCGAAGCGCCAGGTCAGGAAGATGTACAGGCTGCCGTTGGCTTTCAGCTTGGGCAGCGCGGCGTCGATCCAGCGCTCGGTCCAGGCCAGGTACTCCTCGACGCCCTGCTGGTCGGAGGTGTTACCGTAGTCCTTGCCGAGGTTGTAGGGCGGGTCGGTCAGGATCAGGTCGATGGAGCCATCGGGGATGCGCGCCATCCCCGACAGCGCATCCTCGCAGAACACCTGGTCGACCCAGCTGCTCATGATTTGAGTCGAAGCTCGGCGCTGCGGGCGTGCGCCTGCAGTCCTTCGCCGTAGGCCAGTTCGGCCGCCACCTTGCCGAGCGTCTGGGCGCCCTGCTCGCTCACCTGGATGATGGACGAACGCTTCTGGAAGTCGTACACGCCCAGCGGCGACGAGAAGCGCGCGGTGCGCGAAGTCGGCAGCACGTGGTTCGGGCCGCAGCAGTAGTCGCCCAGCGACTCGGACGAGAAGCGGCCGAGGAACATGGCGCCTGCGTGGCGGATTTTATCGGCCCACTGCAGCGGCTCTTCCGCCGAGATCTCGAGGTGCTCGGCCGCGATGGCGTTGGCGATCTCACAGGCTTCGTCCATGTCGCGCACCTTGACCAGGGCGCCGCGGTCGCTCAGCGAGGTCGTGATGGTCGCCGCGCGCGGCATGGTCGGCAGCAGCTTGTGGATGCTCGCTTCCACGCGGGCGATGTAGTCCGCGTCCGGGCACAGCAGGATGGCCTGGGCCAGCTCGTCGTGCTCGGCCTGCGAGAACAGGTCCATCGCCACCCAGTCCGGGTCGGTCGTGCCGTCGCACAGCACTAGGATCTCGGACGGGCCGGCGATCATGTCGATGCCGACCGTGCCGAACACGCGGCGCTTGGCGGCGGCCACATAGGCATTGCCGGGGCCGACGATTTTGTCGACGGCCGGAATCGTTTCGGTACCGTAGGCCAGGGCGCCGACGGCCTGGGCGCCGCCGATGGTGATCACGCGGGTCACGCCGGCGATCGCGGCGGCCGCCAGCACCATCTGGTTTTTCACGCCGCTAGGTGTCGGCACCACCATCACGATTTCCTGCACGCCCGCCACCTGGGCCGGGATCGCGTTCATCAGCACCGAGGACGGATAGGCGGCCTTGCCGCCCGGGACGTAGATGCCGACGCGGTCCAGCGGGGTCACGCGCTGGCCCAGCACGGTGCCGTCAGGCTCGGTAAAGGTAAAACCGTTCAGTTCCTGCTTCTGGCGCTCGTGGAACACGCGGATGCGTTCCGCGGCCGCGCGCAGTGCGGCGCGCTGGGTCTCCGGCAGCGCGGCCAGGGCGGCGTCCAGCTCGGCCTGTCCGATGTCGAAGGCGCCCATCGCGCTGGCGCCGCCGTTCGGGATGCGGTCGAACTTGTTCGTGTATTCGAGCACGGCAGCATCACCGCGATGCTTCACGTCCGCCAGGATCTTCGCGACCGCCGATTCGATGGCGTCGTCGGTCTCGGCCTCGAAGGCCAGCAGCGCGTCGAGCGTCTGCCTGAAGTCGGGTGCGGTGGAGTCGAGCCTGCGGATCTGTACTGCCATGTTGCTTCAGCCTTGTTGTGAGGATGGGGACGCCTCAGTCGCCCGTTGGAAGGCGTCGAGGATGGGTTGCAGGCGCTCGCGCTTGAGCTTGAGCGCGGCCTGGTTCACCACGAGGCGCGAGGAGATGTCCATGATCTTTTCGACTTCGACCAGGTTGTTGGCACGCAGGGTGCCGCCGGTCGAGACCACGTCGACGATGGCATCGGACAGGCCGACCAGGGGCGCCAGTTCCATCGAGCCGTACAGCTTGATCAGGTCGACGTGCACGCCCTTGCTCGCGAAATGCTCGCGCGCGGTGTTGACGAACTTGGTCGCCACGCGCAGGCGCGCGCCCTGGCGCACCGCGGTCTCGTAGTCGAAGCCGGCGTTCACCGCCACCGACATGCGGCAGCAGGCGATGCGCAGGTCGATCGGCTGGTACAGGCCTTCGCCGCCGTGCTCGAGCAACACGTCCTTGCCGGCCACGCCGAAGTCGGCGGCGCCGTGCTGGACGTAGGTCGGCACGTCGCTGGCGCGCACGATCAGCACGCGCACGCCCGGGTCGTTGGTCGGCAGGATCAGCTTGCGCGAGGTTTCCGGATTCTCGGTGACGGTGATGCCCGCCGCCGCCAAGAGCGGCAGGGTGTCCTCGAAGATCCGGCCCTTGGACAGGGCCAGGATCAGGCCGGGCCCGCCGTTTTTACCGATCTCGCTCATTTGATGCGCACGATATCCGCGCCCACGGCCGACAGCTTCACTTCCATGCGGTCGTAGCCGCGGTCGAGGTGGTAGATGCGGTCGATCAGGGTCGTGCCTTCGGCCGCCATGCCGGCGATTACCAGCGAGGCCGAGGCGCGCAGGTCGGTCGCCATCACCGGCGCGCCGACCAGGCGGTCCACGCCCTTGATGAAGGCGGTATTGCCCTCGGTGGAGATGTGGGCGCCAAGGCGGTTCATCTCCTGCACGTGCATGAAGCGGTTTTCGAAGATGGTCTCGGTGACCTTGCTCGGGCCCGAGGCCAGGATGTTCACGGCCATGAACTGGGCCTGCATGTCGGTCGGGAAGCCCGGGTATTCCGTGGTGCGGAACGAGACCGGGTTCGGGCGGCCGTCCATGCGGGCGCGGATGGTGTTCGTGCCCACGTCGAGCTGCAGGCCGATCTCGCGCAGCTTGTCGAGCGCCACGTCGAAGATGTCGGTGCGGGTATTGGTCAGGACGATGTCGCCGCCGGTGGCCGCCACCGCGCACAGGAAGGTCGCGGCTTCGATGCGATCCGAGATCACCGCGTGCTGCGCGCCGTGCAGGGCGTCGACCCCCTGGATCACCAGGCGGTCGGTGCCGATGCCCTCGATCTTCGCGCCCATGGCCACCAGCAGGTTGGCCAGGTCGGTCACTTCCGGCTCGCGCGCGGCGTTCTCCAGCACGGTCTCGCCTTCGGCCAGCGTTGCCGCCATCAGCAGGTTCTCGGTGCCGGTGACGGTGATCATGTCTGTATGGATGCGCGCGCCCTTCAGCTTGCCGTTGGTCTTGGCATAGATGTAGCCGCCTTCGATCGTGATCTCGGCGCCCATCTGGCGCAGGCCCTTGATGTGCTGGTCGACGGGACGCGAACCGATCGCGCAGCCGCCCGGCAGCGAGACCTTGGCCTGGCCGAAGCGCGCCAGCAGCGGTCCCAGTACCAGGATCGAGGCGCGCATGGTCTTGACCAGCTCATACGGCGCTTCCAGCGAGGTGATGTTGGCGCCGTTGAGCGTCACGCGCTCGTCGTCCTGGGTGACCTTGAGGCCGGTCTGGGCGAGCAGCTTGAGGATGGTGCGCACGTCATGCAGGCGCGGCACGTTCGACAGTTCGACGTCGCCCGCGGTGAGCAGGCCGGCGCACAGGATGGGCAGCGCGGCGTTCTTGGCGCCCGACACCGAAATCTCGCCATTCAGGCGCTTGCCGCCAACGATCTGGAGCTTGTCCATAATTATCCTTGGTACTCTTCAGGAGTGAGGGTTTTCATCGACAGCGCGTGGATCTCTTCGCGCATGCGGTCGCCGAGCGCGGCGTACACCAGCTGGTGGCGCTGGATCGGACGCTTGCCGGCAAAGGCCGGCGACACGATGACCGCAGTGAAATGCTGGCCGTCGCCTTCCACCTGCAGGTGGGTGCATTCGAGGCCGGCGCTGATGTAGCTGTGGATCAGTTCAGGTGTGGTCGACACGGGTAACTCCGGTGAAATCTTTAGTGGCGCACTCAGTGGCGTAACTTATAGCCACGTTTGAGCAAGTTGATCGCAATGGTCGCCAGCACCACGAAGAACACCGACACGATGGCCAGGCTGGTCCAGGGCGAGACGTCGGACTTGCCGAAGAATCCATAGCGGAACCCGTCAATCATATAAAAGAACGGGTTGAAATGCGAGACCGCCAGCCAGAACGGCGGCAGTTTTTGGATGGAATAGAACACCCCGGCCAGGAAGGTGGCCGGCATGATCAGGAAGTTCTGGAAAGCGGCCAGCTGGTCGAACTTCTCGGCCCAGATGCCGGCGATCACGCCCATGGTGCCGAGGATGGCGGCGCCGAGGAAGGCGAACACCAGGATCCATAGCGGCGCCACGAAACTCAGGTGGGCGAACCAGGCCGTGATCACGAACACGCCGAAGCCCACCACCACGCCGCGCAGGATCGCGGCGCCCACGTAGGCCGACAGGATCTCGGCATGCGACAGCGGCGGCAGCAGGATGAACACCAGGTTGCCGGTGATCTTGGACTGGATCAGCGACGAGGACGAGTTGGCGAAGGCGTTCTGCAACACGCTCATCATCACCAGGCCCGGGATCAGGAAGGCGGTGTAGCTGACGCCGTCCAGCATCTCGATGCGGCCGTCCAGCACGTGGCCGAAGATCAGCAGATACAGCATGGCCGTCACGACCGGCGCCGCGATGGTCTGGGTCGCCACTTTCCAGAAGCGCAGCGACTCCTTGTAGAACAGGGTGCGGAAACCCACCGAGAACAGCTTCATTGCGGGCCTCCGGGTTGCTTGTCGCCGACGACCTGCAGGAAGATGTCTTCCAGGTCGGCCTGCTCGAGCTGCATCTCGTCGATCACGGCGCCGCCCGCGCGCAGGCTGGCCAGGATAGGCTCGACTTCGTTGACGTCGTTGACGCGCAGCGTGTATTTGTTGCCGTTGTTGTGCTCGTCGTGCGAGACCAGGTGGCGCAGGCCTTCCGGCAGCTCGCCGCTTTTCAGGTGCACCACCAGCTGCGAGCCGGACACGCGGCGCAGCAGCGCCGACATGGTGTCCAGCGCCACCACTTCGCCGAGCTTGAGCATGGCGACGCGCTGGCACATGGCCTGGGCTTCTTCGAGATAATGGGTGGTCAGCACCACGGTGTGGCCTTCGCGGTTCAGGCGCGAGATGAACTTCCAGAGGGTCTGGCGCAGCTCGACGTCGACGCCGGCGGTCGGCTCGTCCAGCACGATGACCGGCGGCTTGTGCACCAGCGCCTGGGCGACCAGCACGCGGCGCTTCATGCCGCCCGACAGGGCGCGCATGTTGACGTCGGCCTTGTTCGTGAGGTCGAGGTTGTGCATGACCTCGTCGATCCAGGCCTCGTTGTTCTTGATGCCGAAGTAGCCCGACTGCAGGCGCAGGGTTTCGCGCACGGTGAAGAAGGGGTCGAACACCAGTTCCTGGGGCACCACGCCGAGGCGCTTGCGCGCTTCGCGGAAGTCGCTCACGACGTCGTGGCCATGGATCTTGACGCTGCCGACGTCCGGGCGGATCAGCCCGGCGATGGTGGAAATCAGGGTGGTCTTGCCGGCGCCATTGGGGCCGAGGAGGCCGAAGAACTCGCCTTCCTCGATGCTCAGGGAAACGCCCTTGAGGGCCTTGAAGCCCTTGTAGCTTTTCTCGACGCTGTTAATCTGGATCGCTGTCATTCTTGTTGGGAGCGGCGGCGCGGGCGCGCAAGGCCGTGCGGAAGAAACGACCCATTATAGGGGAAATCGCAAATACAAGAGGCCGGCGGGAAATTTTGACATGCGGGATGAGCGGAGCGCCGCCCATCCCGCACAAAGCGGCATCAGGACCGGGGCAGGAGCTGGTCCACGCCGTACAGCGCGGCCAGCTTTTGCACGTTGCAGGGAACGTTGATGAAGTTCAGGCGCTGGCCGGCCGCGAGCGCGTGGCGCTGCCAGGCCAGCAGCACGGCCACGCCGGACGAATCGGCGGCGCTCACGCCGCCGAGGTCGAACACGGTTTCGCCGGCCGCGATCGCCGCGCAGCCCTGTTCCAGCGCACCGCGGGCGCTCAGGAAGGTCAGGGCATCGAGCGAGAGCATGGGATTGGCTTCGGCCATTACTTCGGCGCCTTCAGCGGGCGCGAGGCCAGCTGCTGGTTGCGCTCGGCCAGCTTCTTGGTCAGGCCATCGACGCCGCCCTTGTTGATCTCGCTGGCGAAGGTGCCCTTGTAGGTCTCGACCAGCCACGCGCCCAGCACGTTGATGTCGTAGATCTTCCAGCCCTGCGGGCCGTTGGCCAGGCGGTAGTTCAGGGTGATCGGCTCGCCGCGGGTGACGTTCACCTGCGAGCGCACTTCCACGTCGGTGGCGCCGGCTTCGGCACGCATCGGCTTGAATTCGACGGTCTCGTTCTTGATGGTCGACAGCGCGCCCGAGTAGGTGTACACCAGCAGGGTGGTGAATTCCTTGGTCAGTGCTTTCTGCTGCTCCGGGGTGGCCTGGCGCCAGAAGCGGCCGGCCGCCTGCTGGGTCATTTTTTCGGCGTCGACGTGCGGCAGGATCTTCGAGTTCACCAGATCCATGATCTTGTTGCGGTTGCCGGCCTGGATGTCCTTGTCGGCCTTGACGGTGTCGATGACGTCGGCGCTGATGCGCTTGACCAGCGCGTCCGGTGCTTCGGCGGCGATGGCCGAGGTGGCGAAGGCGATGGTGGCGCTTGCTGCTGCGATCAGTTGGATGATGGGTTTCATGTGGTTTCCTTATTTGTGGGACCCGCCGCGCCACATGGCCGGCGGGACATCCCCTGTTAACTCTTCTTGCCGGTTACGGATGACACCGGTATGTAAGGACTTGTTACTTCGACGGCGACTCGCCGGCCTTGCTGGCCGCAGCCTCGGCATCGCCGGCCTGGCGCGGCACGTTGCCGTCATAGACCTGGCTCTGGCGGCGCTGCATGTAGCCGTCGCGGATGAACTCGTAACGGTCGAGGGCGGCGTCTTCCAGCAGCTTGCCCGCATCCAGCAGCGAGGCACGCTTGTCGACCACGCGCACCGCGGCGCCGATGTTGCGCCAGTTGGCCGGCTCCTTGTACTTCCAGATGTCGCCGCCGATATCGGCCGGCAGCGCGGCGGTGTCGCGCACCGTAGATGGGCCCAGAATCGGCAACATCAAGAAGGGGCCGCTTGGAATGCCCCAGACGCCCAGGGTCTGGCCGAAGTCTTCGTTGTGCTTCTGGATGCCGGCTTCCGAGGCGATGTCGAGCAGGCCGAAGATACCGAAGGTCGAGTTCACGGCGACACGGGTGACGTCGCCCATGCCGTCCTGGGCCTTGCCCTGCAGCAGGTTGTTCACCGCGCTCCAGGCGTCGGACAAGTTGCCGAAGAAATTGTTCACGCCGGTCTGCACGAAGCTCGGGGTGACGTTCTTGTAGGCGGTGGCGGTCGGCTTCAGGACGGTGCGGTCGACCGCATCGTTGAAACCGAACACGGCGCGGTTATAGCCTTCGAGCGGGTCTTGCGGATTCTGCGTCGTGGCGCAGCCGGTCAGCAGCAGGGCGGCGGCGATTGCCGCAAGCCCGTGGATGCGGCCGGTGGTACGGTGTGGTGCGTGTTTCATTCACTACCTTCCTTTCCTTCAGCGGCCTTGCTATAGATAAATTGGTTGATCAGGTCTTCGAGCACCGTTGCCGATTGGGTACGGTTGATGCGGTCGCCGTCGACCAGGTTGTTGGTGTCGCCACCCGGTTCGATGCCGATGTACTGCTCGCCCAGCAGGCCGGCGGTCAGGATCTTCAGCGAACTGTCTTTTGGGAATTTATAGCCTGGCTCCATATCGAGGCGCACGAGCGCCTGGTAGGTCTTGTCGTCGAAGCTGATTTCACCCACGCGGCCGACCACCACGCCGGCGCTCTTGACCGGCGCCTGCGGCTTGAGGCCGCCGATGTTGTCGAACTTGCCGGTCACGGCATAGGTCTTGCTGAACGAAATCGTGCTCATGTTGCCCGCCTGCAGGGCCAGGAACAGCAGCGAAGCCACGCCCAGCAGGACGAACAGGCCAACCCAGACATCGATAGTTTTGCGGTGCATACGAATACCCTAGTAAATCTTGTTTAATTTATTACTTATTGAACATCAAGGCGGTCATGATGAAGTCCAGGCCCCAGACCATCAGCGACGCGATGACGACGGTGCGCGTGGTGGCACGCGATACGTCCTCGGGGGTCGGCTTGGTCTGGTAACCCTGGAACAGCGCCGTGAACGTGACCGCGATACCGAAGATAAAGCTTTTGAGTACACCGTTCAGTACGTCAGCACGCACATCCACGCCGGACTGCATCTGCGACCAGAACGCGCCTTCGTCCACGCCGATCAGCTGCACGCCGACCAGGTAGCCGCCGAACACGCCCACGGCCGAGAACACGGCAGCCAGGATCGGCATCGCGATGACGCCGCCCCAGAAGCGCGGCGCCAGCACGCGCTGGACCGGATTAATGGCCATCATTTCCATGGCGGACAGTTGCTCGCCGGCCTTCATGAGGCCGATCTGGGCGGTGAGCGAGGTGCCGGCGCGGCCCGCGAACAGCAGCGCGGTCACCACCGGGCCCAGCTCGCGCACCAGGGCCAAGGCCACGACCTGGCCGAGCGCCTGTTCGGCGCCGTACTGGTTCAGCGTGTAATAACCCTGCAGGCCGAGCACCATGCCGACGAACAGGCCGGACACGATGATGATCACCAGCGAATAGTTGCCGATGAAGTGGATCTGCTCCGAGATCAGGGCCGGGCGCTTGAAGGCGCCGGGCGAGACGCCGAGCAGGTTGAAGAAGGCACGGGTGGCGAAGCCGACGCTGGCGATGGCTTCGCGCACGGTGCGGCCGACGGTTTCCAGGAGGCGCGTGATCATTTGCGCACTCCCAGGCCGAGGTCGTCGGCCAGCGACTTGCCGGGGTAGTGGAAGGGCACCGGTCCGTCCGGCGCGGCGTTCACGAACTGCTTCACGTACGGGTCTTCCGACACGCGCAGGTCGGCCGGCGTGCCTTCGGCGACGATCTTGCCCGCCGACATGAAATACACGTAGTCGGCGATCGCGAAGCACTCGTGCACATCGTGCGAGACCAGGATCGAGGTCGAGCCGAGGGCGTCGTTCAGGTTGCGGATCAGGTTGGCGGTGACGCCCATCGAGATCGGGTCGAGGCCGGCGAAGGGCTCGTCGTACATGATCAGTTCGGGGTCGAGCGCGACCGCGCGGGCAACCGCGACACGGCGCGCCATGCCGCCCGAGATCTCGGCCGGTTTCAGGCGGTGCGCATTGCGCAGTCCGACGGCATTCAGCTTCATCAGGACCAGGTCGCGGATCAGCTCTTCCGGCAGGTCGGTGTGTTCGCGCAGCGGGAAGGCCACGTTGTCGAACACCGACAGATCGGTGAACAGCGCACCGAACTGGAACAGCATGCCCATGCGGCGGCGCAGGCGGTACAGGCCCTCGGTGTTCAGCTGGTGCACGACCTCGCCGCCCACGCGCACCTCGCCGCGCTGCGGGCGGATCTGGCCGCCGATCAGGCGCAGGACCGTGGTCTTGCCACAGCCCGAACCGCCCATGACGGCCACGAGCTTGCCGCGTGGAAAGTCCATGCGGAGGTTCGACAGGATGGAACGCTCTCCGTACGCAAAGTGCAGATCGCGGATTTCGACTAGGTTGGACACAGCATGTTTGGTATTTAGGTAATCCGTTATTGTAGTGCAGAAAGTTACATCCCCGCTTGAGGCAGGCCATTTTGGGGCGCTTCGTGGCGATCTTGATGCAAGAAAAATAACCGATGGGTCAGATATTACCGCTTGTAAGGCCCTGTTTTTTAAGGGATATGTATATCTCGCAACATAGTATTTATTGAATCATATCAATAAATACTGCAGAGCAACCTACCATACATTTGCGGATGTATCTTTTTGTCCGCATGGTATTTTATTTCATCTGATGCACTGCAATAAGGCTTAGCCTACGAACATTGCTCGGTTGGTCATCGTGCGGGCACGCACACAAGTCCGTCCGTCAGCGGTAAATACCACTGGGCTGTTGGACGCTGTCCACAGTATTCTGGAGCCGCCAAAAAGAAAAGGCGGCCTTAGCCGCCTTGGTTCTTGTTCGCTGGAATCAGCGCGGCAGCACCGAACTGCCCATCAGGAATTCGTCAACCGAACGGGCGCACTGGCGCCCTTCGCGGATCGCCCACACCACCAGCGACTGGCCGCGGCGCATATCGCCGGCTGCGAACACCTTCGGCTTCGAGGTCTGGTAGGAACGCTCGCCCTCGGTCGCGGCGCGGGCATTGCCGCGCGCATCCTTCTGCACCCCGAAGGCGTCCAGCACGTTCTGCACCGGCGACACGAAGCCCATGGCCAGGAAGACCAGGTCGGCCTTCATCTCGAACTCGGAGTCCGGCACCTCGACCATCTTGCCGTCTTTCCATTCGACGCGGCAGGCGACCAGCTTGTCCACCTTGCCGCCCTTGCCTTCCAGGCGCTTGGTCGCCACCGCCCAGTCGCGCTGGCAGCCTTCCTCGTGCGAGGACGAGGTGCGCAGGCGAGTCGGCCAGTAGGGCCAGACCAGCGGCTTGTTTTCCTGCTCCGGCGGCATCGGCATCAGTTCGAACTGGGTCACCGAAGCGGCGCCGTGGCGGTTCGAGGTGCCGACGCAGTCGGAACCGGTGTCGCCGCCGCCGATCACGACCACGTGCTTGCCGGTGGCCTTGATCTGGTCCTTCAGCTTGTCGCCGGCATTGACCCGGTTTTGCTGCGGCAGGAAGTCCATCGCGAAGTGCACGCCCTTCAGTTCACGGCCGGGGACCGGCAGGTCGCGCGGCTGCTCGGCGCCGCCGGCCAGCACCACGGCGTCGAAGTCCTTTTCCAGGTCTTCCGGGAAGATGGTGTCGCGCGCCATGTTGCTGACGGTGGCCGGGAAGTCCTTGCCGATCAGGACACTGGTGCGGAAGACCACGCCTTCCGCCTTCATCTGTTCCACGCGGCGGTCGATCAGGTCCTTCTCCATCTTGAAGTCGGGGATGCCGTAGCGCAGCAGGCCGCCGATGCGGTCGCTCTTCTCGAACACGGTCACGTCGTGGCCGGCGCGCGCCAGCTGCTGGGCGGCGGCCAGGCCGGCCGGGCCGGAGCCGACCACGGCGACCGTCTTGCCGGTCTTGACGGCGGGCGGCTGCGGCACGATCCAGCCGTGCTCCCAGCCGGCGTCGGCGATCTTGCGTTCGATCGACTTGATGCCGACCGGGTCGTCGTTGATGCCGAGCGTGCAGGCCGATTCGCAGGGCGCCGGGCAGATGCGGCCGGTGAACTCGGGGAAGTTATTGGTCGAGTGAAGGTTCTCGACCGCCGAGCGGTAGTTGCCGTGATAGACCAGGTCGTTCCAGTCCGGGATCTGGTTGTTGACCGGGCAGCCCGTGTTACAGAAGGGGATGCCGCAATCCATGCAGCGTGCGCCCTGGACCTTGGCCTGGCCGTCGGTCAGGGTCAGCACGAATTCCTTGTAGTTCTTGACGCGATCGGTCGGCTCGAGGTGGCCCTCTTCCTGCCGTTCGAATTCCATGAAGCCGGTAATTTTGCCCACGTTGTGTTTTCCTTATCTTTTTAAGCTGCGAGCTCGATCTTGTCGTTCGCTTCTTCCATGCTCGAGTTGTGCATCTCCTCGAGCGCGCGCTTGTAGTCGGTCGGGAAGACCTTCACGAACTTGCCGCGGCTGTTGGCCCAGTCGTCCAGCAGGTTGCGCGCGCGGGTCGAACCGGTGTGCTTGAAGTGGCGTTCGATCAGGCGGCGCAGGATGGTTTCGTCCGACTCGCGCTCGCCGTTGCGGGTCTGGCTGTGCCAGCCGGCCGGGCCAGCCTGACCCTGCTGCTTGGTCGTCAGCACCGGCTCCAGGTTCACCATCGTGGTATTGCACTTGCCTTCGAACTCGCCCTTCGGGTCGTACACATAGGCGACACCGCCCGACATGCCCGCCGCGAAGTTGCGGCCGGTCTCGCCCAGCACCACCACGGTGCCGCCGGTCATGTATTCGCAACCGTGGTCGCCGCAGCCCTCGACCACCGCGACGGCGCCCGAGTTACGCACCGCGAAACGCTCGCCGGCCACGCCGTTGAAGAAGGCTTCGCCGGAAATTGCGCCGTACAGCACGGTGTTGCCGACGATGATGTTGTCCACCGCCCAGCCGCGGAACTCGGTGTTCGGACGCACGATGATGCGGCCGCCCGACAGGCCCTTGCCGACGTAGTCGTTGCCCTCACCCACCAGGTCGATCGTGATGCCCGCCGCCAGGAAGGCAGCGGCCGACTGGCCGGCAGTGCCCTGCAGCTGGATGTGGATGGTGTCGTCCGGCAGGCCGGCATGGCCGTAGCGCTTGGCCACTTCGCCCGACAGCATGGTGCCCACGGTGCGGTTCAGGTTCTTCACCGGCGAGATGAAGGACACGCGCTCGCCCTTCTCCAGCGCGGCCTTGGCCTGTGCGATCAGCTTGTGGTCCAGCGCCTTGTCCAGGCCATGGTCCTGGGCATCGGTGTGGAGCAGGGCGCGCGGCGAGTCGACCTTCGGCTGGTAGAAGATGTTCGAGAAGTCCAGGCCCTGCGCCTTCCAGTGCTGGACCGCACGTGCCTTGTCGAGCAGGTCGGTACGGCCGATCAGTTCGTCGTAGCTGCGGATGCCCAGCTGCGCCATCAGCTGGCGCGCTTCTTCGGCGACGAAGAAGAAGTAGTTCACCACGTGTTCCGGCTTGCCCTGGAACTTGGCGCGCAGGACCGGGTCTTGCGTAGCCACGCCGACCGGGCAGGTATTCAGGTGGCACTTGCGCATCATGATGCAGCCTTCGACCACCAGCGGTGCGGTGGCGAAGCCGATTTCGTCGGCGCCCAGCATCGCAGCGACGACCACGTCACGGCCGGTACGCATCTGGCCGTCGGCCTGGACGCGGATGCGGCTGCGCAGGCCGTTCAGCACCAGCGTCTGCTGGGTCTCGGCCAGGCCCAGCTCCCACGGGGTGCCGGCGTGCTTGACCGAGGACAGCGGCGAGGCACCGGTGCCGCCGTCATGGCCGGCAACCACCACGTGGTCGGCCTTGGCCTTCGAGACGCCCGCGGCGACGGTGCCGATGCCGACTTCCGAGACCAGCTTCACCGAGATCGAGGCGCTCGGGTTGGCGTTCTTGAGGTCGTGGATCAGTTGCGCCAGGTCTTCGATCGAATAGATGTCGTGGTGCGGCGGCGGCGAGATCAGACCCACGCCCGGCACCGACACGCGCAGCGAGGCGATGTACTCGGTCACCTTGTGGCCCGGCAGCTGGCCGCCTTCGCCCGGCTTGGCGCCCTGCGCCATCTTGATCTGGATCTGGTCGGCCGATGCCAGGTACTCGGCGGAGACGCCGAAGCGGCCCGACGCCACCTGCTTGATCTTCGAGCGCAGCGAGTCGCCCTCTTCCAGCGGGATGTCGGCCACCACGCGGTCCGAGCCCAGGATCGAGGCCAGGGTCTCGCCCTTGGCGATCTTGATGCCCTTGAACTCGCCCATGTAGCGGCGCGGGTCTTCGCCGCCTTCGCCGGTGTTCGATTTGCCGCCGATGCGGTTCATGGCGATGGCCAGCGTGGCGTGCGCCTCGGTCGAGATCGAGCCGAGCGACATGGCGCCAGTCGCGAAGCGCTTGACGATTTCCTTGGCCGGCTCGACTTCTTCCAGCGGGATGGCTTTCGACGGATCGATCTTGAACTCGAACAGGCCGCGCAGCGTCAGGTGGCGGCGGCTCTGGTCGTTGATGATCTGCGCGTACTCTTTATAGGTGCTGAAGTTGTTGGCGCGGGTCGAGTGCTGCAGTTTCGCGATCGCGTCCGGGGTCCACAGGTGGTCTTCGCCGCGCACGCGGAAGGCGTATTCGCCGCCGGTGTCGAGCGCGTTGGCCAGCACCGGGTCGTTGCTGAAGGCCAGTGCATGCAGGCGCAGCGCTTCCTCGGCCACTTCGAACAGGCCGATGCCTTCGACGGTCGACGAGGTGCCGCGGAAGTACTTGTCGACCAGCGACTTGTTCAGGCCCACGGCTTCGAAGATCTGGGCGCCGCAATAGGACATGTAGGTGGAGATGCCCATCTTGGACATCACCTTCATCAGGCCCTTGCCGACCGCCTTGGTGTAGTTGTAGATCGCCTTGTCGGCGTCCATCTCGTGCGGCAGGTTGTGCGCCAGGTCGGCCAGGGTTTCCAGGGCCAGGTAGGGGTGCACGGCTTCCGCGCCGTAGCCCGCCAACAGGGCGAAGTGGTGGGTCTCGCGCGCCGAGCCGGTTTCGACCACCAGGCCGGTGGAGGCGCGCAGGCCGCGGCCGACCAGGTGCTGGTGGATGGTCGAGGTCGCGAGCAGCGCGGGAATCGCGACCTGCTCGGACGACATGTTGCGGTCCGAGACGATCAGGATGTTGTGGCCCGACTTGACCGCGTCCACGGCTTCCGCGCACAGCGATGCCAGCGAGGCTTCGATGCCTTCCTTGCCCCAGGCCACCGGATAGCAGATATTCAGCTCATACGACTTGAACTTGCCGCCGGTGTGCAGGCTGATGGAGCGCAGGCGCGCCATGTCGTCGAAGCCGAGGACAGGCTGCGAGACTTCGAGACGCATCGGCGGGTTGACGTTGTTCGTGTCCAGCAGGTTCGGCTTCGGTCCGATGAAGGACACCAGCGACATCACCATGGCTTCGCGGATCGGGTCGATCGGCGGGTTGGTCACCTGGGCGAACAGCTGCTTGAAGTAGTTATACAGCGGCTTGAGTTTGTTCGACATGACCGCCAGCGGCGAGTCGTTGCCCATCGAGCCGGTGGCTTCTTCGCCGAGCACCGCCATCGGCGCCATCAGGAACTTCAGGTCTTCCTGGGTGTAGCCGAAGGCCTGCTGGCGGTCCAGCAGCGGGACCGCGGTCTTTTCGCCTTGCGCCGGCTGGTCTTTCACGCGGTGCTGGGCCAGCTGCGATTCCGACAGCTTGATTTCGTTGAGCTTGATGCGCACCGACTTGATCCAGGCTTTATATGGCTTGGCGTTCGAGTAGGTGTCCTTCAGTTCCTTGTCGTCGATGATGCGGCCGGCTTCGAGGTCGATCAGGAACATCTTGCCCGGCTGGAGGCGCCATTTCTTGACGATGCGCGATTCCGGGATCGGCAGCACGCCGGATTCGGAAGCCATCACCACCAGGTCGTCCTCGGTGATGACGTAGCGCGCCGGACGCAGGCCGTTGCGGTCCAGGGTGCCGCCGATGTGGCGGCCGTCGGTGAAGGCCATGGCGGCCGGGCCGTCCCATGGTTCCATCATCGCGGCGTGGTATTCGTAGAAGGCGCGGCGGTTGTCGTCCATCGAGGTGTGGTTCTCCCAGGCTTCCGGGATCATCATCATCATCGCCTGGGCTACGGGATAGCCGGCCATCACCAGCAGTTCGAGCGCGTTGTCGAAGCAGGCGGTGTCGGACTGGCCTTCATAGATCAGCGGGAACAGCTTGCCCAGGTCTTCGCCCAGCACGGCAGATTTCAGCATGCCTTCGCGGGCGCGGGTCCAGTTGAAGTTGCCCTTGACGGTGTTGATCTCGCCGTTGTGCGCGATCAGGCGGTAAGGGTGGGCCAGCGGCCATTCCGGGAAGGTGTTGGTCGAGAAGCGCTGGTGCACCAGGCTCAAGGCGGAGATGCAGCGCGGGTCCTGCAGGTCCTTGTAGTAGACGCCGACCTGGTCGGCCAGCAGCAGGCCCTTGTAGACGATGGTGCGGGCCGACATCGAGGGCACGAAGAACTCCTTGCCGTGCAGGAGCTTCAGGGCCTGGATCGCGTGGCCGGAGGATTTGCGGATCACGTAGAGCTTACGCTCGAGCGCATCGGTGACCATGATGTCCGGGCCGCGGCCGATGAAGATCTGGCGGATCACCGGCTCTTTGGCTTTCACGAAGGGCGACATCGGCATGGTCTCGTCGACCGGCACGTTGCGCCAGCCGAGCACGACCTGGCCTTCGATGCGCACGGCGCGTTCGATTTCCTGTTCGCAGGCGATGCGCGAGGCGTGCTCCTTCGGCAGGAACACCATGCCGACGCCGTATTCGCCGGGCGGCGGCAGTTCCACGCCCTGCTTGGCCATCTCGTCGCGGAAGTACTGGTCCGGGATCTGGATCAGGATACCGGCGCCGTCGCCCATCAGGGCATCGGCGCCGACCGCGCCGCGGTGGTCGAGGTTCTTCAGGATCTGCAGGCCCTGCTCGATGATCGAGTGGCTCTTGTTGCCCTTGATATGGGCGATGAAACCGACGCCGCAGGCATCGTGTTCATTGGCGGGATCGTACAAACCTTGGGCAATCATGAGGCAATCTCCACAACTTTTTCGGGGGTCGAAAATCGAGAATAGTGCAATGCAGCAGAATGGGCAACAGGAATAAATAGGGTCAGAGTCGAATTGTTTGACAACTTCTTGAACTTGCGATTAATTGGGGACAGAGTCGATCGAGGCTGGTCAACCTCGCGTTATCCATCGATAAGCCCTTGATTTTTATGGATGAGAATGGTGCTGCTTCACAGATCGGGATCGACCCAGGAGTTCACAAAGTGGCGTGTTTGCCGTGCTGTTACAGGTTGTGAATAAAAAAACGGCACGAATAATCGTGCCGTTGATCGATTGCTGATTGCTTACGCTTGCTGAAGCGGCGGAATCGGCTCCCTGAATGGCCGTCCGCGCTTGGCCGGCAGGATCTGGCGTCTGGTTTTGCGCTCCAGTTCTGCCTTGAATGCGTCCGAACCCAGAGGCTGGTTCTTCAATACCGAGGTCGTCAGGAAGTCGACCTCGTCCTGGGGAATGCCCTGCATGACCAGTTCGGTATAGGCCGCTTCGCGCTGGAAAGGCGTGTTGCCCAGGCCCCAGTATAGCAGATGGTCGGTGACGAGGCCATCGGCACGCACGCCGGCATGGTGGGCATAGCTCGACCAGGGATAGTCGAGCGGCCCCGTCGTCAGGCCGGCGCGCACCGGATTGAGCTCGATGTAGCGGCTGCAGGCCAGGAAATAGTGCTCGGTATCGATCAGCGAAGTACGGAAACGTCCTTCGAACAGGCCGCCGCTGCGCTCGTACTTGTGATTGAACCAGGGGACGTAGAAGCGCCCGACCTTCTGCATCATCAGCGCCAGCCCGGTATTGTCGGCTGGCGTCGCGAGCAGGTGTATGTGGTTGGGCATCAGCACGTACGCATGGATCGCCACTTCGTAGAAGCGTGCCGCTTCCTTCAGCCAGGCGAGGAAGCGTTGGTAGTCGATCTCTTCGCGGAAGATGGGCTGGCGGTTGTTGCCACGCTGGATAACGTGGTACGGCTGGTTCGGGATGATGAGTCGGGGAAGGCGTGCCATGGCGTGCTCAAAAGTCGAGCAAGGATTCTAGCCTAGAAACTTTACTCTGTCCCTAATTAATCTCAAGGAAGCTGAAAATATCGCGGACTCTGTCCCCAATTAGCGTTTTCCCATCCTTGATACCCGTCTGCGCCGTCTGACGCGAGCAATTGCTTAATAATTCGACACTGACCCCAATTATCTTAGAAGCACTTGCCCAACAATTCGACTCTGACCCTCATTGGAAATGGGCCGAACCTGGGCAATTGCTCAATAATTCTACTCTGACCCCAATAGGGCAATAATTCTACTCTGACCCCAATAGGGGGTGGTCAGGCGAGGGTGAAGCCGGCGGACAGGCTGTAGCCTTCGCCGTAGGCGCTGCGCAGGGGCAGGTCCTGGCCGAGGCCGGAGCGGGCTTTCTTGCGCAGGCGGTAGACCAGCATGTCGACCCGGCGGCTGGCGTCCGGGTCTTCGCCGCCCATGCCGGCCACGATCACCTGGCGCGGCACCGGGCGGGTGTTGATGGTCAGGAGGTGCAGGAAATTGCACTCCTTTTCGGTCAGGTCGATCACCTTGCCGCCCAGCTCGAGCTGGCGTGCGCTCACGCGCAGGGTCCACTTGCTCGGCGCCGGCGCCGGGTCGGCCGGACGCACGCGGCGGTCCAGCGCTTCGATGTGCGCCGCCAGTTCGGGGAACTTGATCGGCTTGGTCAGGTAGTGGTCGGCCCCCAGGCGCAAGCCAAGGATGCGGTGGTCGAAGGCGACGCGGCCCGTCAGCACCAGCAGGCCGATCTCGGGATACAGCTGGCGCATCCGCGGAATGACGTTGAAACCGTCTTCGTCCGGCAGGCCGAGGTCGAGAACGACGACCGCCGCCGGCGTGCGCGTTAGCGCCGCCCACATCTCGCTCGCGGTCTTGGCGATCGTGACCTCGTGGTCGAGCTCCCTCAGGAACTCGGCCATGTCGTCTGCGTATTCGCCATTGTCTTCAACAATCAGTATCTGCGTCATGGATAAGCCATGTTAATAATCGTTCCGATTATCACTGTTGGGAGAGGATGAGGCAAGTTGTTGTTGCCCGCTAATATCCATGGCGGGTAGCCAGAGCTTAAATTCTGCGCCGCCCCTCGTGTTCGCGAGTCGCAGCAGGCCGCCATGGACGTCGACGATCGAACGCGCCAGGTACAAACCGAGGCCGCTGCCCGGCAAACCGGCGGCATTGCCGCCGCGGTAGCCCTTGTCGAAAATGTGGGTGGCGTCCTGCGCCGGCACGCCTCCGCCCTGGTCGCGCACCGTGAACTCGATCCCGTTGCCGCTGCGGCGTGCGCCCAGCGCCACCGGGCTGCCGGCCGGCGAGAACAACAGGGCATTGTCGACCAGGACCTTCAGCGCCAACCGCAATCCTTCGGGCTCGCCACGCAGTCCCAGCGTCAGTTCATCCGCCTCGACCAGCGCCTCGCGTCCCGCTTCGCGCAGCTGTTTCATGCCCTCCTCGAGCAAGGCGCGCGCGGCGATCGTGTTCGGCTGGCGCACCTTGCCGATCGCGGCCATGCGGTCCGGCGACAGGTATTCGTCGAGCATGGCGATCAGGCGGTCGGTCGCGACCGCGATCTTGCGGTAGCGCTGGCGCAGGGCTTCGTCGGCGCCCTGGGAGGTCGCTTCCAGCCGCTGGATGGCGCCGTCGATGGTCGCCAGCGGCGTGCGGAATTCGTGGTTCAGCATGCTCGCGAAGCGGCGCTGCTCGGCCAGGAGGGCGCGCTGCGCCGACAGGTCGCGCAGCAGCCCCACCAGCGAGCTGCTGCCGTCCGCGTTGCGCAGCACCGTCGTGATCACCTGCAGCCCGACCGGATGGCCGTCGGCGTTGCGCACCTCGACTTCCTGCACGCGGCGGGCGCCGGGCTCACCCTCGCTGCCTGCCGCCAGGTGCATGCCGAGGGCCCCCAGCGCTTCACGGGGGCCGCTGCCGGCGATCGCCGCCTGCAGCGCAGCGGCATCGTGGCCCAGCAATGCAAAGAAGGCCGGGCTCAGGTAACGCAGGCCGAGGCCGGGCAGGTCGATGCTGAGGGCGATGTCGCCGGCGAGTTCGGCGATGGTGCGGAAATGGACATCGATACTGTCAATGCCTGACTCCGGACTGGCCGGAGCAGGTGGGACGGCAGCCGTGCTACGGGTCATCGGGCACTTTCTGTTATCGATGGGACAATGGAGATCGTTGGGCAGTATATCGTTGCTCTTGCCGGTTTGTATAGAAGCGGGTGCGGCGAGCCTTCCAGCGGCGCTTCGTATCGTGAAAAGTGCGCCATTCCCAAGGTTTTGGTGGATAATTCGCGTCTATGAACGATACCGCTACCCTCCCCCCACTCCCGGACCGGCTCTCGATCGACCCGAGCAGCCCTTTTCATAACCGCGACGTCTTCCAGCGCGAGATCGGCATCCGCTTCAACGACAAGGACCGCCACGACGTGGAAGAGTATTGCATGAGCGAAGGCTGGATCAAGGTCGCCGCCGGCCGCACGCTCGACCGCAAGGGCAAGCCGATGCTGATCAAGCTGAAGGGCAAGGTCGAAGCGTTTTACAAGTAAGTCCGTATTTGCCTGAAAACGAGAGGCGGCTGGTGAACACCAGCCGCCTTTTTTATTCGCGCCTTGGGAATCAGTCTTCCAGCGGCGCGAAGATCGCCTGCAGGTCTTCCTGCGTCAGCGCCATTTTCTGCGATTCGCCTTCGGACAGGATCGACGCCGCCAGCTCCGACTTCTTCTGCTGCAGCAGCTGGATCTTTTCTTCCAGCGTACCCTTGGCGATCAGCTTGTACACGAACACCGGCTTGTCTTGCCCGATGCGCCAGGCGCGGTCGGTCGCCTGGTTTTCGGCCGCCGGGTTCCACCATGGGTCATAGTGGATCACGGTGTCGGCCGCGGTGAGATTCAGGCCGACGCCGCCGGCCTTCAGGCTGATCAGGAAGATCGGCACCGCGCCCTGCTGGAAGGCGGCCACCTGGGCCGAGCGGTCGCGCGTTTCGCCCGTCAGCAGGGCGTAGCGGATGCCGCGCGCGTCGAGCTCTTCCTCGATAAGGGCCAGCATGCTGGTGAACTGCGAGAACACGAGGATCTTGCGGCCCTCGCCCAGCAGGTCTTCGACCATCTGCATCAGGTCGGTCAGCTTGGCCGACACCGCCGCCGTGTTCTTCTTGCCCGGCATGGCCTTCACCAGGCGCGGGTCGCAGCAGACCTGGCGCAGCTTGAGCAGTGCTTCCAGGATGACGATCTGGCTGCGCGCCACGCCCTTGCGGTCGATCTCGTCGCGCACCTTCTTGTCCATCGCCAGGCGCACGGTCTCGTACAGGTCGCGCTGCGGGCCGGACAGTTCGATGCGGCGCACCATCTCGGTCTTCTCCGGCAGTTCCTTGGCCACGTGGTCCTTGGTCCGGCGCAGCAGGAAAGGCTTGATGCGGCGGCTCAGCAAGATGCGGCGCACCGCATCGTCCTGGCGTTCGATCGGGTGGCGGAACTGGCTGTTGAAGGTCTTCTCGTCGCCCAGCAGGCCGGGCAGCAGGAAGTGGAACTGCGACCACAGCTCGCCCAGGTGGTTCTCGAGCGGCGTACCGGACAGGCACAGGCGGTGGCGCGCATTCAGCGAGCCGGCCGTCTGCGCCGCCTTGGAGCGGGTGTTCTTGATGTAGTGCGACTCGTCCAGGATCACCAGGTGATAGTGGTGCTCGCGCAGCTTCTCTTCGTCGCGCGGCAGCAGCGCATAGGTGGTCAGGACGATGTCGGCGCTGTCGATCTGGTCGAACAGGTCCATGCGCTCCTTGCCCTGCAAGAGCAGCACCTTCAGGCTCGGGGCGAAGCGCGCGGCTTCGTCGAACCAGTTGGTCATCAGGCTGGTCGGCGCGATCACCAGGGCCGGGCTGGTCAGGCGGCCCGCTTCCTTCTCGGTGAGGATGTGCGCGATCGTCTGGACGGTTTTACCCAGGCCCATGTCGTCGGCCAGGATGCCGCCGAGGTCGTACTCGCGCAGGAACTGCATCCACGACAGGCCGTCGAGCTGGTAGTCGCGCAGGGTGGCCTGCAAACCGGCAGGCGGCTCGACCTTCTTGACCGAGCCGAACTGGCTCAGCTTGCGGCCGGTCTCGCGCAGGCGCTCGCCGCCGGTCCAGCGCAGCTCGAGGCCGCGCGCCAGGTCCTCCAGGCGCGCCGCGTCCAGCGTCGACAGGCGCATGCGGGCCTTGATCTTGTCGTTGAAGTACAGCTCGCCGAGGGTGGCCAGGATGGGCTTCAGGCGGCCCCAGGGCAGCGCCACGCGCAGGCCGTCGGGCAGGGTCGCCAGCATCTGGTCGGCTTCGGCATGCGCGGCCAGCACGGCCGGGTCGAAGTCGGCGGGCGCACTGCGGATCAGCTGCACCAGCACCGGCAGCAGCGGCACGCGCTTGCGCCCCACCACGATGCCCAGTTCCAGCTCGAACCAGGCATTGCCGGCTTCCTCGGGTTCGTCGATGTCGGCATACCAGTCTTCGACCGGCACCACGTCGTAGCGGTACTTGGCCGACTTCTGCACGTGCCAGCCGGCGTCGGACAGCGCATCGAGGTCGTTCTCGGCGAAGCGCAGCCAGTGCGCCTGGCTGTCGAGCCCCAGCGCGCCGGCCATCGCGTTGAACGGCGCGGTGACGGGCTTGCGGAAGCCGATCTCGTTGAGTGTGTTGAGCGCCGCGGCTTCGGCCTTGGGGTCGCGCTCGATGATCTCGGTGACGTCGCCGATCTGGCGCACCACGCGCTGCGCCGGATCGAAGGACACGCGCTGGCCGTCGTAGTCATAGGCCAGCACGGCGAAGTCCTGCCAGCGCGGCGTGCCGCCGTCGGCCAGCTGCACCGAATCGAGCAGCAGGTGGGGAATCGGTTTGACGTCGTTGCGCAGGCGCTGGGTCAGCGGCTGCGGCAGCGGCATCAGGGACTGCAGGCCATGGGCCAGCAGCAGCTGCGAGACGCGCTTCTTGTCGGTGCCGGTGAGGGCCGGGGCCTGGGCCACCAGGGCTTGCAGTTCGGCCAGCGAGATCTCGATGCCGCCGCGGTTCAGCTCGAGCGGGCCGATCGACAGGTTGTCGATGTACCACGGCGGGTCGGTCGGCAGCATGTAGTCGATCTGGTCGGCCGCGCTGTGGGTCGCGCCCTTGGCCGGTTCCACCGACCATCCGAGCTTGGCCACGCGGCCTTCGTCGCGCCAGGCCAGGCTGGCCAGGCGGGTCGGGCCGGCCTGCAGCGGATAGACCAGGCCATTGGCCATGTCGGACCACGAGTTCGCCCACAGAAGCTTGCCCTGTTCGAGCAGCATGTGCAGCAGGATCGCGCCGACCTTGCCTTTCGGTTCGGTGGCGCTGGTGCCCTGGGTCGAGCCGCTGCGCATGGCGATGAAGAAACGCACCAGGTCGACGTCGTCGCCTTCGAGGTAGGCGGGTGGCGCCGACAGCAGCGAGAACACTTCGCTCACCGGGCTGGCGGCGGCGACGTCGCCGTTCGGGCGCAGGCGCGCCTTGCACAGGCAGATCGCGACGTGGCGGCCGCCGCTGGTGGGCGCCATCACGTAGACGAACTTGTACTGCACGGCCTTCGGATCGGCGACCTCGTCGGTCAGTTTGGGCTGCGGATGCGCCGCCGCTTCGACCCTTTGCAGCCAGCTCACCACCGGCGCAGGCAGGGCGGGAGCGCGTGCGGGAGCGCGGGCGACTGCGGGTGCAACCGCGGGTGCGTCGCTGGCGTTCTCGCGATGATCATCGACTGTGTGCATGGGTCTCGTGTGTCTGTATTAAAAACGACAATAAAGAACATTATCCTTCATACGGGCGCTTCCGTTTTGTTCGGAATCGCACGTAGCGGACAAAACTTGTCCGCAGCAAGTCCGTGCACAATGAATTCAACGTGCAGTCGACTGTTCTCGCATGATCGGGTGGCGCTGTCAAGACTGGCGTATCCGTCGCGATTGCGTATCATTGTTTGCTTGACCTTTCAGATCCACGCGCGTATGCGCATGACCACCGCACCAATGCTGCCATCCATCGAACAACGCCTCGCCCTCGAACTGTCCGCCAAACCGGCCCAGGTAGCCGCCGCCGTCGCCCTGCTCGACGAAGGCGCCACCGTGCCCTTCATCGCGCGCTACCGCAAGGAAGCCACCGGCGGACTCGACGACATACAACTGCGGCTTCTGGAAGAGCGCCTGCGCTACCTGCGCGAGCTCGAAGACCGCCGCGCATCGATCATCGCGTCGATCACGGAGCAGAACAAGATGACGCCCGAGCTGCTCGAGGCGATCGCGCATGCCGAGGACAAGACCCGCCTCGAAGACCTCTACCTGCCCTACAAGCAGAAGCGACGCACCAAGGCGCAGATCGCGATCGAAGCGGGCCTGGCGCCGCTGGCCGAGGCGCTGCTGGGCGACCCCTCGCTGAATCCGGACGAGCTGGCCGCCGGCTACCTGCGCGAGGCCTTCACCAATGCCGACGGCGGCGCCAACCCGGGCGTGCCCGACCTGAAGGCGGCCCTGGACGGCGCGCGCCAGATCCTGATGGAGCGCTTCGCCGAAGACGCGGGCCTGCTGCAGTCGCTGCGCGAATACGTGCAGGAGCACGGCGTGGTCGAATCAAAAGTCGTGGCCGGCCAGGAAGAGGCGGGCGAGAAGTTCGCCGACTACTTCGACTATTCGGAGACCCTGTCGACGATCCCCTCGCACCGCGCGCTGGCGCTGATGCGCGGCCGCCGCGAGGGCGTGCTGGACGTCAGCCTGCGCCTCGACTCGGAACCGGAAAAGCCGAAGTGGGACGCCCCGCACAACCCCTGCGAAAGCCGCATCTGCGCCGCCTTCGGCATCAAGAGTGCCGGCCGCCCGGCCGACAAGTGGCTGCTCGACACCGCGCGCTGGACCTGGCGCGTGAAGAGCTTCATGTACATCGAGACCGAGCTGATGGGCGCGCTGCGCGAGAAGGCCGAACTCGACGCCATCCAGGTCTTCGCCCGCAACCTGAAGGCGCTGCTGCTGGCCGCGCCGGCCGGTCCGCGCGCCACCATGGGCCTGGACCCGGGCCTGCGCACCGGCGTCAAGGTGGCGGTCGTGGACGCCACCGGCAAGGTGGTCGATACCGCCACGGTCTACCCGCACCAGCCGCGCAACGACTGGGACGGCGCCCTGCACGTGCTGGGCCAGCTGGCAGCCAAGCACAATGTGTCTCTTGTCTCGATCGGCAACGGCACCGCCTCGCGCGAGACCGACAAGCTGGCCCAGGACCTGATCAGGCAGCGTCCGGAACTCACGCTGACCAAGATCGTCGTGTCGGAAGCCGGCGCCTCGGTTTACTCGGCCTCGGAATTCGCGTCGCGCGAACTGCCGGAACTGGACGTCTCGCTGCGCGGCGCGGTGTCGATCGCCCGCCGCCTGCAGGACCCGCTGGCGGAACTGGTCAAGATCGACCCCAAGTCGATCGGCGTCGGCCAGTACCAGCACGACGTGTCGCAGACCCAGCTGGCGCGCTCGCTCGACGCGGTGGTCGAGGACTGCGTGAACGCGGTGGGCGTGGACGTGAATACCGCCTCGGCGCCGCTGCTGGCGCGCGTCTCCGGCCTGTCGAGCAGCGTGGCGCAGAGCATCGTGTCCTACCGCGACATGAAGGGCGCCTTCAGCTCACGCGCCGCGCTCAAGGCCGTGCCGCGCCTGGGCGACAAGACCTTCGAGCAGGCGGCCGGCTTCCTGCGCGTGATGAACGGCGAGAACCCGCTCGACGCCTCGGCGGTCCACCCGGAATCCTACCCGGTGGTGCAGCGCATCCTGGCCGACATCAAGCGCGACATGAAGGCGGTGATCGGCGACAGCTCCCTCATCAAGTCGCTGAACCCGGCCAAGTATGCCGATGAAAAATTCGGCGTGCCGACCGTGACCGACATCCTGAAGGAACTCGAAAAGCCGGGCCGCGATCCGCGGCCGGAGTTCACCACCGCGACCTTCAAGGAAGGCGTGGAAGCCATCTCGGACCTGCGCCCGGACATGATCCTGGAAGGCGTGGTCACCAACGTCGCGGCCTTCGGCGCCTTCGTCGACATCGGCGTGCACC
Source organism: Telluria sp. ZB4P36 (assembly GCF_059685865.1). Taxonomy (NCBI): domain Bacteria; kingdom Pseudomonadati; phylum Pseudomonadota; class Betaproteobacteria; order Burkholderiales; family Oxalobacteraceae; genus Telluria; species Telluria sp. ZB4P36. The sequence continues at coordinate 74,728 of NZ_JCASIE010000008.1, forward strand.
AGGATGGACTGGTGCACATCTCGGCGCTGTCGACCAGCTTCGTGAAGGATCCGCACACGGTGGTCAAGGCCGGCCAGGTGGTGAAGGTCAAGGTGCTGGAAGTGGACCCCAAGCGCAAGCGCATCGCGCTGAGCATGCGCCTGTCGGACAGTGCGCCGCAGCCGGGTGCGCAGCCGCAGCAGCGCGGCGACCGCGACGACCGCAAGCGTGTCGCTCAGCACCAGCGCCAGGAACGCCCCGTCCAGGACGCCGGCGGCGCGATGGCGGCGGCCTTCGCCAAGCTGAAGAAATAAGCGGGCGTCAGCCCGCGTGCTTGAGGTAGAGGCCGGCCATGTACACGCTCAGGAAGCCGAAGCCGGTCAGGAGCATGCGCGATTGCGGCATGGCCGGGCGGCCGGTCTTGCGGATGGACTGGGCGTCGCGCACCAGCAACAGGGCGTAGCCGAGCGCCGCGAGGCCGCAGATGATTTCGCCCAGCCCGCCGCGCATGATGCCGCCGACGAGGTTGATCATGCCGGGAATGCCGAGCAGGGCGGCGATCAGGAAATTGGTGCCGGCGTTCGGACCGCGGCGGGGTGGCTGTTGCATGGCTGGGACCTGGGAGTGGTAGAAATCCGCGCGATCATACCGCAGTCAGCCGCCTTCGGTCAGGGGAAGATACGCAGCGCGGTCGCACCCACTTTCACGATGAAGCACAGGCCGAACAGGCCGAAGCAGGCGTAGCCGACCATGGTCGTGCGGCGCGACGCGATCGCGCTGCGCCGGTCGCGGTAAGCCTGCACGGCGCAGTACAGCAGGAAGACGCCGGTGAGCAGTTCGGCAATGTCGAGCATGCGGTCTTCCAGCGGCTCCTGGAGCGTCCCGGTCAGCACGTCGTACAGGCCCGGAATGAAGAAAAACGCCGTCATGATCCACAACAGCGGCGACGGCATGGAGGCAAAGCCCCGGTTGGCGGTCATGGTGACTCCCGTTCGAGTAGCATGCAATCCATCATAGCGAGGATTTTTCGGCAAAAATCCGCCGATTGTCACAAGCCCGCCAATGCCCGCCCTGCCGAATTCTTATAAAATGTCGGCATCTTATCCATTCCCACTGAAGGCACACACATGAGCGACGTTCAAACCTGGATCAAAGAGACCGTGACCAATACCCCGGTCGTGCTGTTCATGAAGGGCACCGCCCAGTTCCCGCAATGCGGCTTCTCGGGCCGCGCCATCCAGATCCTGAAAGCCTGCGGCGTCGACAACATCGCCACCGTCAACGTGCTCGAGGACGCGGAAGTCCGCCAGGGCATCAAGGACTACTCGAACTGGCCGACCATCCCGCAGCTCTACGTGCGCGGCGAATTCGTTGGCGGCTCCGACATCATGAACGAGATGTATGAATCGGGCGAACTGCAGGCCCTGCTGAACAACGGCTGAGCATGACGGCCCGCCTGCGCCGGATTATTGTCGCCATCACAGGCGCGACTGGCGCGGTGTATGGCGTGCAGTTGCTGCGGCGGCTGCACGCGGCTCCCGGCGTCGAGACCCACCTGGTCATTTCCGACGCCGCCTCCCTCACCCTGCACCAGGAACTCGGCCTGCAGCGGCGCGACGCCGAAGCACTGGCCGACGTCGTCCACCGCAACCGCGACATCGGCGCCTCGATCGCCAGCGGTTCGTTCCAGACCGACGGCATGGTGATCGCACCCTGTTCGATGAAGACCCTGGCCGCCGTCGCGCATGGACTGTCGGACAACCTCGTCACGCGCGCCGCGGACGTGATGCTGAAGGAAAGGCGCAGGCTGGTGCTGATGGTGCGCGAGACGCCGTTCAACCTGGCGCACCTGCGCAATATGACTGCCGTGACGGAAATGGGTGGGATCGTGTTTCCGCCCTTGCCGAGCTTCTACCACCGGCCGGCGACCATCGAAGAGATGGTCGAGCATACGGTCGACCGGGCGGTCGACCTCCTCGGGCTCGACAACGCCCAGGCCCCGCGCTGGGGCGGCATGAAAGGCGCGCAGGACGACTGAACTGCCGAGCCAGGCCAAAGCCTGGCTGGTTCAGCGCTTGTCGCCGTCGAAAGGCTCGTCGGCCTTCTTTGCCTCGCGTGCTTCCTCAATCATCCGCCGCTTGGCATTGCGTTGTCGCATTACCTCGGCATGGCGCGCCGCCGTCATCGGCGGTGCGGTCATCAGTTCCTTGAGCTGGGCGGTGTTGGCGTAATTGTTTCGCATACGGCGGCTGCTCCTTGACGTGACCCTGTGGCGGCGGATCCGCTCGCCACGAAGGTGATTATGACCTACCCCGGGCCGTTTGTGCGTTCCGGGAGTCACGAAAAGTGCAGTTGCGAAACTATTTTTGCTCGGTCTTCTGATGATTCATTCGGACGAGCATCCGGATGAACTCGCGTGCGAGCTGGCGATGGTGTTCGTCCAGTCGTTGCAAATCCGCAATCAGCTTGACGTCGGCAGACTCGAAGCGGGCGCTGCCGCCGTTCGTCTCGGCGCCGGCGGCAGCATGTTCCGCGCCGCCGAAGCGCAGCCAGTCGGCCGGCACGCCCAGCCACTGGGCGATCATGCGCAACTTTTCCTGGGTCGGGATGGCTTCGCCCACCAGCCATTTGCGAGCGGCGTGCACGGTGATCGGGCGGCCTTCGAAACGGATGTTGAATTCCCTGGCGAGGCGGGTCGGGCTATCGGGCGAGTAGTGGGCGTTCTTCAGCGCCTGCTGCAGGCGCTCACTGAAGCTCTCCCGTTCATTGGTTGAATTCATTGCATTGCTTACGTTAGGTGCAGTTGGCCGAACTGGGGCGGCCGGCTTTCTATTGCTGAGAAGCCTCAACGGACAATCATACCCTTAATAAGTAACAAAGATGTGATTATTTAATAGAATTTGCAGGTTTAATCGGATCGGAAATATTACCTCAATTCCCCATTTGGGGAATGCAAATATATCCTAATGGAAAAAGTATGACATTGCCGCACGATTGCGCGCAACAAATATGCATGGCTGGTAAGCCCCAGCCTGCGGGGAAAGCCGACTCAGGCCAGCTGGAAGCGGATGATGCCGTCGCTGTGCCTGGTGCGGCGAAGCATCCCGTCCCGCCACAATTTGTGCAGGTGGGCCAAGGCCTCCCCCAGAGCGAAACTGAGCTGGTGGGCGTCGAGCTGGCGGCGGAACATCAGGGGCACGATATCGACTGCGGAGCGGGGCTCGGTGCAGGCCGCAAGCACTTCGGCCAGACGCGCCGCATGGTGATCATGCAGTTGGGCAATCCGGGTATGCAAGCCTCGGAAAGGCTTGCCATGTGAGGGCAGGACAAGTGTGTCTTCAGGCAAGTTTGTGAACTTTTTCAGCGACTGCAAATACAGCGCGAGCGGGTTGCCTTCCGGCTCGACAGCGAAGACGGACACGTTGGTCGAGATGCGCGGCAAGACCATGTCGCCGGAAATCAGCACATTCAGTTCCTCGCAATACAGGGAAGCGTGCTCGGGCGAGTGGCCGAAACCGGTGATCACACGCCACTGCCTGCCGCCGGCCTCGACCAGGTCGCCGTCCTGCAGGCGGGTATAGGCTTCCGGCACGGCCGGCACCAGCGAGGGATAGTAATTGCGGCGGCTGCGCATCTGTTCCAGCATGGCCGGATCCACCAAGCCATGACGCTCGAAGTGAGGCAGGGCCGAGGGGCCATCGACGCCCGGCAGCGCCGCCGCCATCATGCGGGCGAAGGCGAACTCGCCGGCCGTCGTCACGAAAGGCGCATCGAAGCGGCTGGCGAGCCAGCCGGACAGGCCGACGTGGTCGGGATGGCAATGGGTGGCGAACACGCGCAGCAGCGGCGCGCCTTGCAGGCCGCCGGCCAGCACCTGTTCCCAGGCGGCGCGGGTGGCGTCGGTACCGGCGCCGCAGTCGACCACGCTCCAGCCGGCCCGTCCCTCCTGCTCGTCGCGCAGCAGCCACAGATTGATGTGGTCGAGCGCGAAGGGCAGCGGCATGCGGATCCAGGCCAGGCCCGGCGCCAGTTCCTGGACCATGCCCGGCGCCGGGATGGTGTCGCCAAGGGGATAGTGGAGCTGGGCTTCGAGCGGATTCATGGAAAACTTTCGTGTTCGTCGACAAGCTGGCGCGCTACAATACCATTAACGTTAACGTAAACGGAAATGCGCCGACATCGATTGTAAGCGATTCCGGGTTTTGCTTCCCTTGCCCAGGCTTTTCTTTACCTCATAGCACCATGGTCACTTACACCATCGCCGAACTGGCCCGCGAATTCGACATCACCGCCCGCGCGATCCGCTTCTATGAAGACCAGGGCTTGCTCAGTCCCAAGCGCGAAGGCGTGGGCGGACGCAACCGCGTCTACACGCCGCGCGACCGCACCCGCCTGAAACTGACCCTGCGCGGCAAGCGCCTCGGCCTGACTCTGTCGGAAATCAAGAGCATCATCGACATGTACGAGTCGCCGCGCGACACCGTCGCCCAGATCGACCGCTTCCTCGGGGTGCTGGCCCACCAGCGCGTGACCCTGGAACAACAGCGTGCCGACATCGAGATGGCACTGGAAGAAATTTCCGCCCATGAGGAAGAATGCCGCCGCCTGCTGGCGGAAAACAGCGCGCGCCAGGACGCCGCCTGAATAGGTGCCGGGCATGCTACCCGGCTTTTTCATGCCCTTTAGTTGACGTTTACGTTAACGTAAGAGGCGAGTATGATTCACCCTTGATTCTGCCCAACCACCACCGTTCACCGTGAGGACGACATGCTGCATCTCCCAGGCCTGACCTTTGACCATGGCGAAGACATCGCCGCGCTGCGCGAAGCCGTACAACAGTTCGCGGCAGCCGAAATCGCACCGCGCGCCGCGGAGATCGACCGTAGCGACCAGTTCCCGATGGACCTGTGGAAGAAGATGGGCGAACTCGGCCTGCTGGGCATCACCGTCGGCGAGGAATACGGCGGCGCCAACATGGGCTACCTGGCGCACATCGTCGCCATGGAAGAAATCTCGCGCGCCTCGGCCTCGGTCGGCCTGTCCTACGGCGCCCACTCGAACCTGTGCGTCAACCAGATCAAGCGCAACGGCAGCGAAGAGCAGAAGCGCAAGTACCTGCCGAAGCTGATCTCGGGCGAGCACGTGGGCGCGCTGGCCATGTCCGAGCCGAACGCCGGTTCCGACGTCGTCAGCATGAAGCTGAAGGCCGAGCTGAAGGGCGACCGCTACGTCCTGAACGGCACCAAGATGTGGATCACCAACGGTCCGGATGCCGACACCCTGGTGGTGTACGCCAAGACCGACCTCGAAGCCGGTCCGCGCGGCATGACCGCCTTCCTGATCGAGAAGGGTTTCAAAGGCTTCTCGATCGCCCAGAAGCTCGACAAGCTGGGCATGCGCGGCTCGCACACCGGCGAACTGGTGTTCCAGGACTGCGAAGTGCCGGTCGAGAACGTGCTGGGCGGCGTCGGCAAGGGCGTCAACGTCCTGATGTCGGGCCTGGACTTCGAGCGCACCGTGCTGTCGGGCGGTCCGCTGGGCATCATGTCGGCCTGCATGGATTCGGTGGTGCCTTACATCCACGAGCGCAAGCAGTTCGGCCAGGCGATCGGCGAATTCCAGCTCATGCAGGGCAAGATCGCCGACATGTACTCGACCATGATGGCTTGCCGCGCCTACGTCTACGCCGTGGGCCAGGCCTGCGACCGCGCGACCGCGCCGGAACAGGTGCGCGCCCTGCGCAAGGACGCCGCCGGCGCCATCCTGTACAGCGCCGAGAAGGCGACCTGGATGGCCGGCGAAGCGATCCAGACCCTGGGCGGCAACGGCTACATCAACGAGTACCCGGTCGGCCGCCTGTGGCGCGACGCCAAGCTGTACGAGATCGGCGCCGGCACCAGCGAGATCCGCCGCATGCTGATCGGCCGCGAGCTGTTCGGCGAGACGATGTAAGAGCGTGGGGCGGGCGGCGAGCGTCCGCCCCGCCTTGCACTAGAATGTCCACTCACCTGGACTGCGCGCGAGACGAACGATGACCCAGCAAGCGTTCCCCAAACTGCTGTCTTCCCAGATCGCATTCGACATCGCGCGCACCATCCTGGACGGCTTCGACAAGCATTACCGCCTGTTCCGCCAGGCCAGCCAGCAGGCCCGGCGCTATTTCGAGACCGCCGACTGGGCCACCGCCCAGCAAGCCGCGCGCGAGCGCATCGATTACTACGACCAGCGCGTGCAGGAATGCGTCCACGCCCTCCAGGACGACTACGCGCCCGAAGAACTCCTCGACCCGGTCTGGCGCGAAACCAAGCTGCATTACATCGGCCTGCTGTCCGGCCACAAGCAGCCGGAACTGGCCGAAACCTTCTTCAACTCGGTCAGCTGCATCATCCTGCACCGCAGCTACTACCATAACGACTACATCTTCGTGCGCCCGGTGATCTCCACCGAGTACATCGAGACCGAGGAGCCGCTGCCGACCTACCGCGTGTATTACCCCGCGGCGGACGGCCTGCGCATGGCCCTGCGCCGGGTGGTCACCAACTTCCAGTTCGACCTGCCCTTCGCCGACCTCGACCGCGATGTCGCCAGCGTCGAGGGGCGCCTGAGCGAGGCCTTCGGCCTGGCGAGCGCGGAACCGAACCTGCAGCTGCAGGTGCTCTCGAGCCCCTTCTTCCGCAACAAGGCCGCCTACATCGTGGGCCGTGCCATCAACGGCCCGCGCGACTATCCCTTCGTGATCCCGGTGCTGCATGACCGCCAGGGCCAGCTGGTGCTGGACACGGTGCTGACCGACGTCTACCACATCACCCTGCTGTTCAGCTTCACGCGCGCCTACTTTTTGGTGGACATGGAAGTGCCTTCGGCCTACGTGGGTTTTTTGCGCAGCCTGATGCCGCGCAAGCCGCGCAGCGAGATCTACACGGTGCTGGGCCTGCAGAAGCAGGGCAAGACCCTGTTCTACCGCGACTTCCTGCAGCACCTGAAGCACAGTTCCGACCTGTTCCGCATCGCGCCCGGCATCCGCGGCCTGGTGATGCTGGTGTTCGAGCTACCGTCCTTCCCCTACGTGTTCAAGGTAATCAAGGACTTCTATCCGCCGCCGAAGGACACCACGCGCGCCCAGGTCAAGGAAAAATACCTGCTGGTGAAGCACCACGACCGGGTCGGGCGCATGGCCGACACCCTCGAGTATTCCGACGTCGCCTTCCCGCTGGCGCGCTTCTCCGAAGAGCTTCTGGCCGAACTGCGGCAGCACGCGCCTTCGCTGGTCGAGATCGAAGGCGAGCGCATCATCGTGCGCCACCTCTACATCGAACGCCGCATGGTGCCGCTGAATATCTACCTGTCCGAGGCCCAGGCGGCGGGCGACGAGGAGCGCATCGAGCATGGCGTGCGCGAATACGGCAATGCGATCAAGGACCTGGTCGCCGCGAATATCTTCCCCGGCGATATGCTGTACAAGAATTTCGGCGTCACCCGCCATGGCCGCGTCGTGTTCTACGATTACGACGAAATCGACTACCTCAGCGACTGCAACTTCCGCGACATTCCGGAAGCGCGCAACGAAGAGGACGAGATGGCTTCGGAACCCTGGTACCCGATCGGCAGGCACGACGTCTTCCCGGAACAATTTGGCCGTTTCCTTCTTGGAAATCCGAACATCCGGCACTACTTTATGAAGCACCACGCGGAGCTCCTGACCCGCGCGTATTGGCAATCCCACAAGGACCGCATCCTGGAAGGCGTCATCGAGGACGTGTTCCCTTACCCCCAGCAGATCCGATTCTGCAACCGGACAACCCCACCCATTTTGGAGAACCTACACAATGAATGATCCAGTCGTTATCGTCGGCGCCGCCCGTACCCCGATGGGCGCCTTCCAGGGCGATTTTTCGTCGAAGTCGGCGAGCGACCTCGGCGCGGTGGCGATCAAGGCCGCGGTGGAGCGCGCCGGCGTCGACGCCAACAGCGTCGAGCACGTCTACTTCGGTAACTGCCTGATGGCCGGCCAGGGCCAGGCCCCGGCGCGCCAGGCCCTGATCAAGGCCGGCCTGCCGCTGTCGACCGGCGCCGTGACCCTGTCCAAGATGTGCGGTTCGGCCATGCAGGCCGCGATCTTCGCCCATGACCAGCTGGTGGCCGGCAGCGCCGACGTGGTCGTCGCGGGCGGCATGGAATCGATGACCAACGCCCCCTACCTGATCCCGAAGGCGCGCGGCGGCTACCGCATCGGCCATGCGCCGATGTTCGACCACATGATGCTCGACGGCCTGGAAGACGCCTACTCGCGCAACGAGAAGACCGGCGAAGGCCGCTCGATGGGCACCTTCGCCGAAGAGTGCGTGGCCACTTACCAGTTCACCCGCGAAGAACAGGACAACTTCGCGATCGAATCGGTCAAGCGCGCCCAGGCCGCCAACAACGAAGGCTGGTTCAACTGGGAAGTGGCGCCGGTCTCGGTGGCCACCCGCACCGGCGAACTGCTGGTCGAAAAGGACGAAGGCCCGATGAAGGCCAAGGTCGACAAGATCCCGTCGCTCAAGCCGGCATTCAAGAAGGACGGCACCGTGACCGCCGCCTCGTCCTCGTCGATCAATGACGGCGCCGCCGCCCTGGTCATGATGCGCGAATCGAAGGCCAGGGAACTGGGCCTGACGCCGATCGCCCGCGTCCTCGGCCACGCCACCCATGCGCAGGAACCGAACCTGTTCACCACCGCCCCGATCGGCGCGATGCAGAAGCTGTTCAAGAAAACCGGCTGGACTGCGGGCGACGTCGACCTGTTCGAGATCAACGAAGCCTTCGCCGCGGTGCCGATGGCCGCCATGCGCGAGCTCGACATCCCGCACAGCAAGGTTAACATCCACGGCGGCGCCTGCGCCCTGGGCCACCCGATCGGCGCCTCGGGCGCGCGCATCATCGTCACCCTGCTGGGCGCACTGAAGCGCACCGGCGGCAAGCGCGGCGTGGCCTCGCTGTGCATCGGCGGCGGCGAAGCGACCGCGATGGCGATCGAGCTGGTGTAACCACAACATGTAGATAAGGGAGCCTGCCATGCCCACTGTACTGATCCTCGGCGCCTCGCGCGGCATCGGCCACGAAATGGTGCGCCAGTACCGCGAAGACGGCTGGCGCGTGATCGCCACCGCCCGCAAGCAGGAAGACTGCGACGAGCTGACCGGGATGGGCGCGACCGCCCACCAGCTCGACGTCACCAGCGCCGATTCGATCGCCGCGCTGGGCTGGCGGCTCGACGATGAACAGGTCGACGTGGCCTGGCTGGTGGCGGGCGTCTATGGCCCGTCGGGCTCTGGCTTCCCGACCGGCCCGGAGTTCGATACCGTCATGCACACCAACGTGCTGGCGGCGATGCGCCTGCTCCCGATCATCGGCCCGCTGGTGGCGACCCGGGGCGGCAAGCTGGCCGTGCTGTCTTCCAAGATGGGCTCGATCGGCGCACGCAACGCGACCGAAGCCACGCTGTACCGCGCCAGCAAGGCCGCGCTCAACTCGGTGCTGGCCGATGCCGCCATCACCTACGGCGCGCAGGGAGCGACCTGCGTGTCCTTCCACCCGGGCTGGGTCCAGACCGACATGGGCGGCGCCGGCGCCACCCTCACGCCCGAACAGAGCGTGCGCGAGCTGCGCGCCACCCTGGCGCAGCTGGACAAGTCCAGCAACGGCGCCTTCCTCGACCGCGACGGCACGCCGATCCCGTGGTAAACCACAACGCATAACAAATAACGAGACACCATGATTCTGAGCGAAGAACACCAGATGATCCGCGACGCCCTGCGCAGCTATGCGCAGGAGCGCCTGGCCCCCAACGCCGCACGCTGGGACCGCGAACGTTACTTCCCCAAGGAAGAACTGAAGGAACTGGCCGGCTTGGGCGCCTTCGGCGTCGCGGTGCCGGAGCAGTACGGCGGCGCGGGCCTCGACTACGTGTCGCTGGCGCTGGTGCTGGAAGAGATCGCGGCCGGCGACGGCGGCACCTCGACCATCATCTCGGTCAACAACTGCCCGGTGTGCTCGATCGCCATGATGTATGCGAACGAGGAGCAGAAGGAACGCTTCCTGCGCCCGCTGGCCCAGGGCGAGATGCTGGGCGCTTTCGCCCTCACCGAACCGCACACCGGCAGCGACGCCTCGGCGCTGCGCACCACGGCCGTCCGCGACGGTGACGACTACGTCATCAACGGCAGCAAGCAGTTCATCACCAGCGGCAAGTACGGCGACGTCGCCATCGTCATGGCGGTCACCAACAAGGCGGCCGGAAAGAAGGGCATCAGCGCCTTCTGGGTGCCGACCGACACCCCCGGCTACATCGTCGCCGGCATTGAAGAGAAGATGGGCCAGCACTCCTCGGACACGGCGCAGATCGTGTTCGACAACTGCCGCGTGCCGGCCGCCAACCTGATCGGCGAGGAAGGCATGGGCTACAAGATCGCCCTGTCGGGCCTCGAGGGCGGCCGCATCGGCATCGCCTCGCAGTCGGTCGGCATGGCGCGCGCGGCCTACGAGGCGGCGCTGGCCTATGCAAAGGACCGCGAGAGCTTCGGCAAGCCGATCTTCGAGCACCAGGCGGTGCAGTTCCGCCTGGCCGAGATGGCGATGCAGATCGAGGCCGCGCGCCAGCTGATCCTGCACGCGGCATCCATGAAGGACGCGGGCCTGCCCTGCCTGAAGGAAGCCGCGATGGCCAAGCTGTTCGCCTCCGAGATGGCCGAGCGCGTGGTGTCCAGCGCCATGCAGGTGTTCGGCGGCTACGGCTACGTGGCCGACTTCCCGGTCGAGCGCATCTACCGCGACGTGCGCGTGTGCCAGATCTACGAAGGCACCAGCGACATCCAGAAGATCCTGATCGCGCGCGCGCTGTGATCGGCATCCGCCCTGCGGCCTCGGACGACCTGCCGGCGCTGTTCGCCTACCTGGGCGAACAGCTGGCGGAGAACGGCCGCGACGGCTTGCTGTTCCAGCCGATGGCGCCGACCACGGACGGCGTGCCGGCCGCCATGCGCGAGCGCTTCGCGGCCGGCATGGCGACGCCGGTAGGCCAGCCGGGCTGGCGCCACGTCTGGATCGCGCTGGATGAAGCCGGCGCCATCGCCGGCCACATCGACCTGCGTGGCCGCGAGGCGACGGCGCCGCACCGCGTCCTGCTCGGCATGGGCGTGCGCCGCGACCTGCGCAGTGCAGGACTGGGTACCCGGCTGGTGCAGACCGCGCTGGCCTGGGCCCGCGCCACCCCGCCGTTCGAATGGGTCGACCTCGAGGTGCTGGCCCAGAACCACAAGGCCCGTGCGCTGTATGCGCGTATGGGTTTCCACGTCACCAGCGAAGTACCCGACCGCTACCGCATCGGTGGCGCATCGGTCGGCGAAGTGTCGATGAGCATCAGGCTGTAGGCCTGCTTCAGGAAACGGCCGGTTCGAGCAGGGTAACGGTCCGCGCCGCGGTATCGAGCGTGGCGCGCACCCCGATCGGCACCGTGAACTGGTGGCGGATATGGCCGATCGAATACCCGGTCACCGCCGGGACGGTCAAGGGCTTGAGGTGCTGGTCGAAAGCCTGGTCGAGGGTCAGCGAACGCTTGCCCTCCTCGGGTGCGCAGTCCTCGCAGACGCCGACCATGACGCCGGCCGCACTGGCGAAGCCGAATGCAAGATCGAGCTGGGTCATCCAGCGGTCCAGGCGGTAGGGCGCCTCGTCCACCTCTTCCAGGAACAGCAGGGCGCCGCGAAAATCGGCCGCATAGGGCGTGCCGCACAGCGCCGCCACGATCGACAGGTTGCCGCCCAGGAGCGGGCCGCTGGCCACGCCCGAGGTCAGGGTGCGGATGCCGAAATGCGGCTGGGTTTGCGCCTTCAGGACGTTCTCCGGCGCCATCGGGATCGTGTACGTGGCGCGCGGATCGCACAGCACCGCCAACATGTGCTCGCGCGGGTAATCGGCCAGCGTGGACGAGGCCACCGGGCCATGGAAGCTCACCAGGCCGGTCTTGTTGTGGATGGCCAGGTGCAGCGCCGTGATGTCGGAGTAGCCGAGCAGGATCTTCGGGTTGCGGCGAATGAGGGCGTAGTCCAGGCCGGACAGCAGCGAGATGCAGCCGGAGCCGCCGCGCACCGGCCAGATCATCTTCACTTCCGGGTCGCCGAACATGGCGTGCAAATCGGCCAGGCGCTGCTGGACCGAGCCGGCGTAGTTGCCGTGCACGGCATGCAGGTAAGTACCCACTTTTACGCGCAGGCCCAGTGCTTCGATGTTGCGCACGGATTTTTCGATCGTGCTGTCGCTGGCGTAGCCGCCGGGGGCGATCAGGCCGACCAGGTCGCCGGGACGCAGGCGCGGGGGTTTGATGAGGCGCCTGGCGGCGCGCGCGGGTGCGGCGGCGGCAAGGCCGGGAGTGGAAATAGCGGCGGCGGCAAGGGTGCCGAAGCCGCGTCGACTGAGCGTCATGCGGAGCTGGCTATCCAATGAAAACGGCCCGCGCCGCGGAGGCCGAAGCCTCCGTCGACAGCGGGCCGCCTGAAGCGATCAACTTAGAAGAACTTGTAGGTCGCCCGCAGGGTGAACGAACGGCCACGCGGGTCGGCCACGCGCGGTTCCCACGAGCTGCCGGCACCGGTGTTGCTGTCGTAGGTGATCGCGAACGGTGGATCTTCGTCCAGCAGGTTCTTGATACCCGCGGTCAGCGTCACGTTCTTGATGCCGGTGTAGGTCGTCGTCAGGTGGAAGACCGAGTAGGCGTCCACTTTCGGGTTGTAGTTCGACGGCTTCACCAGGCCGTTGGCCACGCCCGGCAGCACCTGGTCATTGTAGCCGGCACGGTAGATGTTCTGCAGCATGGTGCTCCAGTTGCCGTACTTGTAGGTCGCGTAGGCGCTGTGCTTCCACTTCAGGCCCAGGTCGCCGGTGAAGGTGAAGCGGCCCACTTCGCTCTTGCCGAATTCGGCATTGGTGGTGGCGCGCGACTTCTTCTCGAGCAGGCGCGAACCGTCAATGCCCAGGGTCCACTGCGAACCGGTGCTGAACTTGCCGTTGAAGCGGGCGCCCAGCTCGAGGCCGCGGGTGGTGCGCTCGCCGGCGTTGACCCAGCGCTGGTCGATGAAGGCGACGTTGCCCGCCGCGTCGCGGATGAAACGCTCCGAGAACAGGTTGTAGTTCGCCACCATGGTCGCGGTGCTGAACGAATCGATGGTGTTCTGCTTGCGGATCTCCCACAGGTCGGCGTTGGCCGAGAACCAGTTGAACGGCTCGATCACGACGCCGACGGTGCCCTGCTTCGCGGTTTCCGGACCCAGGTCGCTCTTGCCGCCGGTGAAGATGTTCGGGGTGATCGATTCGCAGCCAGGCTTGGTCGCGTCGACCAGGCCGGTCGGGCACTTGGCCGGGTCGACCAGGTCCTTGCCGGCGTACGGCGACTCGGTGATGCCGTTGAACAGCTGGTTGAACGACGGGGCGCGGAAGCCTTCGTTGTACGAACCGCGGAACAGCAGCTGCGGGATCGGCTGGTAACGGAACGAGACCTTCGGATTGGTGGTGCTGCCGATGCCGCTGTAGTGGTCGCGGCGGACGGCCAGCGTCACTTCCAGGTCCTTGGTGACCGGCACCAGCAGTTCGGCGTAGATCGCCTTGATGTCGCGGTGCACGCCGTCCAGCGCATTCGGGTCGTCGAAGGGTGCGTTCAGGATCGCCGGACGGGCGGCCGAGGCACGCTTGTCGCCGTTGAACTTGTACTCTTCGCGGCGCAGGTCGAAACCGAGCGCGCCCATCACGGCGCCGGCCGGCAGGTTGAACAGCTCGCCCGACAGGGCGCCGTCGACCTGGGTCAGGATGGTCTTGCCGCCGTACAGGGTGACGCCGGCGGCCGAGGTGCTCTTGATCAGGTCGAGCGCTTCCTGCGACTGGGTCTGGCCCGGCAGCAGGAAGGGGTTGATCTTGCCGCTGCCCAGGGCGTTGGCCAGGGCGACGGTGTAGTTGTAGCCGGTGCCCAGCAGCGACTCCGACTCGCTGAAGGCGCGCGAAGCGCCGACGCGGTAGTCGAAGCTGCGGCCGAACAGGTTGACCGGGCCGTCGGCGCCGATCAGCAGGCGCGCGGCCTTCGATTCGGTCACGATCTCACGGTTGCCGCACTCCATGCAGCGCCAGCGGTAGGCGATCGGCAGGCCGTAGTTGGCGGCGATGCTCGGGAACACCTTGACCAGCGCGTTGTACACGGTGTCATAGGCCGCGCCGGTGCGCGGATAGAAGGAGCTGGCCGGGAAGGTCGTGGTGCCCGGCGAGATCTGGTTCGGCGAGAAGCGCTTGGCCACTTCGACGTTCGAGCCCACGCCTTCGATGAAGAACTGGTGGTCGCCCGACTGGAAGGTGGCGCGCGCCAGCGCATTGCTGCTCTTGACCGGCTGCTGCAGCACGGCCGCGCGGCCGGTGTCCCAGGCGCAGCCGTAGGCGGCGCCGGCGCTGTTCCACAGCTTCTCGTCGTACGGGCCCATGCCGTCGATGCTGGTGCAGCCGGCGCCGCCCGGCAGGTCGAGGATGCTGATGCCGTTATAGGTGGTGGTGCCGCCGCCCGGGATGGTCGGGCCGGTGCCGGTGCGCGACAGCAGCGACGGGCCGACGGTGGTGGCGAACACGTTGCCGCTCGGCGTACCGCGCGTGTCCACCGACACGCCGCGGTCCGGCTGGAAGGTGTTGACGAAGTCGCGCTGGTCGCCGCGCAGGGCCTTGTTCTGGCTGTGCGCGACGGTGGCCAGCACGTTCCAGCCGTCTTTCTGCAGGTCGCCCCAGCCGCCGGTGAGGGACGCGCGGCCGATCTCGCTGCCGCCCGCCTCGGTGACGTCGACGAAGGCCTGGGCTTCCAGGCCCTTGTAGTCCTTTTTCAGGATGAAGTTGATCACGCCGCCGATCGCGTCGGTGCCGTAGATTGCGGAAGCGCCGTCCTTCAGCACCTCGACGCGATCCACCGCCGCCATCGGGATCGAGTTCAGGTCGACCGCCGAGCCCTTCATGCCGTGGGTCGCCACGCGGCGGCCGTTCAGCAGCACCAGGGTCGAATCCGCGCCCTGGCCGCGCAGGTTGGCCGACGAAGCGCCGTTGTTGCCGCGCTGTGCGCCCGAGGTGACGTCGGCGTTCGAAGCCAGGTTGTCCGAGCCGTTGCCGTTGACGTTCAGCGTCGCGATCAGCTGCTCGGCGGTGACGATACCCTGGTCTTCCAGCTGCCTGGCGGTGATGATCTCGACCGGCAGCGCGCCTTCCTTGGCGATGCGCTTGATGCTACTGCCGGTAATTTCGACACGCTGGACAGGGCCGGAAATCTGCACGTTCTGTGCGATGGCCGGGCTGACCGCTCCCATCAGGGCGATAAAATGGGCGAGCTTCTTTAACTTCACGCGTTTCTCCTAACGTTTTCCCTTGGCGGCCGCGGGCTTCCAGGCCGGCTTTTCGATGTCGCAATGTCTTTGCATTACGTTATTTTTCGATTTCAGAGTAAGCGCCCTGTCTAGGGCTATCCAATGAAATATCCGGCGGCCAGTATAACTAACAGGAATGTTTTATTTAGGAAAAACTCACGGAAACTAGCGCCCCACTCTGCCGGAGCGTGCTCTTTGCGCAACATCGACATCCAGATAGCGCCAGCTCGTAAATTCAACCGGATGACGTTTGTAGTTTTTCAACCACGGATGGCGCAGATCGCCCGACAAAACATGGGTCAGCGGCACCCAGGGGTTATAGGCGTGGATCAGCTGGTTCATCTCGAAATACAGCTTCTGGCGCGCCGGTCCGTCGCTCAGCTGCCGTGCCTGTTCGTAGCGTTCGTTATAGGCCGGCAGGTTGAAGCGCGAATAATTGGCGCGGCCGGCGTTCGGGCCGTACAGCAGCAGGTAGAAATTGTCGCCGTCGGGGAAATCGGCGATCCAGTTACTTTCGAACATCTGCACCGTGCCCAGGCGCGAGGCCTTGATGATCTCGGTCTTCTTGTCCGACTTGAAGCTCACGCGCAGGCCGATCGCATTCAGGCACTTGCGCCACAACTCGTCGCGCAGCCGGCCGCCGACCGTGGCTTCGCTGTGCATGGTCAAGGTCAGCGGCCGGTTGTCGGGGGTGCGCCGGAACCCGTCCGGATCGCGCCGGGTATAGCCGTAGCGGTCCAGCAGCGCATTCGCCAGCGCCGGGTCGTAGGGCACCGGGCTGCGGTAGTCCGGGTCGTAGCCCAGCACATTGGGCGGCAACGGCGATTCGGCCTTGATCGCAAAGCCCTTCTTCAACAGGGCGATGTCCTCGGCATTGTCATAGGCCAGCGAGATCGCGCGCCGCAGCGCCACCTTGTCCTTGCCGTAGCCGCCGACCACCGGGTCGTTCATGTTCATCCACATGTAGTAGGTCTGCAGCACCGGGAAGCGCGACAGCACGATGCCGCGCGCCGCCAGCTCCGGCTTGAGCTGGCCGTCGCGCACCACCATGTCGGTCATCGACTCAGGGATCTGCTCGAGGTAGTCGTACTCGGCGTTCAGGAAGCCCAGCATGCGACCCTGGAATTCCTCGGCGATGCGCACCTCGATTCGGTCCACGCGCGGCAGGCGCTTGCCCGCCAAGGCCGCGGCGATGGCCTTGTCTTCAGGATCGTCGCCCGGCGTGGCGTGGAACACGGCGGTCGAATACGGGTTGGCCAGCAAGACGATGCGGTCGCTGCGCTTCCACTCGCCCACCATGAAGGGGCCGGTGCCGACCGGGTGGTTGCCGGCCTGGCCCGGATAGGCCTCGATCACTTCGCGCGCCACCGCGCCTGACGCGGGTATCGCCAGGTAGAACAGGAAGTTCTTGTCCGGCGCCTTCAGGCGGATGCGCAAGGTATGGCGGTCGAGGGCGCGCAGCTCGGCCACCCCCTCGAACATGGCGGCCCAGGGCGACTTGCTTGCCGGGTCGGTCAGGCGCTTGATGCTG
Organism: Telluria sp. ZB4P36; assembly: GCF_059685865.1. Lineage (NCBI taxonomy): Bacteria > Pseudomonadati > Pseudomonadota > Betaproteobacteria > Burkholderiales > Oxalobacteraceae > Telluria > Telluria sp. ZB4P36. The sequence continues at coordinate 91,651 of NZ_JCASIE010000008.1, forward strand.
TAGACGTAGTCCTGGGCCGTCATCTCGCGCTTCACCCCTTTGAAAGCCGGGTCGGGCGTGAAATGGATGCCGGGGCGGATGCGGAAGGTATAGCTCAGGCCGTCCGCGCTCACCTCGGGCATGGCGGTGGCGGTATTCGGGCGCAGCCTGGCCGGGCGCGCCAGGTAGTCGTAGCGCAGCAGCGGATCGAACAGGTTTTCCAGCAGCGACAGGGTGGCGTTGTCGGAGGCCACGGCCGGGTCCAGGCCGGTCTCGCTGGTGGACAGGAACATGCGCAGGACTTTTTCCTGCGCAGGCGCCCCGGTCGGCGCTTGCGCGCCCGCGCTGCCGGCGCACAGCAGGGGAAACAGGAGGGCGGCGGCGCTCAGGCGGAGTCTCATGGTGCTATTGCTTCACTGGCGTGAGGGTGATTTCCTGGACCTTGGGCTCGCGTTCGGGGGTGAGCGTGAAGGCGACGTTCACCGTGCCGCGCTCGCCATGCAGGGAGAAGCTGCCGCGCAAGCCGTTTTCGGCCTTGATCGGGCCGACCGAGGTGATCTTCCCGATCGGATCGAGCTTTTCGCGCGCGTGCGCGATCCAGTCTTCGCGCGAGCGGTCGAGGAAGAAGTTGTCGGCCGCGATCGCGCTTCCCAGCGACGCGTCCCACGACTGCAGCAGCTGTGCCACCTGCGTATGGCGGGTCGCCAGGATCGGCGAGACGGGAATGGCGCGCGGGCCCAGGTCGGCACGCTCGACCAGCATGGCCAGGGCCTTGGCCGTCGGCCCGTAGACCGGCCCGTAGCGCAGGTTGGTGAAGGCGAAGACCCCCACGCCATGGTCCGGTGCGAAACGGTACTGGCTGCCGAAGCCGGGCAGCCCGCCCGAATGGCCCGCGGTCACCACCTGGCGGCTGTCGCGCGACCAGACCAGGCCGTAGCCGTAGAAACTGACGTTGGGATTCGGCGTCTTGCCGTCGGTCAGGGTCGCCTTGGCGCCCAGGCCGGCAAACGCGTGCGGCAACTTCATCTCGCGCACCGAGGCACGGCGCAGCGGTCCGCGCTCCGGATCGTTGCGCGCCGGCCAGGCGTCCAGGTGGAAGGCGACGTATCGCGCAAAGTCATCCATGGTCGTGATCAGCCCGCCCATCGCGGCGCCGTCGCCATCGGACAGGATCGGCTCAAGCTCCCAGTGGTCGCGGTCCCAGCGGTAGCCCAGCGCGAGCTTGCCCGGCGCGGCTTGCGTATATTCCCAGCGCGTGTTGTTCATCCCCAGTGGCCGCAGGATCTCGCGCGTGACGTAGTCCTGGAAGCGCATGCCCGAGACCTTGCTCACCACCTTGCCCAGGAGGATGTAACCGAGGTTGCTGTACTCGAAAGTATGCCCGGGTGCATTGGAAAACGACAGCCCGGCCCCGACCAGCTGCTCGAGCCTGGCGTTGGAAACGGCCATCTGGCGGTCGCCCCAGGGATTGTCCTCCGGCAGGCCGGTGGTCATGGTCATCAGCTGGCGAATCGTCAGCGCCGGCGAGTCGGTGGTCGGGAGCTGGACGCGGCGCAGCTCGGGCAGGTAGTTGGCGGCCGGATCATCGAGCCTCAGCTTGCCATCGTCACGCAGCTTCAGCGCCGCCATCGCCACAAAGCTCTTGGTCATCGAGGCGATGCGGAATTCGCTTGAGCTGGTCGCAGGGATCTGGCGCTCGACGTCGGCCAGGCCGAGCGCGCGGGCATGCACCAGCTTGCCGTCGAGGACCACACCATAGACCAGGCCCGGCAGGTGCTCCTTGCCGGCCAGGTCCGTATACATCTTGTCTATTTCCGGCAGCAGCGCAGCCACGCGTTCACCACGGCTCGAGGCTGGCGCCTGCGCGTAGGCATGCACGGCGGCGACGCTGCCGAGGACGAAAACGAGGCTGCACAGGCTGGGGCGAAATGGACGATGCATGCTGGTCTCTTCTGTAGTTTGGAGAAAAGATTATGCCCTGATTCTGATGCCATCGAGCAAACAAAAAACGGACTCATAACTTTTCAATATGGCTCAAACGCATTCTTTCATCTGCGCAGCTTGCTCTCGGCCTATACTCTCCGCTGCACAATCGCAAGACCTCAGCGGCAGCAATCACATGGCACTCAATTACATCTGGACCGGTTTCTTCCTCGTGGGCTTCATCGCGGCGCTGGCGCAGTGGCTGTTCATGGGCGACACCGAGATCTTCAAGCGCATCATCGACGGTACTTTCGACTCGGCCAAGATGGCGGTGATGGACATCGCCCTGCCGCTGGCCGGCGTCATGACCTTCTGGCTCGGCATCATGAACGTCGGCGAAAAGGCCGGCCTCATCCAGCGCTTCGCCCACGTCATTGCGCCTTTCTTCGCGCGCATCTTCCCCGGCGTACCGCGCGACCATCCGGCCAATGGCCACATGGTGATGAACTTCTCGGCCAACATGCTGGGCCTGGACAATGCCGCCACCCCGTTTGGCCTGAAGGCGATGGAAAGCCTGCAATCGCTGAATCCGCAGAAGGACGAAGCGACCGACGCCCAGCTGATGTTCCTGGTGATCCAGACATCGGGCCTGACCATCATTCCGCTGGCCGTGATGGCCCAGCGTGCGGTGCTGGGCGCGGCCAATCCGGCCGACATTTTCATTCCGACCCTGATCGCGACCTATACCGCGACGATTGCCAGCATCATCCTGGTCGGCCTGCGCCAGCGCATCAACCTGCTGCACCCGGTGGTGTTCGCATGGATTGGCGGCACCGCCGGCCTGATCGCCGCCATGGTATTCAGCTTTACGTATTTTCTCGATAAATCGCAGATCCAGCTGGTATCCAGCGTGGTCGCCAACCTGATCCTGTTCTCGGTGATCGCCGCCTTCATGACGGCCGCCCTGCGCAAGGGCGTAAACGTGTTCGAGACCTTCATCGAGGGGGCCAAGGCCGGGGTCGAGACCTCGATCAAGATCATCCCCTACCTGGTCGGCATGATCGTCGCGATCAGCGTGGTGCGCAATTCGGGCGTGCTGGGACTGATCGTGAGCGGCTTCGCCTGGGTCTTCAACGCCCTCGGCCTGCAGACCGACTTCGTCGGCGCACTGCCGACGGCGCTGATGAAGTCCCTGTCCGGCAGCGGCGCGCGCGCCATGATGATCGATGCGATCAAGACCTATGGCGTGGATTCCTTCGTGGGCCGCCTGGCCAGCGTCCTGCAGGGCGCGTCGGACACCACCTTCTACATCATCGCGCTCTACTTCGGTTCGGTCGGCATCCGCAAGACCCGCTATGCGGTCAGCTACGGCCTGCTGGCCGACCTGATCGGCATCATCGCCGCCATCTTCGTCGCCTACCTGTTCTTCGGTTAAGGAGTTGTTCATGTTCCGCCGTTTTTGCCCGACCTTCGCCCTTGCCACTGTTCTCGTCGCTGTCTTCGGCAGCGCCCACGCCCAGCTGCCGGCGCCGGTGGCGCAGGTGCTGGCCCAGCAGGGCTTGCCGGAAGACGCCCTCGCCGTGCTGGTGCTCAAGGGCGACAGCGCGGTGCTGTCGCACCAGGCCGACCGGCCGATGCAGCCGGCCTCGACCATGAAGCTGGTGACGACCATGATCAGCCTGGAACGCCTCGGTCCCGCCTTCCGCGGCCGCACCGAGCTGCGCACCACGGGCAGCATCGAGAAGGGCGTCCTGCGCGGCAACCTGATCCTGAAAGGCGGCGCCGACGCCGACTTCTCCGGTGAGCACCTGGAGAACATGCTGCGTGCCCTGCGCTACCAGGGCATCCGCCGCATCGAGGGCGACCTGGTGCTGGACCGCAGCCTGTGGGAGCCGGCCCGCCTCGACGCCGGCCTGCCGCCGTTCGACGAGTCGCCCGAGGCGTATTACAACGTGATCCCCGACGCGCTGCTGGTCAACAAGAACATGCTGCAGATCGACATGCGCTCGACCGGCAAGCGCCTGAAGCTGGAAATGCAGCCGGCGCTGGAACGCGTCAGCATCGGCTCCGACATGACCCTGGTCGACGCCGACTGCGCGAAGTGGGAAGACGGCTGGAAGCAGCCGGAAGCGGTGCGCCAGAAGGATGGCCGCATCAAGGTGGTCCTGCACGGTGCCTTCCCCAAGGAGTGCGCCCGCAGCTACAGCATCAACGTGCTGGACCGCGACGACTACCTCGACCGCCTGTTCCGCCAGAAGTGGAAGGAACTGGGCGGCACATTCAGCGGCAAGACCGTGGCAGGCACGGCGCCGCCCGACTCGACCCTGCTGGCCGAGCACACCTCGCGCATGCTGCCGGAGCTGGTGCGCGACACCAACAAGCCCTCGGACAACCTGCTGGCACGCACCCTGTTCCTGAGCCTGGGCAGCCTGCAGCCGGATCCGGCGGCCGGCAGTTTCGCGCTGCCGCCGAACGGCGAGACCACCTTTGCGCGTTCGGATGCCGCGGTACGCGAATGGATGCGCGGCCAGCGCATCGACGATACCGGCTTCGTGATCGAGAACGGCTCCGGCCTGTCGCGCACGGAGCGCATCACGGCGCAGCAGATGGCCTATCTGCTGCAGGCCGGCCTGCGCAGCAACTGGGCGCCGGAGTTCCAGGCCAGCATGCCGATCGCCGGCATCGACGGCACCCTGCGGCGCCGCCTGCAGGGCACGCCGGCGGCGGGACGTGCGCGCCTGAAGACCGGCACGCTGCGCAACGTGGTGGCGCTGGCCGGCTATGTGCCGGATGCGAACGGGGTGCAGAACGTGTTTGTCGCGATCGTGAACAGCGAGCAGGCGGGCAACGGGCGCGGACGCGCGGTACTGGATGCGCTGGTGGACTGGGTCGCGCGCTCGGGCGCGGTTCAGCAGCAGGCGGCGGCGCCTGTGGCGCCGTAAGCGGCAGCGCTCATAGTCCCTGCTGCCGGAGCGCCTCGATCTCGGCGTCCCCATCATCCATCAGGCGCAGGCCGATGTCCTGCGTCGTCAAGCCCAGGCTGCGTCCCATCGAGATCAACAGGCTCTGGCCCGGCACCTTGCGCTGCGGTTCGAGCTGGTAAACCGGGTCGGCGAAGGCCTCGGCCGGCGTGACGATGGTCCAGCCCATGTCCTTGAACTGGCGGATCACGTCGTCCAGCCACAGCGCATTGATCAGGTTATGGTGCATCAGCATCATCTGCGGGATATCCCGGCCCTGCAGCCGCTGCGACAGGGCGCGGTAGGCCAGCGCGCGCTGGCGGATGTGGGACAGGTAGGCCCGGCGGATCGGTTCGAGGTCCGCCTTCGGATTCTTCTCCAGCACCTCGACCAGTTTGTCGTTCAGTCGCCAGTCGCTGGTGTCGAGCGTGACGTAGGCATTGCGGTAGCCCTGTTCACGCAGGAAAGCGCGCATGCCCTCGCTCTTTTCCGGCGTATTCCCTTCGCGCAGGTAGGTGAAGCGGAACCATTTCTGGTAGCCGGGCAGCGCCGATACGATGCGGTCGCAGTCGAGCACTTCCCGCTGGTACTGCGCCAGGGTGGTCGTGGCCTTGTTCAGGTCGGGGTGGGTCATGGTGTGGTTCGCCACCACGTGGCCCTGCTCGCCCCAGGCACGCGCCAGCGCCAGCCCTTCGGGCTTGACGGCGCCGTTGGCGGCCGTGACGAACAGCGCGGCATTCACTTTATGCTTTGCCAGCGCCGCCAGCATCGCTTCGTTGCGGGCTTGCGGCGACAGCCGCGGGGTCGCGGCGAGGGTGGGGCCGTCGTCGAAGCTCAGGGCCACCGATTGCGCCTGCAGTTGCGGGGCCAGCATGACACAGGCGGCGGCGAGGGCGCCGTGCAGCCAGCGCAGGGGAAATGATGGCGTCATCGGCCCAGTCAGAGCACGCGGCGGTAAGTGGCGCGCACCAGTTCGCGGTCGCCGCAGTCGAAATGCCACCATTCGGTGTTGATGCCGAAGAAGCCGGCTTCCAGCATGGCCTCGCGCAGCAGGCGGCGGTTGGCCACCTGGGCTTCGGTGAGCTGGCCGGCCAGCAGGAAGCCCTCTTCCAGCGCCGGATGCGACAGATTGGTCATGTCGTCGAAACCGGTGCCCATGTCGAGCTCGCGCCCGGTCTCGTCCAGCAGGGTGATGTCGAGCGCCATGCCGTAGGAATGGATCGAGCCGCGCGCCGGGTTGGCCAGGTACATCTGCAGGCCGGTGCCGTCGAGGGCGTCCCACAGCTGCTGTTGCACGCGCTGCGGGCGCAGGGCGTCGAGCACCAGTGGGGTATAGCCGGGACGGCGTTCCTTCAGCCAGGCCACGACCTGTTCCAGGGCTGCGGCGGCGTCGCGGTGCAGCCAGGCGCAGTCGAAGGGCGAATACAGGTCGCGTCCGACAAAGTTGTTCGGGGTCGCGTAGCGCAGGTCGACAGCGATGCCGGCAATGCTGCCGAGATGGCGGAATTCGGGGCTGCCGGCGATCTCCTCGCTGGCGACGGTCAGGCTCATGAACAGGCTTTTTCCAGACAGGCGCGCGCGGTCGCGCCGATACAGTTGGCCAGCTCCCGCGCCCCGTGCGACAAGGGAGAATGGCTGGCGCTCAGCAAATACAGGTGCACCGGCATCGCCGGCGACCAGGTGCGGCACTGCACCTTGGCCGGGTCGGCCGAGGCTGCGGTGAAGGGATCGAGCACGGCCACGCCGGCGCCGGCTTCCACCAGCGAACGCGCGATCTGGTAGGTCTGCACCACGGTGTGGTAGACCGGCTGCACGCCCTGGGCCTCGCAGGCCGCCACCACGATCTCGCCCAGCGGGTCGCCGTCGTTCAGGCCGATCAGCTCACCGGTCAGGCCTTCGGCCGTGAAGGGTTTGGCGCGCTCTTCCTCGCTCCAGGTGCCGGCGGGCGCCATCACGGTCAGGTTGCCGTGCGCGATGGGCTCGGCCACGATGCCGGGGTGGCGCGGGTCCTGCAGCGACAGCGCCAGGTCGGCTTCGCCCAGGCGCAGCGCGTTCACGATCTCGCTGGTGTGCTGGGTCGCCAGCTCGCAGCGCGCCTGCGGGAAGTCGCGGCGCCACACCGTCATCGCCTGCGGCAGCACGCTGATCGCGATGGTCGGCGTCGACACCAGGCGCACGGTCTCCACCGCGCGGCCCTTCAGGCTGGCGGCAAGGCGGCGGATGCCCTGCAGGTCGCGGTTCAGCTTCTCGGTCTCGGCGAACAGGCGGTGCGCCTCGGGCTTCGGATACAGCTTGCCGCGCACGCGCTCGAACAGCGGCATGCCCAGCTGCAGTTCGGCGTGCTGCAGGACCTTCGTCACCGCCGGCTGCGAGATGTGGAGAACCTGGGCGGCACCACTGATGGTACCGACCTGCATGATGGCGTGGAAAACTTCGATATGGCGCAGGCGCATCGCTCAATCCTTCAATAGGGGCTCCGCGCGCACGGCGCGGATTTTCCGAAGGATACAGGGAAAACCCGGCTGCGGCGATGGGTCACGGCGTGTTCACAACGGCTGGGCTGGCGGGCGCGGCCGGGGCGGGCGCCGTCTCCGGGACCACCGGGGCCGGCTCGGTCGCAGGCGGCAGCGGCAAGGTGGTTGCCGGCGGCGAGGTCGTCACCGGCGGCGGAATCACGGGCAGCGGCGCATTCGCCGGCGTGGTCAGCACCTCGAGCAGGGTCGCGGTCTCCGCATCCGGGTTGCCGGCGAAGTCGGCAGGGCGGTATTTCATCTGGAAGGCCTGCAGCACGGTGCGGGTCTGCGGGTCGAGCACCCCGGTCTGCTGGATCGCGTAGCCGTGGGTGGCCAGCTTGCGCTGGAACCAGAAGATGTCGGGCAGGACCGCGTCGAAGGCCGGACGCACCAGGGCGACCCGGTTCGCGTCCGGCCACAGCACCAGGCCTTCCTGTGCCAGGCGCGCCCACGGGAACAGCGGTCCCGGGTCCTGCTTGCGCTGCGGCGCGATGTCGCTGTGGCCGAGGACGTTCTCGGGAGCAATGCCGTGGCGCTGGACGATGTCCTTCACCAGCGGCACCAGGACATCCACCTGGGCTTGCGGGAAGGGGTAGAACATGCGGCCGCCGTCGGGCGTGGCGGTCCAGCCGGCGTTCACGATCTCGATCCCGATCGAGCTGTTGTTGAGCTGGGTGTAGTTCTTCCAGCTCGAGTTGCCGGCATGGTAGGCGGCACGGTTCTCGTCGACTAGGCGGTAGATCACCGGCTGGGCGCCATCGGTGACCAGGTAGTGGGAGCTCACCTGCTGCTCGGTCAGGATCTTGATCGAGGCCGGCGTATCGGACACCGTGTAGTGCAGCACCAGGAAGCGCGCGCGGCTGGCCTGGCCCTTGGCAGTGTAGGTGGTGTCGATCTTGGGGCCGATCGGCGCGGTGGTGCAGCCTGCCAGGAGGGCGAGGATGACGGGAACGATCAGGTTTTTCATCGGTGTGTTCGGTCTGGGTTAAAGGGTCGTGTGCTGCGGCTCGGCGGCCAGCCGTGCGGCCGCATAGTGAGCGCGTACTCCGGTCTGGCTGAGCGTGGTTTCCGGCGGCAGCGCCGCGCGCATGGTCTCGACGATCAGCGGGTGCAGCTCGGCGGCGCGGCCGGCCAGGGCCACCGGGCGCGGGCCGAATCGGCTGACCAGCGCCTGCGCCAGCCGGGCCAGTTCGCGGCCGGCTTCGCGCAGGATAGCAGCGGCGGCCGGATCGCGTTCGGCGGTCGCGGCGACCGCGATCGCCAGCTTGCCGACTTCGCCGCGTTCGCGGCCATAGATGAACTGGCGCGAGAACGACCAGTCCGAGCCGCCCACGTGCTGGAACACGGCGTGCGCCATCGGCGAGGCTTCCCAGGCGCCGGGACACTCGTCCTCGATGCGCCAGATGTGGCGCAGCGCTTCGCGGGCGATCCAGAAACCGCCGCCGCCGTCGTCCAGCACCACGCCGCGGCCGCCCGCGCGGTGGAAACCATGGTGCTCATCGATGAAGGCGCCGATCGAGCCGGTGCCGGCATACACGAGATAACCCTCGCCCGGCCTGAAGCTGGCGAGGTAGGCGATTTCGATGTCGTTGCTCAGCACGACCGCCTGCGGGTCGAGGCCGAGCAGCTCGCCCAGGCAGAGTTGCAGGGGACCGCCGTCGCCGCCAAAACCGGTCAGGCCGGCGCGTACCGCCACCGGGCGGCCATGGGCCAGCACCGCGCCGGCGATCGCAGCGAAGGTCGCCTGCACGGCTTCGCGTCCCTCGGCGCTGCCCATCTGCAGGGCCGACAGGCCGCCCGCCGTGCCTTCGGCCACGATGCGGCCGCCGGGCGCCGCCAGGGCCCAGCGGGTTTGGGTGCCGCCGGCATCGATGCCGAGGCCCAGCTTGTCTTGCTCCAGTTCGTGCATGTTCAACATTATGACGGCTTGCGCCATGCCTGCACGCGCGCGCCTTCCTTGCCGAGGCGGTCCACTGCGCTCACCACCACCAGGTCGGCGGCGCCGAGTTTGGCGTCGTCCGGCACTGTCCAGTCCGCGCGCGCGGCCGGCGCCACCGAGAAGCGCCACTCGCCGCCGTGGCGCGCCCAAATCGCGTACAGCGTGGTCGCCTTGCCGGCCTTGAGCTTGAGCGCGACGCCGTTCTTGCCGCGCGCGGCCGAGACCTGCGGCGTGCCGGGGCCCGGGCTCGGCAGCCAGGGAGTGGCCGGCACCAGGGCATCGCCCCGGTAGGTGGTGGCGCGCAGCTGGTCGCTGATGCCCTTGCGGTTCTGGCTCAAGGCCACCATGCTGAAGTGGACGTGGCCGGTCGCCAGCGGGCGCTGGCGCGTCAGCGCGATCTGGTCCAGCACTTCCTGCGGCTCGTAGTTCAGGGTGGGCGGCGCGGCGCCGATGCGGCTGGTGAACAGGCCCGGCCACATGTGGCGGCCCTGCGGGTTCTGCGAAATCCAGTAGTCGAGCAGCACCGGGTAGGACTGGGCGGTCTGGGCGATCGGCCAGTACAGCTGCGGCACGAAGTAGTCGAGCCAGCCCTTTTCCAGCCACAGTTCGGCGTCCGCATACAGCTTGTCGTACTGCGAGAAGCCCGAGATGCCGGGCGGACGGCGGTCCGGACGGCCCATGCCGAAGGGGCTGATGCCGAAGCGTACCCAGCTCTTTTCATTGTGGATGCCCTTGTACATGGCTTCGATCAGGCGGTTGACGTTGTCGCGCCGCCAGGACGGGCGATCGAGCTTGCCGCCGCCCGCCAGGTAGCGCTCCCAGGCCGGGCCGTCGGGGAAGTCGAGCTCCTTGGCCGCCGGTTTGCCGTTGCCGTCGAGCGCCTGGGCATTGCCCGCGACTTCCGGCGCCGCGATCGGGTAGGGATAGAAATAATCGTCGATGTGCACGCCATCGATGTCGTAGCGGCGCACCACGTCGAGGATCACATCCATGGTCTGCTTCGACGCGGCTTCTTCGCCCGGGTCCATCCACATGAACTTCCCGTAGCGCTTGACGGCGGACGGGATGGTGTTGGTGATGTGGTTGGGCGCGCTCGGCGAACGCGCGTTGTCGTGGCGCGCGCGGTAGGGATTGAACCAGGCGTGCAGCTCGAGGCCGCGCGCATGCGCTTCCTTGATCCAGAACGCGAGCGGGTCGTACATCGGCGAGGGCGGCTTGCCCTGGGCGCCGGTCAGGTATTCGGTCCAGGGCTCGATCGGCGAGGGATAGATCGCATCGGCCGCCGGACGCACCTGCAGCACGATCGCGTTCAGCTTGAGGCTGACCGCGCGGTCGAGGATGGCGATGGCCTCCGCCTGCTGCTGCCCGCTCGGCAGGCCCGGCTTGCTCGGCCAGTCGATGTTGGCGACGGTCGAGACCCAGGCGGCGCGGAATTCGCGCGGCGCCGGCGGCGGCATGTCGGCCGCGCCGGGCGCGGTCGGCTGGGTGGTGCAGGCACCGAGGAATCCGGCCAGCGCCAGCGCACCGCCCATGGCTCCCAGCGTGAACGCGCGTTTATTCAGGTCAGGCTTCAAGTCCGCTCCTTTGTTCTTAGACTTTGACGAACCACCGCTTGCGCCACATGCCGTAAGCGATCGCGAACATGCAGGCGTTGAAGAGGATGGCATATAACAGCGACGTATTGGCGGCGCCCAGCGGCAGCGCCTTGATCGGCGCGTACAGCGTGCGGCCGAGCGAAAGCTGGCTTCCGTCGGGCCGCGCCAGCTTGATAAAACCGAGCATCTTGGCGATGAAACCTGAGAACGCGAAGATGAACAGGGCGTTCATGCCGTAGATGACGAATGGCTGGGCCCAGGCGGCGGCGCGCTCGCGCACGATAGCGTGGGGATTGGCGTCGAGCAGCCAGTAGAACACGCCGAAGGCCAGCAGCGCCCAGCCGGTCATCCACAGGCAGTAGGACACCGTCCACAGGCTTTTATTGATCGGCATGAGCACTGCATCCAGGCTCGACCCCAGCGCCAGGAACACCAGGCCGGCGAACAGCATCCATGCAGTCTGCTCGATGCGCGGCAGCTGCGCCGCCAGCAGGCGCCCGGCCAGCACGCCGAACAGCTGGCTGCACAGGGCCGGGATGGTGCTCACCATGCCTTCCGGGTCCCAGGTCTTGGATTGCACCCACATGTGGCCGTCCAGGACCATGCGGTCGACGTAGGCGCCGAAGTCCTGGCCCGGTTCCAGCACGCCGGCGCCGATGCCGGGCACCGGCACCCACAGCATCAGCACCGCGTACAGCGCCAGCAGCGCGGCGGTCACCGCCAGCTGCGCGCGCCAGCCGAGGTAGACGACCACCGGCGCGGCCAGCAGCGTGCACAGGGCGATGCGCTGGAGGACGCCCGGAATGCGCACGGTCTCGAGGTCGAAACGCGGGATCAGGTTCAGCAGGAAACCGATCAGGAAGATCAGCGCAGCGCGTTTGGCCAGCTTCAGCAGCAGGCGCGGTTTGTCGGCGCCGGCAGCGGCCAGGCGTCCGAGCGACAGGCTCATGGCGACGCCGCCGATGAACAGGAAGAAGGGGAAGATGCAGTCGGTGAAGGTCCAGCCGTGCCACTTGGCGTGGGCCAGCTGCGCATGCAGATTGCCCCAGTCGCCCGGATTATTCACGAGCACCATTGCCGCAATGGTGAAGCCACGGAAGGCGTCGAGCGAGGTCAGGCGCACGGGTGCATCGCGCATTGCTGTTATTTTTTCCCGAATTCCGGATCGATCTTCACGAGGGCCGCCATGATGAAGGCCGGGATGGTCGACAGACAGGCCCAGACGAAGAAGTTCTTGTAGCCGAGGTATTCCTGCAGGTCGCCGCTCCACATGCCCGGCACCATCATGCCGAGGGCCATGAAGCCGGTGCAGATCGCATAATGGGCGGTCTTGTGCTCGCCTTCGCAGACCATGATCATGTACAGCATCATCGCGGTGAAGCCGAAGCCGTAGCCGAACTGCTCGATCGCCAGCGCGGCGCATACCACGGCGAAGCTGGTCGGCTGGGTTTGCGACAGGTAGACGAAGACCAGGTCCGGCAGGTGGATCGCGAACACCATCACCCACAGGCAGCGCTTCAGGCCCAGGCGCGAGATCAGGTAGCCGCCGGCCAGGCCACCCATGGTCAGGAACGCGATGCCGATGGTGCCGTAGGCGATGCCGTACTGCTCGGTGGTGAGGCCCAGGCCGCCCACGGCCAGCGGGTCTTTCAGGAAGGGCGCGACCAGCTTCAGGAGCTGGGCCTCGCCCAGGCGGAAAGTCAGGATGAAGCCGAGGATCAGCCAGATGTCGCGCTTGCGGAAGAACAGCACGAAGGTGGTGAAAAAGTCGCGCAGCGGATTGCTGCTGCCCCGCACCGCGTGGTCGCTGTCCGGCTTGGGCAGGATCATCCCGTGCCACAGGAAGGCCAGGAAGAACAGGCCGGCCAGCACGAAGAACACGATGGCCCAGGCCTGGTTGACGCTGCCCAGACGGGTGGCCAGGTAGCCGGCCAGCACCACCAGCGGCCCCTGCACCGACAAGGTGGCCAGGCGGTAGAAGGTGGAGCGCACGCCCACGAAAGCCGCCTGCTGCTGCTGGCGCAGGCCGAGCATGTAGAAGCCGTCGGCCGAGATGTCATGGGTGGCGGAACTGAAGGCCATCAGCCACATCACGGCGAGACTGGCCACAAAAAAGTTGGGCAGCTGCAGGGACAGCCCGACCGCCACCAGCGAGGCCGCGACGGCCAGCTGCAAAAGCACCGTCCAGCGGCGCTTGGTGCCGAACATGTCGACCACCGGCGACCACAGGGGCTTGATCACCCAGGGCAGGTACAGCAGGCTGGTATAGAAGGCGATGTCGGAATTCGACACGCCCATGTCCTTGTACATGATGACGGACAGGCTCATCACCACCACGTAGGGGATGGCCTGCGCAAAATACAGGGAAGGGATCCAGGACCACGGGCTGGTGGACGACGAATTCTTGGCGAGCGAAGTCTGCATAGGTCTCTCGTGGTCGGCAGGCGGGGCGCACACCGCGTGCGCCGGGCTGGAATTACGCGATGGCGTCGCGCACGCTGCCGCGCGCTGCTTCCAACAGGGCTTGCGCCTGCTCGACGCTGGTTTGTTTGATCAGGGCCACGATCGCCGTCTTGACGTGGAAGCCGCACTGTTCCAGCACTGCCTGTGCGGCCGCTTCGTCGGCGCCGGTGGCGAAACTGGTCAGCCGGATGGCGCGTCGCACCAGCTTGGCATTGGTAGCGCGGAAGTCTACCATCAGGTTGCCGTAAACCTTGTTCAAACGCACCATCAGTCCGCTGGAGAAGGTGTTCAGCGCGATCTTCTGCGAGGTGCCGGCCTTCAGGCGGGTGGAGCCGGAAATCGCTTCCGGCCCGGTGTCGAGGGTAATGCCGATCTCGGCTTCGCTGGCGACGGGAGCATCGGCGTTGTTGGAAAAACCGATGGTCAGCGCGCCCACCGTGCGCGCATGGCGCAGCGCACCCAGTACATACGGGGTGAAACCCGACGCGGCCAGCAGCAGCACCACGTCGTCCGGCCCCACGTTCACGCTCTTCAGGTCGGCGGCGCCCTGGTCATGATCGTCCTCGGCGCCTTCGACCGCGACGAACATCGCCTCGGCGCCGCCGGCCAGCAGCGCCACCGCGCGGCCGTGCGGCCACGAGAAGGTCGGGTTCAGCTCGACGCTGTCCAGCACCCCCAGGCGGCCGGAAGTGCCGGCGCCGACGTAGACCAGGCGGCCGCCCGCTTCCATGCGCGGCAGGGCCGCGGTGATCGCGGCGGCGATCTGCGGTGCGGCGGCGCGGACCGCGTCGACGGCCTTGACCTGGTCGTCGACGAATACGTGTACCAGTTCCGTGGTCGGGTATTGGTCGAGGGTCGCGTGGTCCTGGGCCGGGGTTTCGGTTTTCAGCATTGCCGTGTCTTCTAGATGCGGAGTGATCGATAAAACCAGTGTAATACCAATTAGGCCAGGTGGCCCATGAAAGCTGCGCCCTTCATCATGCCGAAAAGTTATGCTGGACGGCGCAATTCAGCAACGAAGTCGTAGTGGTCACTCAGGCAATAAGAATGCGTCAGCTCCACCGGCTCGCCCGATTCCAGGTAGCCGATCCGCGTGATGAACAGGACCGCGCGGCCTTCCGGCACGTCGAGGCGCGCCGCCAGTTCGGCGGAGGCGTTCATCGCGCGCAGGTGCTGCAGTGCGCGCACCGGCATGTGCCCGGTCTTGGCCAGGTGGGCATACAGCGAGCCACCCACGTTGTCGGGACGCGGCAGCACGGTGGCCGGAATCACGCTGACTTCATAGGCCATCACCACCCCGTCGGCGAGGCGCAGGCGCTCGAGGCGCGCCACGCGGGTATGCGGCGACAGGCCCAGCGACAGCTGTTCGTCGGCGTCGGCCAGCATGACTTCGCGGCGCAGCCAGTGGCTGCTGGGCGTATAGCCGCGCTGCTGGAGCTGCTCGGAAAAGCTCGACAGGTCGGACAGCGGCTGCTCGATGCGCGGCGCGATGTAATTACCGGAGCCGCGCCGGCGCACCACCAGGCCCTGGTCCACCAGTTGGTCGATCGCCTTGCGCGCGGTGACGCGCGAGACGTCGAGCTGCTCGGACAGCGTGCGTTCGGAGGGCAGGGCCTGGTCGGCTTGGTAGCGGCCGTCGCGCACGTCTTGCGCGAGCTTGCGCGCCAGCTGCATGTACAGCGGCGAGTTGTCGGTCAGGTCGACCTGGAAAGTTGGGCTGCTTGTCGTCATCGGCGTCATCGGGGGCTTGTATAAAGTGTAATGGCAAGCTTCGTCCCCGGCACAGTGCGGTCCATGAAAAAGCTTTGTATATGCATTCGCCTGGCTTATGAGCATACCACTTGATACCAATATAAAAGGGTTATGCCAAGGCGACGGCTATTCATTTGGCAATCCTTCCTGTCACTCCGTATGCTCGTCCAGAGACAAATAAAGGAGACCGGAATGAACGAGCGCAGGCGAAGCTTGCTGGGCGTGGCCCTGCTGGGCGCGGTCGAGCCCCTGTTTGCGGCCCCGCCGTCTTCCGCGGCCGCCCTTCCCGCCGGCCTGCGCCAGGCGCTCGACGCCGAACTGGCCGCCATCGCGAACGACCCGGGCATGCAGCTGGCCAGCCTGTCGGTGCTGGCGATCCGCGCCGGACAGCCGGTGTACCAGCAGGCCTTCGGGCGCCGCTTCATCGGCAGCCCCGACCTCCCTGCCACGCCGGACACGCTGTACCGCATCGCCTCGATTTCCAAGATGATGACGACGCTGGGCCTGATGCGCCTGGTGGAAGCGGGCCGCGCCGATCTCGACGCCGACGTCTCGGCCTACCTCGGCTACGGCGTGCGCAATCCGCATTTTCCGCAGCGCCCGGTCACGCTGCGCCACCTGCTGACCCACACCTCGTCGCTGCGCGACGATGCCGGCTATTCCTGGCAGCTGCCGGTGTCGCTGAAGGACGTGCTGGTGCCCGGCGGCGCGCTCCATGGCGAAGGCAAGATGTGGTCGGACCGTGCCGGTCCGGGCGACTACTTCACCTACTGTAACCTGGCCTGGGGCGTGATCGGCACCATCATGGAGCGCATCGCCGGGGAGCGTTTCGACCTGCTGATGGAGCGCCTGCTGTTCCAGCCGCTCGACATCCAGGCCGGCTACAGCCCGGCGGGCCTGGCGCCCGCGGCACTCGGCAATCTCGCCACCCTGTACCGCAAGCGCACGGTCGACACCGAGATCTGGAACGCGGCCGGACCCTGGATTCCCCAGGTGGACGACTACAGCGCCAAGCCGCCGGTCCTGCCGGTGGGGACGGCCACTGCGGCCCCGGGCAGCAATGCCACTCCCTTCAGCCCGACCGGCGGCCTGCGCATCTCGGCACCGTCCATGGGCGTCGTGATGCGCATGCTGATGCACGGCGGCGTCCATGGCAACACCCGCCTGTTCCAGCGCGCCACGCTCGAGCGCATGTTCACGCGCCAGTGGAGCAACGACGGCCGGAACGGCGACACGCTGAACGGGCTGTACCAGGCCTGGGGACTCGGCAACCAGCACTTCCCCGACCGTTCCGGCATGGGGCTGGTCGAGGGCGGCGGCTTCGAAGGGGTCGGCCACCTGGGCGAAGCCTATGGCCTGCGTTCGGTCTTCGCCGCCGACCTCGCGCGCGGCAACGGCATGGTGATGCTGACCGGTGGCAGTTCGGCCGACCCGGAGCAGCAGGGGGGACGCTATTCGGCCATGGCGCGCTACGAGGAACGCATCCTCACGGCCCTCCATCGCCAGGCCATCCTCGGCCAACGGGCGGCAACATGATGTCAATGTGTGCATATACCCCGGTTATGGCGCTTGGCGCGACTTTCATTGGCCCTCGTCCGGCCCAGCGCCTAAGCTCAGCGACCAAGTTCAACAAGAAGAGTGCAGGATGCAGCAGCAAGTAGTTCAACCGCGTCAAGCGCGGGAACAAGTCCTCGTCATCGGTGGCGGCGTGGTCGGCCTGACCTCGGCATGGTGGCTGGCGGAAGCCGGCTACCGCGTCAGCCTGCTGGAACGCGCGCCGGAAGTCGGCAGCGGGTCCAGCTACGGCAATGGCGGGCAGCTCAGCTACCGCTACGTGTCGCCGCTGGCCGACGAAGGCGTGCCGCTGAAGGCCCTGCAATGGATGTTCCAGGACAACGGTCCGCTGCACTTCCGCCCCGAAGCCGACCTGCGCCAGTACCGCTGGCTGGCCAGCTTCCTGGCGCACTGCCGCGCCGACGTCAACCGCAAGACCACGGCCAAGCTGCTCGAACTGGGCGAATTGTCGCGCCAGGGCATGAAGCAGCTCGAAGTCACGGTGCCGCTCGACGAATTCGAATGGCGCGACGCCGGCAAGCTGGTGGTCTACCGCTCGCGCGACGTGTTCGAGAAGGCGGCCGGCAAGGCCGGCGCCGGCGAGATCTGGTCGGCGGCGGAATGCGCGGCGCGCGAACCCTCGCTGGCCGCGGCCGAGCCGCTGCTGGCCGGCGGCATCTATAACAGCGGCGAAGCGGTGGCCGACTGCCACGCCTTCTGCCTGGCGCTGGCCGCGCGCCTGCGCGCCCACCCGCGCTTCGAGGGTTTCGTCCATGGCGAGGCGCGCCGCCTGCTGTCTGATAAAGGCCGCATCACCGGTGTCGAAACCGACACCGGCACCATCCAGGCCGACAGCTACGTGCTGGCGGCCGGCATCCAGAGCCGCAACCTCTCCAGCACGGTCGGCATCACCCTGCCGCTCTACCCACTCAAGGGCTACAGCCTGACCGCGCCGATCCGCGCCGACGACGTCGCGCCGGAAATCAGCGTCACCGACTTCGAGCGCAAGGTGCTGTACGCCCGCATCGGCAACAAGCTGCGGGTGGCGGCCATGGTCGACATGGTGGGCGAAGACCTGAGCCACAATCCGACACGCGTCGAGGGCCTGACCCGCCAGGTGAAGGAAACCATGCCGCGCGCGGCCGACTATTCGAAGCTCTCGGTCTGGGCCGGCCTGCGCCCCGCCACCCCGAGCAGCGCCCCGATCATCGGCGCCACGCCCTACGGCAACCTGTGGCTGAACGTCGGCCACGGTCCGCTCGGCTTCACTTTCGCCTGCGGCAGCGCCAGCCTGCTGGCCGGGGCGATGCGGGGCGAGGCGCCGCCCTTCTCGCTGGATGGATTGACCTTACGCAGCTAGAGCCATACCGGTGTGCCTGTCGGCGCACACTCAGCCCAGGCTGGCCAAATTGCGGATCAAGTAATCATTTTGCAAGTTCTGGAGGTTGACTACCTGCGCCAGAGGCAAAAGGGTTTCTAACAGGATCCATAACACGCCTATATAGATATTTCTAATAAAGTATAAGACATAGAGCTTATACATTGTTAGATATGGTTAGATCTCGATAGTACTGCTAACTGTACTGGGTCAGCACACTGCCCTGAGCTTCAGATAAATACGCTTGTACAAACCATGGCTGCGGACAAATTCGCGGATAATGGCGGCCATGTCCAAAAAGACCACCTTCGAAGCCTGTCCCTGCGGCGGGTCGTCGCTGGCCGCCTGCTGTGGCCCTTTCATTGCCGGCGAAGCGCTGCCGCCCACGGCCGAGGCCCTGATGCGTTCGCGCTACACCGCGTATGCGCTCAAGAATGAGCCCTATCTGCTTGCAACTTGGCATCCCACCACCCGCCCGGCAGAGTCCATCATTGATGAGAAAGAACCCATCCGCTGGCTCGGCCTTGAGATAAAATCTGCTTTACGTTTACGTCAACGTAAAGTAAATTCACCGGACGATCCAGACAGCGACACCGTCGAATTCGTCGCCCGCTTCAAGGTGGGCGGACGGGCGCACCGGCTGCACGAAGTGAGCCGCTTCCTGCGCGAGCCCGACCCGGACACAGGGGCGCCGCGCTGGTACTACCTGGACGGAAGTTTCCCCAAATAGACAAAAGACAGCAGAGACAACAGAGGACAGCAATGCCCCAGATCGAGAGCAAACTCAACCCGCGCGGTGAAGACTTCAAGGCCAACGCCGCGGCCATGCAGGCCATCGTCGACGATTTGCGTGCAAAAGTCGCGCAAATGGCGCAAGGCGGCGGCGAGGCCGCGAGCGCCAAGCACGTCGCACGCGGCAAACTGCTGCCGCGCGACCGCGTACAGATGCTGCTCGACCCGGGCACGCCCTTCCTCGAGTTCTCCCAACTGGCCGCCTACGACATGTATGAGGGCGCAGCCCCGGCCGCCGGCATCATCACCGGCATCGGCCGCGTGGCCGGCCAGGAAGTCGTGATCGTCTGTAACGATGCCACCGTCAAGGGCGGCACCTATTACCCGATGACGGTGAAAAAACACCTGCGCGCCCAGGAGATCGCCGAGCAGAACCACCTGCCCTGCATCTACCTGGTCGACTCGGGCGGCGCCAACCTGCCGAACCAGGACGACGTGTTCCCGGACCGCGACCACTTCGGCCGCATCTTCTATAACCAGGCCAACCTGTCCGCGAAAGGCATCCCGCAGATCGCGGTAGTGATGGGTTCCTGCACCGCCGGCGGCGCCTACGTGCCGGCGATGAGCGACGAATCGATCATCGTCAAGGAGCAGGGCACCATCTTCCTGGGCGGCCCGCCCTTAGTAAAAGCGGCGACCGGCGAAGTGGTCACGGCCGAGGACCTGGGCGGCGGCGACGTCCACACCCGCCTGTCGGGCGTGGCCGACCACCTGGCCCAGAACGACCTGCACGCGCTGTCGCTGGCGCGCACCATCGTGTCGAACCTGAACCGCGTCAAGCCGGTGCAGGGCGCGCTGCGCGAGAGCGCGGAGCCGAAATATTCTCCGGAAGAGCTGTACGGCGTGATCCCGGCCGATACCCGCAAGCCCTTCGACGTGCGCGAGGTGATCGCGCGCGTGGTCGACGGCAGCGAATTCGACGAGTTCAAGGCGCGCTACGGCACCACCCTGGTGTGCGGCTTCGCCCATATCTACGGCATGAAGGTCGGCATCATCGCCAACAACGGCATCCTGTTCTCGGAGTCGGCGCTGAAGGGCGCCCACTTCATCGAGCTGTGCTGCCAGCGCAAGATCCCGCTGGTCTTCCTGCAGAACATCACCGGCTTCATGGTCGGCCGCAAGTACGAAAACGAAGGCATCGCCCGCAACGGCGCCAAGATGGTGACCGCGGTCGCCACCGCCTCGGTGCCGAAGTTCACCGTCATCATCGGCGGTTCCTTCGGCGCCGGCAACTACGGCATGTGCGGCCGCGCGTTTTCTCCGCGCTTCCTGTGGATGTGGCCGAACGCGCGCATCTCCGTGATGGGCGGCGACCAGGCGGCATCCGTGCTGGCCACGGTCAAGCGCGACGGCATCGAGGGCAAGGGCGGCCAGTGGTCGCCGGAGGAAGAAGCCGCCTTCAAGCAGCCGATCAAGGAACAGTACGAGCACCAGGGCCACCCCTACTACGCCAGCGCGCGGCTGTGGGACGACGGCGTCATCGATCCGGCCGACACCCGCACCGTGCTGGGCCTCGGTCTGTCGGCTGCGCTCAACGCGCCGGTCGAGGACACGAAGTTCGGCGTGTTCCGGATGTAAGGAGGAGACGACATGGACTATCAAACCCTCACCGTCTCGATCGACGACAAGGTGGCCGCCGTCACCCTGAACCGCCCCGACCTGCGCAATGCCTTCAACGAGCACGCCATCGCCGAGCTGGCGCTGGCCTTCGACGAACTGGGCCGCCACGAGGGCGTGCGCGCCATCGTGCTGGCCGCGAACGGCCCGGCCTTCTGCGCCGGCGCGGACCTGAACTGGATGAAGAAGATGGCCGGTTACTCGCACAGCGAGAACCAGCAGGATGCGGCACGCCTGGCCGACATGCTGCGCACCATCTACCTGTGCCCGAAGCCCACCGTCGCCAAGGTGCAGGGCGACTGCTACGCCGGCGGCATGGGCCTGGTAGCGGCCTGCGACATCGTGGTCGCCAGCGAGGTGGCGCATTTCTGCCTGTCCGAGGTGAAGCTGGGCCTGATTCCGGCTACCATCTCGCCCTATGTCATCAAGGCCATGGGCGAACAAGCCTCGCGCCGCTACTTCCTCACCGCCGAGCGCTTCGACGCGAACGAGGCACGCCGGATCGGGTTCGCGCATGAAGTGGTCGCCGCCGAGGCGCTGGATGCCACCGTGGCCGGCATCGTGAAATCGCTGGTGACGAACAGCCCGAATGCCGTGCGCGAAGCCAAGAAGCTGGTGCGCGACGTGGTGGGCAAGCAGGTCGATGACGCACTGCTGGCGGACACCGCGAACCGCATTGCCGAAATCCGCGCCTCGCTGGAGGGCCGCGAAGGCGTGGCGTCCTTCCTCGAGAAGCGCAAGCCGACCTGGCTGAATTAACAGAATTGGATTGGATTGATTGATTGTGAAGCAGCAGACCTCTTCCGACTGGATCGCACGCAGCCTGCGCAGCGTGTGGCACCCGTGCACCCAGATGCAGCACCACGAAGAGGTGCCGCTGATCGCGGTCAGCCATGGCAAGGGTCCCTGGTTGTATGACCATGAGGGCCGGCGCTACCTGGACGGCATCAGCTCCTGGTGGGTCAATCTGTTCGGCCACGCGAACCCGCGCATCAATGCGGCGCTGAAGGACCAGCTGGACAAGCTGGAACATGCGATGCTGGCCGGCTTTACCCACGAGCCGGTGATCGAGCTGTCGGAAAAGCTCGCCGCCCTCACCGGCCACAACCTGGGCCACGCCTTCTACGCCTCGGACGGCGCCTCGGCGGTCGAGATCGCGATGAAGATGAGCTTCCATGCTTGGCGCAATGCCGGCTACCCGGGCAAGCAGGAATTCGTTTGCCTGCAAGGCAGCTACCACGGCGAGACCATCGGCGCGCTTGCCGTCACCGACGTCCCGCTGTTCAAGGATGCCTACGGCCCGCTGCTGCGCGCCTCCCACGTGGTGCCGGCGCCGGATGCGCGCACGGCCAGGGAAGGCGAATCGACCCAGGATGTCGCGCGCCGTGCCATCCAGGACGTGCGCACCCTGTTCGAGGAACGCGGCGACAAGATCGCGGCCATCATCGTCGAGCCGCTGGTGCAGTGCGCCACCGGCATGGCGATGTACGATCCGCTCTACCTGGAACTGCTGCGCAAGCTGTGCGACCAGCACCACGTGCACCTGATCGCCGACGAGATCGCGGTCGGCTGCGGCCGCACCGGCACCTTCTTCGCCTGCGAACAAGCTGCGATCTGGCCGGACTTCCTGTGCCTGTCGAAAGGCATCAGCGGCGGCTACCTGCCGCTCTCATTGGTGCTCAGCAGCGACGCCATCTACCAGGCCTTCTACAGCGAAGACATTACGCGCGGTTTCCTGCACTCGCACTCCTACACCGGCAACCCGCTGGCCTGCCGCGCGGCGCTGGCCACGCTCGCCATCTTCGAGGAAGACGACGTCCTGAACCGCAACCGCGAGCTGGCCACCAAGCTGACCATCGCGCTGGCCCCGCTGGCCGAGCACGAGCGCAGCACCCATTTCCGCCAGCGCGGCATGATCTTCGCGTTCGACGCGGTGGAACCGGACCCCAAGCGCGCCTCGACCTTCGCACGCCGCTTCTTCACCACCGCGGTGGAGAACGAACTGCTGCTGCGCCCGATCGGCCGCACGGTCTACCTGATGCCGCCCTACGTGCTGGACGACGAGGAGGTCGCCGGCATCGCCGCGCGCACGCAGAAGGTCTTCGAATCGGTGATCTCGGCGTGAATACCATGGACCTGATCAAGGGAATCGACCGCAAGCTCGACGCCATCGCGGCGCAAAGCCTGACGCGCCGCCTGCGCGTGGCCGACAGCCCCTGCGCACCGCGCCAGGTGGTGGATGGCCGTCCGATGCTGGCCTTCTGCAGCAACGACTACCTCGGCCTGGCCTCGCACCCGGCCGTCATCGCCGCCCTGCAGGAAGGCGCGGCGCGCTACGGCGCCGGCAGCGGCGCCTCGCACCTGGTCAGTGGCCACAGCCGCGCGCATGCGCTGCTGGAAGAACGCTTCGGCGAGTGGCTGTCCCCGTACATCGAGCAGGCGCGTGCCTTGTACCTGTGCACCGGCTACATGGCCAACCTCGCGGTGCTGACCGCGCTGGGCGCCGATGCCGATGCGATGATCTTCTCGGAAGCGCTGAACCATGCGTCCCTGATCGACGGCGCGCGCCTGGCCAAGGCCGGCGTGACGGTCTACCCGCACGGCGACGCCGAGACGCTGGAGCTGCTGCTGCGGGCCAGCACCGCCGGCACGAACATCGTCGTGACCGACAGCGTCTTCAGCATGGACGGCAACCTCGCCCCCCTGCCGCAACTTCTTGAACTGTGTGAGCGCCACGGCGCCTGGCTGGTGGTGGACGACGCCCACGGCTTCGGCGTGCTGGGCGACACCGGCCGCGGCGCCCTGGAACATTTCAAACTGCGCTCGCCGAACCTGGTCTATATCGGCACGCTCGGCAAGGCGGCCGGCGTGGGCGGGGCCTTCATCGCGGCCCATGCCAGCGTGATCGAGCTGCTGGTGCAGCGCGCCCGCCCTTACATCTACACCACGGCCGCACCGCCGGCGCTGGCGCATGCGCTGCAGGCCAGCCTCGACATCATCGGCGGCGAGGAAGGTGCGCAGCGCCGCGCCCACCTGGCCGCGCTGGTAAATCACCTGCAGGATGCGCTGCGTCCGCAGCGCTGGCAGCTGCTGGCCTCGCGCACCGCGATCCAGCCGCTCATCATCGGCAGCAACGAGGACGCGCTGCGCGCCGCCGCCGCCCTGCACGAGCAGGGCTTGTGGGTGCCGGCGATCCGTCCGCCGACCGTGGCGCCGGGTACCGCGCGCCTGCGCGTGACCTTGTCGGCAGCGCACACCCATGACGAGGTGGCGCAGCTGGCGCGCGCGCTGAATGAATTGGAAAGGGCTGCACCATGAAGAATTTGAACGAACCGGACCAGCCGCTGGCCTTGACGCCTGTCGTCACTGTCCCGATGCCTGCCACGGCAGGGGCCGCGGTCGCGGAGCCGAAGCCGGAAGCCCAGGCGCTCGACAGCGTGCCGGCGCGCTTCTGCTGCTTCGTCACCGGCACCGATACCGAGATCGGCAAGACCCTGGTGTCGGCCGCCATCCTGCACAAGCTGGCGGCAAGCGGGCGCCGCGCCTGCGGCATGAAGCCGGTGGCGGCCGGCGCGGAGATGATTGACGGCGAGCTGCACAACGAGGACGCCGACATGCTGCGCGCGGCCGGCAACGTGCATCTGCCGTCCAGCATCACGACGCCCTTCATGCTGAAGGAGCCGGCCGCGCCGCACATCGCCGCCGCACTCGAAGGCGTGCGCATCGAAGCGGTGCCGATCCTGGCCGCCTACACCGAAGTCCATGCGGCCTCGGATGCCGTCGTGGTCGAGGGCGTGGGCGGTTTCCGCGTGCCCTTCAACGAGGATTTCGACAGCGCCGACCTGGCGATGCAACTCAACCTGCCGGTGATCCTGGTGGTGGGCCTGCGCCTGGGCTGCATCAGCCATGCCCTCCTGACCGTGGAGGCGATCGTGGCGCGCGGCCTGGTACTGGCCGGCTGGGTCGCCAACACGGTCGACCCGAACATGCGCTTCATGCGCGAAAACATCGACGCGCTGGAACAACGCATTCCGGCGCCGCTGCTGGGCCACGTGCCCCGCCTGGAGCAAGCAACGGCGCAAGCCGCCGCCGAATATATCGATCTCGCGGGACTGCCAGGCTGGCATTCCCCGCGCGTCCAGACCTAGAAGGAAACCGAGATGTCCCAAACCAATACCGTCGCTCTCCACCGTCCTGTCGCCATCAAGCAGGCGGACAACGCCACCTGGCCGCTGGCCGACGTGCTGGCCCTGTTCGAGCTGCCCTTCAATGAACTGATGCACCGCGCGCACACCGCGCACCGCGCCAACTTCCCGGACGGCGACGTCGAACTGGCCACCCTGCTGTCGATCAAGACCGGCGGCTGCGAAGAGGATTGCGGCTACTGCCCGCAGGCCGCCCGCTACGACACCGGCGTCGAAGCCAAGAAGATCCTCGACCTCGACACCGTGCTGGACGCGGCGCGCCAGGCCAAGGCCAGCGGCGCCACCCGCTTCTGCATGGGCGCCGCCTGGCGCAGCCCGAAGGAGCGCGACATGGAGAAGGTCGAAACCATGGTGCGCGAAGTGAAGGCGCTCGGCATGGAAACCTGCGCGACGCTCGGCATGCTGGAAGAAGGCCAGGCCGAACAGCTGAAGAAGGCCGGCCTGGACTACTACAACCACAACATCGACACCGCGCCGGACTTCTACAACAACGTGATCTCGACCCGCGAGTACCAGGACCGCCTGGACACGCTGGGCCGCGTGCGCAGCGCCGGCCTCAAGGTCTGCTGCGGCGGCATCGTGGGCATGGGCGAGACGCGCGAACAGCGCGCCGGCCTGATCGCCCAGCTGGCCAACCTGAACCCCTACCCGGAATCGGTACCGGTCAACCACCTGGTGCAGGTCGAGGGCACGCCGCTGCACGGCATCGAGAAGCTGGATCCGATCGAATTCGTGCGGACCATCGCCGTGGCCCGCATCACCATGCCCCAGGCGCGCGTGCGCCTTTCGGCCGGCCGCCGCGAACTGGGCGAGGCCGTGCAGGCGATGTGCTTCATGGCCGGCGCCAACTCGATCTTCTACGGCGACAAGCTGCTCACCACCGGCAATCCGGAAGCGGACGACGACCGCGTGCTGCTCGAGAAGCTGGGCCTCAAGACCCGCGCAGCGACGCTGGAATCGGCACCGAAGGCCGCTTGCGGCTGCTAAGCATGTGAGGGCGGCCGGGGAGACACGGCCGCCGATGAACGAATAACCAAGAAGCGAAAGACAAACGCATGTTCACCAAAATCCTCATCGCCAACCGTGGCGAAATCGCCTGCCGTGTCGCCGCCACCGCGCGCCGCATGGGTATCCGCACCGTCGCCGTGTATTCGGAAGCCGACGCGGGATCGAAACACGTGGCGGTCTGCGATGAGGCGGTGCTGATCGGACCGGCCGCCGCCAAGGACAGCTACCTGCGCGGCCAGAAGATCATCGAGGTGGCGAAGGCCACCGGCGCCCAGGCAATCCACCCGGGCTACGGCTTCCTGTCGGAGAACGCGGAATTCGCCGAAGCCGTGCAGGCCGCCGGCCTGGTCTTCATTGGCCCGCCGGGTTCCTCGATGCGCGCCATGGGTTCCAAGTCGGCCGCCAAGCAGCTGATGGAAGGCGCCAACGTGCCCCTGGTGCCGGGCTACCACGGCGACAACCAGGAACCGGCCTTCTTGCGCGAGCAGGCCGACCGCATCGGCTATCCGGTGCTGCTCAAGGCCAGCGCCGGCGGCGGCGGCAAGGGCATGCGCGTGGTCGAGCGCTCGGAAGACTTCGAAGCCGCACTGGCATCCTGCAAGCGCGAAGCGATCAGTTCCTTCGGCGACGACAAGGTGCTGGTCGAGAAATACCTGATCCGCCCGCGCCACATCGAGATCCAGGTGTTTGCCGACAGCCACGGCAACTGCGTCTACCTGCACGAGCGCGACTGCTCGGTGCAGCGCCGCCACCAGAAGGTGCTGGAAGAAGCGCCGGCGCCGGGCATGAGCGCGGACCGCCGCGCCGCCATGGGCGAAGCGGCAGTGAATGCCGCGCGCGCGGTCGGGTACGTGGGAGCCGGCACCGTGGAATTCATCGCCAACCAGGACGGCTCCTTCTACTTCATGGAGATGAACACCCGCCTGCAGGTGGAGCACCCGGTCACCGAGATGATCACCGGCACCGACCTGGTCGAATGGCAGCTGCGCGTCGCTTTTGGCGAGCCGCTGCCGAAGAAGCAGAGCGAACTGGCGATCCACGGCCACGCGATCGAGGCGCGCGTGTACGCCGAGAACCCGGAAAAGGGCTTCCTGCCCTCGATCGGCACGCTGCGCCACATGGATATCCCGGACGCGGTCGCGTTCGAGCTGGGCGCCTCGGGCACGAATCCGGCCGCCGTCCGCGTCGATTCCGGCGTGCGCGAGGGCGATGCGATTTCGCCCTTCTACGACCCGATGATCGCCAAGCTGATCGTCTGGGGCGCCGACCGCACGCAAGCCCTGGCGCGCCTGTCCCAGGCCCTGGCCGAATTCCGGATCGTCGGCCTGGCGACCAACATCGCCTTCCTCAAGCGCCTGGTCGAAGGCGAAGCCTTCTCGACCGCGGACCTGGACACCGGCCTGATCGACCGCCACGGTGATGCCCTGTTCCCGGCGCCGAGTGCAGCGCCACTGGGCGCCCTGGCCCTGGCCGCGCTGGCGCTGAGCAGCGGCGAAACCGTCCGCGGTTCGGCCAACCCGGCCGACCCATGGGCCCAGGCAAGCGGCTGGCGCATGAACAGCGCCTACCGCCGCGTCCTGTCGTTTGCCGACGAGTTCAGCGGTGTCGAGGGATACCAGGTCGGCCTGACCTATGGCGCCCACGGCTGGGAAATCGATGCCAACGGCGAGCGCCAGCCGCTCGAACTGGTCCGTCACGAAGGCGCCGAACTGAGCGTCCGCCTGGGCGAAGCTTCGCTGCACGGCAGCGTGCGCCGCGACGGCGACCTGTTCCACATATTCACCGGTGGCCGTCATTACACCCTGGCGTACAATGACCCGATGGCGCACGCCGGCGAGCAGGAATCGGGCGGCGGACGCCTGACCGCGCCGATGCCGGGTAAAGTGGTGGCGGTGCTGGCCTCGTCCGGCAAGGAAGTGAAAAAGGGCGAGCCGCTGGTGATCATGGAAGCGATGAAGATGGAGCACACGATTTCCGCGCCGAGCGACGGTCTGGTGGAAGAAGTGCTGTACCAGGTTGGCGACCAGGTGGCGGATGGCGCGCCGCTGCTGGCTTTTAAAGCGGCGTAACACCAATATAAAAATTATAGAGGGGGAGACATGCGCATACTCCTGTACCGCGGAGACGGCGTGATCGAGCCATGGGCGCGCGAATTCGCCGCCGTCATGCCGCAGGTGGAAACCGTCGCATGGAAAGAGGGCGAAGCGCTGCCGCCCTGCGACTACGCGGTCGTATGGAGCCCGACGCCGGCCCTGCTGGACCAGCTCGCGCACGTCCGCGCGATCTTCCTGATGGGCGCCGGGGTCGATGCCCTGCTCAAGCTGGGCGAGGCCCTGCCGCCGGTGCCGATCGTGCGCCTGGGCGACGCCGGCATGGGCGTGCAGATGGCGGAGTACGTTGCGCACGCGGTGCTGCGCTACTACCGCCACTTCGACGACTACGAACAGCAGGCGCGCCACGGCGTCTGGGACCCGCTGCCGCTCACGCCCAAGGAAGAGTTCTCGGTCGGGATCATGGGTCTCGGCAGGCTCGGCCTGCCGGTGGTCGAAGCGATGCGCCTGTTCGGCTTCCCGGTGCGCGGCTGGAGCCGCACGCCCAAGGACATCCCGGGTGTCGAGTGCTTCCACGGTGAGGAGGGACTGGATCCCTTCCTGCGCGGCACCCGCGTGCTGGTCTGCATGCTGCCGCTCACGCCGGAAACCGCGAACCTGCTCGACCGCCACAACATGGGCAAGCTGCAGCCGGGCGCCTATCTGATCAACGTCTCGCGCGGGGCCATCCTGGCCGAGCCCGACCTGATGACCCTGATCCGTTCCGGCCACATCGCCGGCGCCACGCTCGACGTGTTCCGCCACGAACCGCTGCCGGCGCCGCACCCGTTCTGGAACGAGCCGCGCATCAGCATCACCCCGCATATTTCGGCGCTCACCGTGCGCCACGACGCCGTGCTCCAGATCGCCGACAAGATCGCGAAGCTGGAGAGCGGCCAACCCGTCGGCGACGTCGTCGACCGCGATCTAGGATATTGAATAGCATGAACCAGCAAGCCAGCCTGCCGAACAAGGTCAAGATTGTCGAAGTGGGGCCGCGCGACGGCCTGCAGAACGAGAAGGAAGCGCTGTCCACCGCCGTCAAGATCGAGCTGGTGAACCGCCTCGCACGCGCGGGCTTCGCCAACGTCGAGGCGGCGTCCTTCGTCTCGCCCAAGTGGGTGCCGCAGATGGCCACCAGCGCCGACGTCATGGCCGGCATCGAACGCCTGCCGGGCACGATCTACTCGGCGCTGACGCCGAACATGCAGGGCTTCGAGGCGGCATTGGCGGCCAAGGCCGACGAAGTCGTGATCTTCGGCTCGGCCTCGGAAGCCTTCTCCCAGAAGAACATCAACTGCTCGATCGCCGAATCGATCGCGCGCTTCGAGCCGGTGGCGAAAGCCGCCAAGGCGAATAAGCTGCGCCTGCGCGGCTCGATCAGCACGGCCTTCGGCTGCCCCTACCAGGGCGAGGTGCCGCTGGATGCGGTGGCCGATGTGGTGCGCCGCATGCGCGACCTCGGCTGCGACGAAATCGACATCGCCGACACCATCGGCGTCTCGACCGCGCGCAAGACCCAGGCCGTGATGCTGCGTGCGGCCCAGGAATTCCCGCTCGAGCGCCTGTCCGGCCACTTCCACGATACCTATGGCCAGGCCCTGGCCAACATCTACGCGGCGCTGGAAGTCGGCGTGGCGATCTTCCACTCGTCGGTATCGGGACTGGGCGGCTGCCCGTATGCGAAGGGTGCGACCGGCAACGTCGCCACCGAGGACGTGGTCTACCTGATGAACGGCCTCGGCATCGAGACCGGCATCGACCTCGACCAGGTGGTGGATGCGGGGCAGTTCATCTCGCAGCAGCTGGGCCGCAAGGGCGCCAGCCGCGCGGGGAATGCGATCGCCGCCAAGCGCGCCGGCTGAAACCGGCTCGGGAAACGAAAAAAGCCGACAGTGTTCACTGTCGGCTTTTCTCTTGATACTGGTCGGAGTACAAGGATTCGAACCTTGGACCCCCTGGTCCCAAACCAGGTGCGCTACCGGGCTGCGCTACACTCCGAAGACAACGATCATAGCGCGTCGGAAAGCTTCGGTCAAGGCTTAAGGGCGAAATAAGCGGATCGCCGTATTCTCTGTCGCATTATTTTAAATAGTGATCGAGCGGACAATATTGTGAATCCGGCAGACCAGACCAGCATGCAGGACGGCATTACCCGGGGCAACAAGCGCTTCCTGGCGGGTGTCGGCGTGTCGCTTGCCTTGCACCTGTTGCTGATGTTTGCCTATCGCCATGTGGGGCCATCTGCGCCGCTGTTCGAGCCCGAAGCGCCCTCTTCCATCACGGTCATGATCCGGCCGCCACCGCCGCCCAAGGTACAGGCACCTCCACGCGTGCCTGCCGAAACCGCGGCGCCACGGCGCGTGCGCAGGGCCGCGCCGGCGCCGGTGATCGGCGTGCCGCCTGCACAGGAAAGCGCCGGGGAGCCATCCGTGGTGCAGCAGCCGGCTGAGCCAATGCCCGATAGCGACAGCGATGCACCGAAGTTCGACATGAACGCCGCCAAGCAAACGGCGCGGGAATTGGCGAGCCGGACCAAGCTCGGCCGCGAAGGAACGGCGGTGGCGCAGTTTCCCGATCCGCCACTGGAAACCGAATCGAAGTTTGCCAAAGCGATCAGCAAGGCCAAGCGCCGAAACTGCAAGGATGGCATTCCGGGAGGATTGCTGGCCCCGCTCCTCCTCATGATGGACAAGAAGGACAGCGGCTGCAAATGGTAGGTGGGCCTGAGTGGCGACGCGGCAGTGAGGGGCTGACTAGAATCGAGCCACAGTCTTTTACCTCATAGGAATAATCACCATGAAACGCAGCCTGCTCTTTTCCGCCCTGATCGGTGCCGTCGCCAGTGCGCGTTCCATGACGCCGATGGCCACGATTGCCACCGCACGCCTGGCCCACCGCGATACGCCGGGGGATCTGTTCCTCCTGGATCGCCCCTTGTTCAAGTACGGTGCGCTTGCCATGGGCGTCGGAGAACTGCTGGGCGACAAGATGAAGACCGCGCCCGACCGCACCGTCTTTTTGGGACTGCTGGCGCGCGTGATGAGCGCCGGGATCGCCGGTGCGGCCCTGGCGCCACATGGCCGCGAGAAGACGGGCGCAGCGCTCGCCATCGCCACCGCCGTCCCGCTCGCCTACCTGACGCTGGCCGCCCGCAAGCAGGCCATGGCGAGCATCGGCCAGACCCGCAGCGGCCTGCTCGAAGATGCGCTGGTCGTGTCCGCAGGCGCCGCGCTGGTGTCCCTGGCGACGGGGCCGCAACACGCTGCGGGCGCGATCACTCGCCCTTGATCTGCAGGGCGCGTTCGTACAGCGCGTTCTTCTTGCGTCCCGTGATCTGCGCAGCCAGATTGGCGGCCTGCTTCACCGAGCATTCGCTCAAGAGGATCTGCAGGATGCGCTCGGCTTCCGCATCCTGCGCATCCGTCTCCAGCACAGCCCCTTCCACCAGCACGACGAATTCCCCGCGCTCGCGGTGCTGGTCGGCCTTCACCCAGGCCAGCGCCTCGCCCAGCGGGCAACGGTGCACTTCCTCGAACATCTTGCTCAGCTCGCGCGCGAACACCACCTGGCGGGTCGGTTCGAAAGTGCTCATCAAGCCTTCGACGCACTCGACGATCCGGTGCGGCGCCTCGTACAGGACCAGGGTCGAGGTCTCGCGCACCAGTTCGGCCAAGGCGGCTTCGCGCTGCTTCGGTTTTGCCGGCAGGAAGCCGACGAAGTGGAAGCGGTCGTTCACCAGCCCGCTTGCCGACAGGGCGGCGATCGCCGCCGACGGTCCCGGCAGCGGCACCACGTTCAGCCCCGCCGCGCGTACCGCATCGACGATGCGGGCGCCCGGGTCCGATACCCCCGGGGTGCCCGCATCCGACACCAGGGCCACGCGCTGTCCGGCGTGCAGGCGCTCGACGATCTTGTCCGCCACCTCGCGCTCGTTGTGCATGTGGGCGGCGATGGTCTGCTTGCTCAATCCAAAGCGCTGCAACAGCGCACCGGTCTTGCGCGTGTCCTCGCAGGCCACGACATCCGCCAGCGCCAGCAGGTGCAATGCACGCAGCGTGATGTCGGTGACGTTGCCGATCGGTGTAGCCACGACATACAGCGTTGCGGTAGGATAGGACTGCTGGGCCGCTTCGCCCATGACGGGAAGCCGGGCGATGTCGATGGTCTGCTGTTCTGTCATAAGGGGTTCCGATGCTGAAGAAAAAGAATATCAAGGCGCTGCTGGCCACGGCCGCGCTCGGCCTGCTCGCTGCCTGCGGAAGCACACCTTTGCCGCCCGACACTGGTTGCGGCGTACCGGGCGGATTTTGCGCGCCCGCCGCGCCGATAGCAAGCCCGCAGCCTGCCGAGTCCACTTATACACCGCCCGCGCCGGCCGCCCCCGTACAAACCAGTCCGGTCGAGGTGCTGCCGCCCACCAATGGCCGCCCGCTTGCCGCCGACCTCAACCGTCCAGGCGTGCGCATCGCCCTGCTGCTGCCGCTACAGTCCGGCGCGCTGGCGCAGCCGGCCGAAGCGGTGCGCGCCGGCTTCATGGCCGGATACGAGCGCGACCGCAATGGCGTGACGGTCAACGTGATTCCCACCGGCGATTCTTCGCAATCCACGCTCGACGCCTATGCACGCGCGGCCGAGCAGCACGACATCGTGGTCGGTCCCCTGGCCCGCCCCGCCGTGGCCGCGCTGGCCGCCAGTGGCGCCGTCAGCAAACCGACCATCGCCCTGAATCACCCGCAAACCAACGGCCCGCTGCCGCGCCAGATGCTGGTGGTCGGCCTGTCGCTCGAAGACGAGGCGCGCCAGGTCGCCGACTGGGCCGCGGCCGAACAGCCGGCGGCACGTGCCCTGGTGCTGACCGGCCCGGCCGCCTGGCAGCAGCGCCTGTCGGGCGCCTTCACGGCGCGCTGGTCGCAGCTGGGCCTGAACAATGCGGTCGTCGAGCTGCCCAGCAGCGACGGCTACGTCGACGGCAATGCGTTGGCCGAGCTGCGCACACGCCTGCAGGCCGATCCGCCGCAACTGGTGTTCGCCGCCCTCGACGCGATACAGCTGCGCCAGGTGCGCAGCGCCATCGGCACCTCGCTGCCGACCTATGGCACGGCCTCGATCAACCCGGGCCGCGATACGGCCACCGCCGGGCCGGAACTGGCCGGCGTGCGCATCCTCGACCTGCCCTGGACCGTGCAGCCCGAGCACCCGCTGGTGGCGAGCTACCCGCGCTGGGGCGGCACCAGCGACGGCTTCGACATGCAGCGCCTGTACGCCCTCGGCATCGACGCCTTCCGCATCGCCCGCGAACTGGCCCTGCGCCCGGACACTTCCTTCGAGCTGGACGGCGTGACCGGCCGCCTGTCGGTGAATATGGGCGCCGGCGCCTCGGCATTCCGCCGCGTCGAGACCGGCACCGTCTACCGCGACGGCATGTTCGAAGCGGTGGCCTTCGGGCGCTGAGCATGCCGCTGCGCCTGTCACTGCGGCAGGCCCAGGGCCGCGACTGGGAGCGGGCCGCCCTGCTCCACCTGCGCCGCCATGGCTTGACGCCGGTCGAAGAGAATTTCCGCTGTAAGGGCGGGGAAATCGACCTGGTCATGCGCGAAGGAGACACCCTGGTGTTCGTCGAGGTGCGCCAGCGCGCCAACAACGAACACGGCGGCGCCGCCGCCAGCATCACTCCCGCCAAGATCCGCCGCCTGGTACGTGCGGCCCAGTTCTACCTGTTGCGTTTTCCCGTCACGCCGCCCTGCCGCTTCGATGTGGTCGCTATCGATGGCGAACAGTTGACATGGTTACAAGACGTGATCAACTAAGGCCATTGAAATGTAAGCAATTTTTACCGTGGTTGCCCGGTGCGGGTTGCCACTGCACTATAATCTCCGGCTATGAATACTCAACGCATCCTCGCTCACTTCCAGGAGAGCGCCGATCTCAAGATGAAGTCGGCAGCTGCCCTGGCCCAACCTATTTCGCAGGCCGTGGAACTCATGTTCAGCGCCCTGTCCAACGGCAACAAGATCCTGGCCTGCGGTAACGGCGGTTCCGCCGCCGACTGCCAGCATTTCGCTGCCGAGCTCGTCGGACGCTTCGAACGCGAGCGTTTCCCGCTCCCGGCGATCGCCCTGACCACCGACACCTCGATCATCACGGCCGTCGGCAATGACTACAGCTTCAAGGAGATCTTCTCGAAGCAGGTGCAAGCCTTCGGCCAGGCCGGCGACATCCTGCTGGCGATCTCGACCTCGGGCAACTCGGCCAACGTGCTGGCCGCGGTGGAAGCCGCGCTGGAACGCGAGATGCGCATCGTCGCCTTCACCGGCAAGGACGGCGGCGCCCTCGGCAAGCTGCTGACCGATGCCGATGTCCATATCAACGTGCCGCACGCACGTACCGCGCGCATCCAGGAAGTCCACCTGTGCGCAATTCACTGCATCTGCGACGGCATCGACGTCGCACTGTTCGGAGGAGAAGAAGAATGACCAACAAGCGCCCGCTGGCCGGCCTGCTGTCGAAAATCGTACTGGGAACCGCACTGGCTGCCTCGCTGTCGGGCTGTGTGGCCCTGGCGGTGGGCGGCGCCGCGGCGACTGCCCTGGCGTCCAACGACCGCCGCACCATCGGCATGCAGACGGAAGACAAGTCCATCAACGTCAAGGCCGAGATCAAGATGCAGCAGCTCACCGGCGAGAACGGCCACGTCAACGTCACCAGCTACAACCGCAAGGTGTTGCTGACCGGCGAAGTCCGCGACGAAGCCATGAAGCAGGCGGCCGAGCGTGAAGTGCGCGCGATCGACAACGTGGTCTCGGTGATCAACGAGCTGGAAATCGCCGGCCCGTCGAGCTACACCTCGCGTTCGAACGACGCCCTGATCACCACCAAGGTCAAGGCCAGCCTGGTCGACAAGAAGACCGTTTCGGCCACCGCCTTCAAGGTGACCACCGAGCGCGGCGTCGTCTACCTGATGGGCCTTGTCACGCCGCGTGAAGGCAATATCGCAGCCGATGTCGCCAAGGGCGTCGCCGGCGTGAACCGCGTCGTCAAGATCTTCGAGTACATCGCCGAAGAAGATCCGCGCGCCACCATGGCCGCCCCGGCCCAGGGTTGATGCCTCGACGGCAGGACGACGGTCCTGCCGTTTCTTTATCCGCTACCGCCATGACCACCTCCCCTTCTTCCCGCTCCTGGTTCAAGCCCGCCGCCATCGGCGCGGTGGTGCTGGCGCTGGCCGGCATCGGCTACGCCTCGTTCAACAGCGCCACGCCCGCGCCGAACGTCACCTTCATCAGCATCGCCGGCGACAAGATCAGTACCGAGTCCCTGCGCGGCAAGGTGGTGATGGTGAACTTCTGGGCGACCTCCTGCGTCACCTGCGTCAAGGAGATGCCGCAAATGGTCGAGACCTACAACAAGTACAAGGGACAGGGCCTGGAGTTCGTGGCGGTGGCGATGCAGTACGACCCGCCCAACTACGTGCTGAACTTCAGCGAGACGCGCCGGCTGCCCTTCACGGTGGCGATCGATTCGGCCGGCGACATCGCCAGACAGTTCGGCGATGTCAGCCTGACGCCGACCACCTTCGTGATCGACAAGAACGGCAAGATCATCAAGCAGTATGTGGGCGAGCCGGATTTCGCGGCCCTGCACAAGCTGCTCGAGAAGGAACTGGCTACCTAGATCTTATTTGGGGTAGAGGATCATCTGGGTGCAGCGGAACAAGGCAATGGTCTTGCCGCTGTCCTGGTCCGTCACCACTGCATCCCACACCTGCGTCGTACGCCCGAGGTGCACAGCGGTCGCCACGACGGCGATCGTGCCCTGGCGCGCGGTGCCGAGGTGGTTCGATTTCAGTTCGATGGTCGTGAAGCTGTGCGCGCCTTCCGGCAGGTGGGCGACGCAGGCATAGCCGGCTGCGGTGTCGGCCAGCGTGACGACGCTGCCCGCGTGGAGGTAGCCGTTCGGCGCCAGCAGGTGGGGCAGGACGGGGAGCTCGGCGCAGACGCGGCCTTCGGCCACTTCCGTGATCTGGATGCCGAGGTGGCCGGGCAGGAAGGACTTGCCGAATTCGTTGAAGGATGCTGGGGTGTGTTTCTGGTTCACGGTGCTGTCGCTTCTTTGGTAAAAGCGGGATCGTACACCGTGCGCCCGATTCGTGCCGAGGCTTAGCGCCTGCGCTTGCCCCCACCCGACGACCCACCCCGCTGTCGTGCCGCCGTATTCTGCTGCTGCAGGATCGCATCCACCCGTTCCGACGCCTCGCGTGCCAGCTGCTGCGCCAGCTCGATACTCGGAAAATGCTCCGGCTCGCGGTAGCCCAGCCACGCATAGGCCGAATACATGCGGCAGGTATCCTCGACTTCCTGCAGGTTCATGTAGAACAGTTCCTGCGCAGGCGGCGTCAGCTTGCAGATCTTCTTCTTGGCCAGCGACAGCGCCCAGTGCTCCCATGCACTCTGCAGCACCGGCACCCTGCTCGAAATCGGCACCAGCGACAGCATGAACTTCTCCGCCACCGACAAGGGCAGCGTATCGAGCCACTCGGCGCGTTCGTTCTGCTCCTCGGTGATGCGCGGGTAGAAGAAGCCGTCCGGCACGTCGATGTTGTGCACGAAGCGCTTCAGGAGCTTGACCAGCGAGGTTTCGCCGGTCACCGAGGAGATGCGGTGCAGCTGCTCGAGCGAGGGCGCCACCGCGAAGCCGGTGGCCGGCACCGGCGGTATCTTTTCCTTCATCAGCGCGCGCATCACGGTGTGGGTCTCGTCGTCGTAGCCGGCGACGAACCCCTCTTCATGCACGCCGTAGCGCCCTGCCCGGCCGGCGATCTGCCTGGCCAGCGCCGCCGAGATTTCTTCTTCCTCGTAGCCGTTGTACTTGACCGCGGTGGTCATCACGATGCGCGCGATCGGCATGTTCAGGCCCATCGCCAGCGCGTCGGTGCCGACCACGATGTCGGCCTGCCCCTCGCGGAAGCGCTCGGCCTGCGCGCGCCGCACTTCCGGCGACAGGTTGCCGTACACGGTGGCCACCGACAAGCCCTTCTCGGTGATCATGTCGCGCCACATCAGGACGTCGCGGCGCGAGAAGGCGATGACGGCGTCGCCGCGGCGCAGGTTGCCGAGCTTGCGCACCGGCGAGGGCTCCATCGCCAGCGGCGCCATGCGTTTCAGTACGTGGACCTCGAGCGGCACCTCGAGGCGTTCGGCCAGCGCCTCGATGGCACGGCGCGCTTCCGGTGCGCCGACCAGGAACACGGTGGCTGCGGGTGCGCCGCACACGGCCGCGGTCCAGGCGGGGCCGCGGTCGCGGTCGGCCAGCATCTGGATCTCGTCGATCACGGCCACCTCGACCGGCGTCTTCGTGTCCAGCATTTCGACGGTGCTGGCGACATGGGTCCCGCCTTCGGCGATGCGGCGCTCCTCGCCGGTGATCAGGCTGACCTTGATCTCCTTGCCGTGCGGGCGCGCGTTCTGCAGGCGCTCGTAGTTTTCCAGCGCCAGCAGGCGCAGCGGCGCGAGGTAGACCCCGCTCTCGGCCTTGGCCAGCGCTTCCATCGCGCGGTGGGTCTTGCCCGAATTGGTGGGCCCGAGCAGGGCGATGAACTTGCGCCCCATGCGGCTGGCCACCTCGAAAGATTCCGGGTACTCGGCCAGGTTGATGCTTTCCTTGGTGCGCGCGGCGTGGCGCTCTTCCTGCTCGCGCTCGATCGCGTGGGTGAGACGCTGCGAGATGCGCTGGAACACGTAGTCGGCCGGCTCCGAGGTTTCCAGTTCGTCGAGCACGTGCAGGAACAGCAGCGGGTCCCAGCCGAAGTCGTCGGCCTCTTCGGCGATGTCGCGCACGAAGGCTTCGACCTGGCTCTGTAGCTCCTCGATGGCGTCCGGGGTGGCGCGTTGTTCCAGCAGGTCGCGGCGCGCCAGCATGTCCATCTTGCGCCACTTGCTCGGCTTGGCCAGCACGCCGCGCGAGGGCACCAGGCGGTAGGGCACGCGCAGGCCTTCGTAGCGCACCTCGCCCGAGAAGCGCAGGAAGACGCGGCCTTCCATCTTGACCAGTTCGATGCCGCGTTCGGCGAAGTCGAGTTCGCGTTCGAGGAAGGCGTCGTCGTGTTCGGTGTCGTCGGAAGGAGGATGGGATTGAGTCATGGGTCGCTTGCGTGATGTCTGGTTGACATCACTATATCGCAGCAAGCGAAACCGCACGGCTCGTATCAGCTGTTCTTGCCAGTCTCCAGCAGAAAACCCTCATCCAACCAGCCGGTGATGCCGCCGATCATCAGCTTGACCGGCCGTCCCAGCCGGGCCAGGCGCTCGGCGCCGCGCTGCGCGCCATTGCAATGCGGGCCGGCGCAGTACACCACGAACAGCGTGTCCATCGGGTACTCGCGCAGCTTGACGTCGACGATCTTCCCGTGCGGCAGGTTGAGGGCGCCGGGCACATGGCCCTGCGCGTACAGTTCGGGACTGCGGGTGTCGAGCAGGACGAAATCCTGCTGGCCGGCGGCCATGGCGCCGTGCACGTCGGCGCAGTCGGTCTCGTAGGCGAAGGCCGCGCTGAAGTGGGCCAGGGCCTGGTCGCTGGGTGCTGCGGGTACTGCGGAAACGGCTGAAGCCATCGCTATCTCTCCTTGTTGAACGAGCTTCCAGTCTGGCAGGCAGCCGCCAGGGAGGGCAGGTGTCGAAGCGACAGAAACTGGTAACATCGCGCCATGCCCCATCACGTCGCCATCCTCGCCTACGACGGCCTGTGCACCTTCGAGTTCGGCTGCGCCATCGAGCTGTTCGCGCTGGAGCGGCCGGAGTTGAACCTTTCCTGGTATTCGTATGCCGTGTGCGCGGCGGAAGCGGGGCCCCTGCGTGCCGCAGGCGGCCTGACGGTCGTCGCACCGCACGGCCTGGACGCGCTCGAATCCGCCGACACCATCGTCATTCCCGGCTGGCGCGACGCCGGCGAAGCGCCGCCACCGGCGCTGCTCGACGCCCTGCGCCGCGCCCATGCACGCGGCGCGCGACTGTGCTCGATCTGCTCAGGCAGCTTCGTGCTGGCGCATGCAGGCCTGCTGGATGAGCGGCGCGCGACGACCCACTGGCGCTACCTGGACCGGCTGGCGAGCGGGTTCCCGGCGGTCCGTGTCGAAGACGGGGTGCTGTATGTCGAAGATGGCCAGGTCGTGACCTCGGCCGGCTCGGCGGCCGGCCTGGACATGCTGCTGCACCTGGTGCGCAGCGATTTCGGCGTGGAGGTCGCCAATCGGGTCGCCCAGCGCCTCGTGATCCCGGCGCACCGCGACGGCAGCCAGGCCCAGTTGGTGGCGCGTCCGCTGCCGTCGGAACAAGGCAATGTCATTGCGCCCCTGATGGACTGGGTGCGCGAGAACCTGCGCGCCGGGCATACGGTGGAATCGATGGCGGCGCAGGCGCGCATGGGCATGCGCACCTTCCAGCGCCGCTTCAAGGAGGCGACCGGCGTGACGCCGCTGGCCTGGCTGGTGCGGGAGCGCGTCGAACTCGCGGCGCGGCTGCTGGAAACGCGGCCCGGGCTCGGTATCGAGGCCATCGCCGACCTGGCCGGACTCGGTTCGCCGGAATCGCTGCGCCGCCATTTCCGCAGCCATGGCCTGCCGCCACCCGCGCGCTATCGCAAAATGGAAAGGGCCGGCGCCGCCGCGTGAGCGGCCGGCCGGCCCTTCTTTCACATCCGCGAGGGACGAATCAGGCTGCGACGCCCGCTTCGTGCGCCTGCTGGTCGGCGTGGTAGGACGAACGCACCATCGCACCCACGGCGGCATGCACGAAGCCCATCTCGTAGGCCTTCTCTTCGAACATCTTGAAGGTGTCCGGATGCACGTAGCGGCGCACCGGCAGGTGCGAGTTCGACGGCGCCAGGTACTGGCCGATGGTCAGCATGTCGATGTCGTGCGCGCGCATGTCGCGCATCACTTCGAGGATCTCTTCGTCGGTCTCGCCCAGGCCCACCATCAGGCCCGACTTGGTGACCGCGCTCGGGTACATCTTCTTGAAGTCGCGCAGCAGCACCAGCGAGTGCTGGTAGTCGGCGCCCGGACGCGCTTCCTTGTACAGGCGCGGCACGGTTTCCAGGTTGTGGTTCATGACGTCGGGCAGGCCGTCGGCGAAGATGTTCAGGGCCTTTTCCAGGCGGCCGCGGAAGTCCGGCACCAGCACTTCGATCTTGGTGTTCGGCGACAGGGCACGGGTCTTGGTGATGCACTCGACGAAGTGGGCGGCGCCGCCGTCAC
The DNA here is from genome assembly GCF_059685865.1 of Telluria sp. ZB4P36. Taxonomy (NCBI): domain Bacteria; kingdom Pseudomonadati; phylum Pseudomonadota; class Betaproteobacteria; order Burkholderiales; family Oxalobacteraceae; genus Telluria; species Telluria sp. ZB4P36. Next base: position 131,669 of record NZ_JCASIE010000008.1, read on the forward strand.
GCAGGTCGTCGCGGTCGACCGAGGTGATCACGACGTAGGACAGGCGCAGGTCGGCGATGGTCTTGGCCAGGTTGCCCGGCTCGTTCACGTCGAGCGGGTCCGGACGGCCGTGGCCGACGTCGCAGAACGGGCAGCGCCGGGTGCACTTGTCGCCCATGATCATGAAGGTCGCGGTGCCCTTGCCGAAGCATTCGCCGATGTTCGGGCAGCTCGCCTCTTCGCACACCGTCACCAGGTTATTGGCGCGCAGGATGTCCTTGATCTCGTAGAAGCGCGAGGACGCGGTCGCGGCCTTGACGCGGATCCAGTCCGGCTTCTTCAGGCGCTCGGTGTCGGAGATCGGGACGATCTTGATCGGGATGCGCGAAGTCTTGCTGGCGCCCTTCTGCTTTTCGGTGGCGTCGTAGGCTTGTGCAGTACCGGTGTTGGTATCGGTGGTCATTTGGCTCGTGCCCTGGCGGGCTTCCATTCAGAGGTTGTTCGTTGCCGGCTCGACCGCTTCGGCCGATGCCGGTTGGGGCACCAATTGATGTATCAACTGAAGCGCCAGCGCCTGCTGGACATCCGCCAGCGGGGCTTCCACACCCATGGTGCGCATGTCGACGGTGGCCAGGCCCGAGTATCCGCACGGGTTGATCCACGTGAACGGGGCCAGGTCCATCGCCACGTTCAGCGACACGCCATGGTAGGTGCAGCCGTTGCCGCGCACCTTGAGGCCGAGGGCGGCGATCTTCGCGCCCTTGCGCGGGCCTTCCGCGATATAGATGCCGGGCGCCCCGGCAACGCGTTCGCCCGCGAGATTATACGCCGCCAGCACCTCGATGACCGCCTGTTCGATTTTTTCCACAAACTGGCGGGCGTACAGCTTGCCGCCCGGCTTGTTGCGGCGCAGGTCCATCAGCAGGTAGATCACGACCTGGCCGGGACCGTGGTAGGTTACTTCGCCACCGCGGTCGGTCTGGACCACGGGGACACCCGAATTTTGTGCCTGTGCCAGCACGTGGGCCGGGTCGGCGCCCAGGCCCAGCGTAAACACGGGGGGATGTTCGACGATCCACAGCTCGTCCTGCGTCTCGGGCATGCGCGCGTCGGTAAAGGCACGCATCGCGGCGAAGGTCGGTTCGTAGTCGGCGCGGCCGAGCGCGCGGATCAGCGGCAGGGCGGGACGGGTCGAGGACATGAAGGATATAGGGCGGAAGTATGGACAGCCCTGTCATTATAAGCCAGCGCGATGCATTGCGCCTGCCGGCTGTCCCTTTTCCGCCAAGCCCTTACAGGACCATTTTCACCATTTCGTGGGACGACAGGGCGCGGTAGACGTCGTCCAGCATCTCGCGGCTGGTGGCGCGCACGGTCACGGTCAGGCCGGTGTAGTTACCCTTGGCCGAAGGACGGCTCTGCATCTTGCCAGCATGGAAAGTCGGATCCAGCTTCATGATGACCTCGACGATCGTCGGCGCGAAGTCGACGTGCGTAGCGCCCATCACCTTGATCGGGAAGTCGCTCGGGTATTCGATGAGGGATTCTTTGGGGTCCATGGTATTTGTCCTGTGCAAAGCGGCATTGTAGCCAATCCCATATGGAGCTGCACTGCCGGAAAAAAAGAGGCCGGCGCTGTGGCCGGCCTGAACTATTTCTTTGAATGGGAGAAATAGCGGGACATTCGAGTCGCTCGGAGCAGCGCTGCTGCCTGCGAGCGAGTGATGCCACTGTATCGGGATGCCGTCCAGGTCGCGAGCGGAATGTGACGAACGGTAGTTTTGGCCGACAGACGACGCAAACGGCGGAGTAATCGGTGCCGCCGGCACGCGCATGTAAAAAGAGCCGGATGGATCATCCGGCTCTTCATGTCAGCGTTCGCGCTCGTTGGGACGGTTGCTGTCCAGGGTTTCGGCGCGGCGCTCGAGGCGGGCGCGCGGCGGTTCCGGCGCGGGCGCCGGGGCCATCGCACGCGGCGGTGGTGGCGGCGGCGCGATCATCTGGGGCGGTGGCGCGCTCGGGGCTGCCGGCTGCGGCGCCGCCATCACCTGCTGCGGACGTTCGCGGCGGCCTTCGAAACGCTCGCCACGGTCGCCGCGGTCGGCGCGCTCCCAGCGGTCGGCACGCTCGGGACGCTCGTTGTCGCGTCCGCCACGTCCCCAGGGCTGCGGTCGGGCCGGCTCCTGCACCACCGCGGGCGCCGGTGCCGGGTTGGTCGTCAGCACCGGCGGACGCTGGCCGGCGTTGAAGCGCTCGCGGCCCCGGTTGTCGTTGTCGACCCGGTTCGGGATGCCATCGCCGTCACGGTCGCGGTCGAAGCGGTTGCGGATACCGTCGTTGTCACGGTCGGCGCGGTTGCGGATGCCGTCGCCGTCACGGTCGACCCGGTTCGGAACGCCGTCGCCATCGCGGTCACGGTCGACGCGGTCCGGGATGCCGTCACGGTCGCCGTCGCGGCGTGCATTCGGCCGGTCGCGCCATCCCTGCGGCGCCGCCGGTGCGGCGCCCGGGATGGTCGGCAGGGCCTGGGTCGGGTTCGCCCGCGGCAGGTTCGACACCTCGACGGGGCCGCGCTGGCCGAAGTTCGCATGCGGCACCACGGTCAGGCCGCGCTGGCGGTAGTCGGGCACGCCGTCGTTGTTGCGGTCACGGTCGCGGCGTCCATCTCCGTTGCGGTCACGCGCGCTCCAGCTGTTCAGGCGGCGCAGGCGCTCGTCCGACAGACGGTAGTGCGGCACGTAGTGGTCGCGTGGGCCGAGGGGGTACCAGCCGGTGGCCGGACGCGAACCGTGCGAGTGGAAGTTCACGCTCCAGTTGCCGCCGCCAACCCAGCCGACCAGCGCCGGCGCCCAGATCGGACGGCGGCCGTGGTGTTGCCTGTGGCCGGGCGCCCAGGCCCAGCGGTTGCGCACCTGCACCCAGCGGCCGTAATGGAAGGGCGCATAGCCCCAGGACGCGTTGTCGACCCAGGTCCAGCCCCAGGGGGCGATCCAGGTCCAGCGGCCGTCGCGGTAGGGCACCCAGCTCGAGGCCACCGATGGGATCCACAGCGGACCGTACTCGATGTCTTCCTGCCAGGTGCCGTGGCGGTCCAGTTCTTCGTAGCCGGTCATCTCGGTGGTCACGTATTGCGCCGAGCGCGAACCGTCCAGCGTGCGGTCGCGCGCCAGGGCCCAGTCGTCGAAGGCGTCGCGCTGCGCCTGCAGGGTGCGCACGTCGTCGTCGCGCAGTTCGGCGCTGCGGCCGGCGCGGATGGTCAGGCTGGCGCCGCCGCCGTCGACCCGGGCTTCGCCGTCGAACACGCTGACCATGCTGGTGTCGCGCACGCGCTCGGCGTCCACGCGCAGGCGGCCCGGGCGGGTCATGCGCACGCGGCCCTGGGGCGTGGTCAGTTCGAACTCGGGCAGTACGTCCTCGCTCAGGATGCGGATGCTGGCGCTGCCGTAGTGCAGGCGCAGGCGCAGGCTGTCGTCATCCAGTTCGGTCACCTCGAGCGAGCTGTCGCCGTCGATGCGGATCGCCGTCGACCCAATGCGCAGCTCGGTGCGTCCGTTCGGCTGGGTGGTGATCAGGTTGCGCGTCGTGATCGGCCAGTTGACCAGGGCATCGGTCGTGGTGTCGCCCACCTCGCCGCTGATGCTGACCTTGCCCTGGGCGAGCGAGACACGGCCCACGCGGCCCGGCGGCTCGGTATCCAGGGTGTTCTGCGCCATGGCGACAGTGGATAGGGCCGCGAGCGCGAGCATCACGGCGGTCTTGGCGAATTGCTTGGGCATGGCGGGCTCCGGAGGAACGTGGACGATGGGCTGCTAGCAGATTAAACGCGCGAGCGGCGCTCGGGACTACGCAACTTACAGAAAGTTTCAACTGCCGAGTGACAGATACAGGAGTGGCCTCAGGCGCGGCGGCCGGGTTCGACCAGGAAAAGCAAGGAGCCCATGAGGACCAGCACCGCGCCGAAGATGCGGTTCTGGAGCTTCACGGCGCGCGCGTCGCGGAAGAAGCGCTGCATCGACGAGGCCAGTGCGGCATAGCCGTGCATGACGATCGAGTCGATGGTCACCATGGTCACGCCCAGGATCGCCAGCTGCGGCAGCAGCGGCGCTTCTTTGGTGATGAACTGCGGCAGCACCGCGACCATGAAGATGATGCCCTTGGGGTTGGTGGCGTTGGTGAGGAAGCCGGTCATCACGCGCTTGCCGAAGCTCGGGTGCGCGGGCAGGCCGGCGGTGTTCAGGGCGCCAGCGTCGGCCGCCGGCTTGACCGGTGCGCGCCACTGCGCGATGCCGAGATAGATCAGGTACAGCGCGCCGACGATCTTCACCACGGTGAAGGCCAGCGCGGACGCGAGCAGCAGCGAACCGACGCCGGCGCCGGCGATGACCAGCACCAGGATCAGGCCGAACTGCAGGCCCAGCACGGTGGCGCTGGCCTTCCTGAGTCCATAGGCGAGGCCGTGCGACATCGACAGCACCGCGCCGGAACCGGGCGAAATGGCGATCAGCGAACCGGCGATGACGAAGGCGATCCAGGTGGCGAAGCTCATGCTGCGGCGGGAAGTGGGGAAAGAGGGGGCCAGCGCGCGCGTCCGGATATACCGGAGCGCGGCGCGGGGCCTGGGTACTGCTTACTTCTTCTTCGGGTTGACGGCTGCTTTCAGCGTCGCGCCGGCAGCGAAGCGCGGGGTCTTCGATGCTGCGATCTTGATGACATCGCCGGTTGCCGGGTTGCGGCCCTTGCGCGCAGCGCGCTTGGTGACCGAGAAGGTGCCGAAGCCGGTGATGCCGACCGTGTCGCCCTTTTTCAGGCGCTCGGTGATGATCTCGATGATCGTATTGACGGCGGTGTTGGCAGCCGCGCCCGACATCTCGGTGCGCTTCGCGAATTCCGCGATCAGTTCGCCTTTTTTCATAAGTCCCTCCGGGGTTAAAAGAGCGGGAAGATTAGCATAATTATTGCTCTATGTAATCTCGCCCCGGAGGCGAACGCTCAGGCGAGGCTGCTTTCGACGCTCGGGGCCGCCAAACGGTGGCGCAACGCGGCGTTGATCAGGGTCTGGTAACCGGTGCCGCAGCGCTCCGACAGGTTGCGGAATTCGTTCAGGACTTCGTCGTCGAGGTAGATCGTGATGCGGGTCTTGCGCTTCGGCGGGCGGGCACGGCGTACAGCTGGAGCAACGTGGACGGCTTGCAGGGTCGATTCGGTATTCATGGCATCTCCTTCGGTGGCGAGGCTGCAGTACCGCAGCCAACAGCCTTGCACTATACGTACGTGCATTTTCGAATGCCCGGCAAAAGCGACGAGATGCAGATTTACGGGACTGAAATGCAAAAAGCCGCGCTGAACCGTGTGACTGCAAATCCGCCGTCGGGTAAGATGATGCGAACTTGACATGATGGGAGCAACGATGGCTGGCAGTCTGCTGTTATTACTGGACGATATCGCAAGCGTCCTCGACGATGTGGCGGTGATGAGCAAGGTGGCGGCGAAGAAGACCGCCGGCGTGCTGGGCGACGACCTGGCGCTCAACGCCCAGCAGGTAACCGGTGTCAACGCGGAGCGCGAAATCCCCGTGGTCTGGTCGGTGGCGAAGGGCTCCTTCAAGAACAAGGCGATTCTGGTGCCGGCCGCGCTGGCCATTTCCGCTTTCGTTCCCTGGCTGATCACGCCGCTGCTGGTGATCGGCGGCGCCTTCCTGTGCTTCGAAGGGGCCGAGAAGCTCGCGCACAAATTCTTGCACGGCAAGGAAGACGCGGAGCACAAGGCCAAGCTGGCCGAAGCGGTCGCCAATCCCGCGATCGACATGCAGGCGCTCGAGCAGGAAAAGATCAAGGGCGCCATCCGCACCGACTTCATCCTTTCGGCAGAGATCATCGTGATCGCCCTCGGCACCGTCGAGAATGCGCCTTTCAGCCAGCAGGTCATGGTGCTGGTGACCATCGCGCTGGCGATGACGGTCGGCGTGTACGGCCTGGTGGCCGCCATCGTCAAGATGGACGACGCCGGCGTCCACCTGAGCCGGAAGGCCAGCGGCCTGGCGCGCGGCACCGGCAAGCTGCTGCTGGCCACCGCGCCGCGCCTGATGAAATTCCTGTCGGTGGTCGGCACCGCGGCCATGTTCATGGTCGGTGGCGGCATCATCGGCCATGCCTGGGCCCCGCTGCACCACTTCGCGGAACAAGCGGCCCACATGACGGCAGGCGTGCCGGGCGTCGGCGGCGTGCTGGCGGCCATCACCCCAACGGTGGTGGATGCGCTCGCCGGCGTCATCGTCGGCGCCATCGTGCTGGCGGTCGTGACGGTCGTGCAGCGCATGCGCGGCAAGAAGGCGGCGCACTAAGGCGCCAGCTGTTCCCTTCCACCGCCCCGTCCGGGGCGGTCCCATTCTCCGGGATCAAACGCCGCCGGTTTTCCTTCTGTTCTAGACTAGGGACGGCGCGTCATCGCCGCTCCGGCGGCGAGGCCGAGCGCCAGGCTGGCATAGACGAGCGCCAGCGACGGCGTCGACAAGTGTTTTTCATAGCCAGGATGGAAGCGCTTCGGCGTCAGCTTGTAGTCGGCAAAAGCGGCAAAGGCCGAGGTTGCTGCGGATGCGGTCAGGATGCCCGCCGGCGTCTTGCGGTCCAGGTAGCGGCCGGCAACACGCTCGAACAGGATCGACCAGAAGGTGGCGCTGGCATGGTGGATCAGGTAGCCGGGCGCGGTATAACGCAGGGAAAGCCCGCTCTTGCGGGTCGCCTTGTCGCCATGCACGTAATGGCTGATGGCATTGGTCGGCGCGAGGGCACTGCCGGTTTCCTGCTTGCCGACGATGGCCAGCGCCACGGTCGAGAGAATGCTGGAGGCCGCGCCCGACACCAGGCCGCGCTCGATGGTCGTCGTCCAGTTTTGCATGAGATTCCTCTTGAATAAGTGAAAAGAAGATGGATGCGATTCTTGCAGGCGCCGGCGGTTTCATCGGTCGACACCTGCCGCGGGCATTGCATCCACGATACCGATAAATCGGTCTGCCCGGCGCGCATGAATCGAGCGACCGTCCCCCGACCCACAACCGATCAAACGAGGAGAACCACCCATGCGGGCTTACCAGATCCTTCCCGGCGCCGACATCGACGGGCTGCAATGCATCGATTACCCGGACCGCAACCTGGGCCATGGCGAAGTGCGCATCCGCGTGCACGCCGTATCGCTGAACTACCGCGACCTGATGGTCGCCAGCGGCAACTACCTGGTCACTGTCGACGATCCCATCATCCCCTGCTCGGACGGCGCCGGCGAAGTGCTGGAAGTCGGTCCGGGCGTTTCCCGGGTGCAGGTCGGCGACCGCGTGGCGGGCTCCTTCTTCCCCTACTGGCAGGATGGGCCGACCGCGCCGGACAAGATCCGCCATTCGCTGGGCGGCGACATCGACGGCATGCTGGCCGAGGAAGTGGTGCTGCACGAGGACGCGCTGGCGAAGATGCCGGCCTCGCTGAGCTTCGTCGAGGCCTCCACCATGCCCTGCGCGGGCGTCACCGCCTGGAATGCGATCTTCGTGTCGAGCAACGGGATCAAGCCGGGCGACACCGCGCTGCTGCTGGGGACCGGCGGGGTCTCGGTATTGGGCATGCAGCTGGCGAAAGCGGCCGGCCTGCGCACCATCATCACCTCCTCGAGCGACGAGAAGCTGGCGCGCGCCCGCGAGCTGGGCGCCCACCACACCATCAACTACGGCACGATCCCGGAGTGGCACGAGGAAGTGCTGGCCGTGACGCAGGGCAGGGGCGCGAACGTGGTGCTGGAAGTCGGCGGCAAGGGCACCGTGAACCGCTCGGTGTCGGCGGCGGCGATGGGCGGCACGGTGGCGATCATCGGCGGCGTCAGCGGCTTCGGCGGCGAAGTCAACCCGGCCTCGCTGCTGGCCACGGCCAAGCGCATGGTCGGCATTTTCGTGGGCAGCCGCAGCATGCTGGAAGACGTGATGCGCTTTGCCGACACGGTCGGCCTGAAGCCGGTGATCGACCGCGTGTTCCCGTTCGGGCAGGCCCAGGACGCCTACCGCTACATGGAATCGGGCTCGCACTTCGGCAAGGTGGTCATCGACGTGACCGCGCGCGGATGACTAGCGCTTCTGCGGCACCAGCTCGATCTCGTACAGCCTGGGCCACAGCTTGCCGGTGACGAACAGGCGCTTGCCCTTGCTGTCCCAGGCGATGCCGTTCAGGACCGCGTCGGGGTCGAGGGTGCCGCGCTGCGCCGGCGGCAGCAGGCCTTCGAGGTTGATCACGCCCTTCACCTCGCCGCTGGCAGGATCGATGCGCAGGATCAGCTCGGTGCCCCAGATGTTCGAGAACAGCTCGCCCTCGACCATCTCGAGTTCGTTCAGCTTGGGAATCGGCGTGCCCTGGTGCGTCACCTGGATGCGGCGCAGCTCCTTCATGGTCTTCGGCTCCAGGATGCGGATGAAGGAACTGCCATCGCTCATGTAGACCTGCTTCTCATCGCTGGCCAGGCCCCAGCCTTCGCCGACGTACTTGAAGGTCTGCTTCAGCTTGAAGGTCTTCTTGTCGAACACATAGCCGACCTGCGAGGTCCAGGTGAGGGCGAGGATGTCGTTCCCGACCGCGGCCGAGCCTTCGCCGAACACGTCGGCCGGCATGTCGGCCTTCTGCAGCACCTTGCCGCTCGCGAGCTCCACCTTGCGCAGCGAGGAAGTCCCGTTGCGGCCCGTGGTTTCGTACAGGTGGCCGTCGCGGAAGAACAGGCCCTGGGTAAAGGCCTTGGGGTCATGCGGGTAGCTGTTCTTGACGACGAAGCCGTAAATGGGGACGGCTGCCTGGGCTGCGCTGGCGGTGATGGCAACTGCGGTGGCAGCAAGAGCGAAGGTGGCGATTGGTTTCAGCATGGTGCTGGAACTCTAGCACGATCGCCTAAAACAAGGACAAATTCGGCGACGGCTCCGCGCTCTTCTTCACCGTCTGCGGCGCCGCCCAGGTCTTCATGCCCGCTGCCGGATAGTGGCGCAGGAAGCTGCGCGCCGTCTCGACGTCGCGGCAGGCCAGCCAGTCTTCGAGTTCGTCGGGGGCGATCACGACCAGCGAGCGCTTTTCGTCGTCCGGCTTGTGCATGCGCGACATCAGGGGGTGCTCGTCGGCGTTGATCGTGATCTGGGTGAACGAGGACTCGACCCGGCCATCGGCTTCGGTCCACTCGCGCCACAGGCCGGCCACGAAGAACAGGCTGTCGTCCTGCATGCCGATCGCGTGCCGCACCGCGCGGCCGCTTTCGTAGCAGGGTTCGTAGAACCAGGCCATCGGCACCGCGCACAGCTGCAGCCGGCGCCAGCTTGGAGCAAAGGAGCGCCGCTCGCCCAGCGATTCGGCGCGCGCGTTCATGGTGTCGAAGGGTTTGACGCCGGGCGGGATGTGACGGCGCGGCACCATGCCGTAGCTGGCCAGGCAGGCCGCGGGGCTGCCGTCGCTGCCGCGGCGGATGATCGGCGCGCTGTAATCCTTCCAGACTTCATCGGGCCAGCGCCAGTCGGCCGGCAGTTCGCTGAAGGCGCCCAGGGTGCCGAACTGCTCGCGGGTAGGGGAATGGTAGTTGACGCACATGATCCGTCCAGCATAGTGCAACTGCTAGAAATAGGCCAGCAGGCGCCCGCAGGCGATCACCGCGATCCACAGGCCGAGCGAGAGCAGGGCGTGCAGGACGGCGCGCCCGGGCGCCCGTTCCGGCCAGGCATCGGCCCGGCGATAAGGACCCGCATGGAAGGCAAGCGCGTTCAGGCCGGCGACGGCGATCAGGGCGAGCTTGAGCAGGAATACGCGGTTGGCCAGCAGCGCCAGCGGATCGGCCACGAACAGCAGCAGCCCGGTGGGCAGCACCAGCAGCATGCAGCCGGCCGACCAGGGCAGCAGGTGGCGCGCCAGCGCCTTGACCGGCAGCTGGCGGCCGAAACCGAGCACGCGCAGGTCGAACATCGCCACCGCGCCCACCAGCACGGCGAAACCGATGATGTGGAGGGTTTCGACGATCGGGTACAGCCATGCGTGCTCGCGCATGGCCTGCGCCAGCGGCAAAGACGCGGCAAATGTCGCCGCGTCGCTTGGCCGCATCAGCGCAGCTCCGTGGTCTTGTCCTTGATGGTGATGCGTTCGGCGCGCAGTTCGGTCGGGTTGCTGCGGTGTGGATAACCCTGGACCGTGGCCTGGCCGCCCACCGCCAGGTTTTCCTTCGGCAGGCCGCGGTTCTCCATGCGTCCCGGCGGCGCCAGCACCACCAGCCAGGTCTTGTCGGCGGTCTTGAGGCGTACGAAGCCGTGCGGCTGCATATAGCCCGACTCCTCGATCGTGCCGGACAAGGTCAGCGGCTTGTCGGCGTTGTATTCGCTCCAGCCGTGATGGGCGGAAGCGGTGGTGGCCACCAGTGCGGCCAGCAAAAACCAGCGTTTCATGGAGACACTCCTGTCAAGGAAAGGGGAATTCATTCTACGCCCAATTTTTATGCACGCAGCCGCCTGCCAGCGGCTATGCTTGGAACATGCCGATCCAGCGCCGGGCCCGCGTGGCCGACCTCGCCGCACTATGGGAGCTGCGCACCCGCGCAGTCAGGGCCAGCTGCGCCTCGCATTATGCGCCCGAGGTGATCGCGGCCTGGTGCGCCGCCGCGCCGCCCGACAGGCTGCCGCGGCTGCTGGAAGCGGGCGGCGGGCTGGTGATGGAAGAAGCGAGCCGGATGCTGGGCTATGCCATTCTCGACCTGGAAACGGGCGAACTCGATGCCGCCTTCGTCGACCCGGCAGCGCAGGGCCGCGGCATCGCAGGCCGGCTGCTGGCGGCGCTCGACGCGATGGCGCTGGAACGCGGCCTGCACCGGCTCTTTTTATCCGCCTCGCTCAACGCGGTGCCCTTCTACGAGCGAGTCGGCTACGTGGCCGTGCGCCGCGAAATTTACCCGCACCGCAGCGGCCTCGGGCTGGAGTCGGTGTTCATGGAAAAAACCCTTCCATGATCACCGGCGGGCTCAGACGAAGGTAAACGTCAGCTCTTGGGCCAGGCGCGATTTCGGCAGCCCGGCATTGAAGTCCGCCTCCGAGCTGTAGCCGAAGCTCGCCAGCACCACGCTGGCCAGGCCCTGTGCGTGCAGGCCGAATTCCTCGTCCAGGATCTTCTGGTCGAAGCCTTCCATCGGGGTGGCGTCGATGCCGAGCGAGGCCGCGCCCAGCAGGGCGGTGCCCAGGGCCAGGTAGACCTGCTTTTCCAGCCACTGCGGCATGTCGCGCGTGGTGTAGCGGTGGGTGCGCACATAGCCGCGCCGGCCCGCATCCTGCCCGGCGCGGGCGGCATCGTCGCGGAAGCGGCCGTCGCGCGCTTCCTGCGCCAGCAGGCGCTCCAGGTGGGCGTCGTCCATGTCGATGCGTGAGCAGAACACGATCACGTGCGAGGCGTCGAGGATCTTGGCGGCGTTGTAGCCGTAGCCGCCCTGGGCCGCCTTCGCCACGCGCGCCTTGCCTTCCGGCGTACTGGCGACGATGAAGTGCCAGGGCTGGGAGTTCACCGACGAGGGGCTGTGGCGCAGCAGGCTGTACACCTGCTGCATCAGTTCTTCGGGGACGCGGCGTGCGCTGTCGTAGGCCTTGGCGGTATGGCGCTTGCGGGCTGCTGCGAGAATATCCATCTTGTTTCCTTTTTACGGTGAGTCTTTAAAAATCTTCGAGCACGATCTTGCCGACCGCGCGGCCGCTCTCGATCAGGGCATGCGCGCGGCGCAGGTTCTCCGCCGAGATGCGGCCGGCATGCTGGCCCAGCGTGGTGCGCAGCAGGCCGTTGTCGACCATCTGCGCGACGCGGTTCAGGAGTTCGTGCTGCTTGACCATGTCCGGAGTGGCGAACATGGAGCGGGTGAACATCAGCTCCCAGTGCAGCGAAATCGACTTGCGCTTGAGCGGTACGGCATCGAGCGTGGCCGGGTCGTCGATCAGCGCGAACTGGCCCTGCGGCGCCAGCACGTCGACGATGGCGGGATAGTGCCGGTCGGTGTGGGTCAGGCTGATGACGATGTCCACCTCCGGGATGGTAATCGCTTCCAGCTGTTCCTGCAGAGACTGGCCGTGGTCGATGACGTGGTGGGCGCCGAGCGCGCGCACCCAGTTGCGGCTTTCCTCGCGCGAGGCGGTACCGATGACGGTCAGTTTGGTGAGCGTGCGCGCCAGCTGGACCAGGATCGAGCCGACACCGCCGGCCGCGCCGATCACCAGCAGCGACTTGCCGGCGCCGCCCCCCTCCGCCACCTTGAGGCGGTCGAACAGCAGTTCCCAGGCCGTGATCGCGGTCAGGGGCAGGGCGGCCGACTGGGCGAAGTCCAGGCTGGCCGGCTTGCGGCCGACGATGCGCTCGTCCACCGTCTGGAACTGGCTGTTCGAGCCGGGACGCAGCAGCGAGCCGGCATAGAACACTTCGTCGCCTTCTTTGAACAGCGTCACCCCGGAACCCACGGCGCGCACGATGCCGCTCGCGTCCCAGCCCAGCACGCGCGGCTCCGTAACGGGTGCGCCCAGGCGGATCTTGGTATCGACCGGGTTGACCGACACGGCGCGCACTTCGACCAGCAGGTCATGCGGGCCGGCCAGGGGCATCGGCAGCTCGGTGTCGATCAGCGAGCGCGGGTCGCCGATGGGCAGGCCGTGCTGGGTATACACTACTGCTTTCATGTTGAATCTCCGGTAAGTTTGGCTTGCCGAGCATTCTAGTAAGGGCTCAGGTGGGGAAAAACCGTCCTGGAGCGATTTCACTTTCACAGCTAGAGAGAAGATGATCCGGCTCGACGACCTGGCGCTGTTCGTCCGCACCGCCGCCCTGGGCAGCTTTTCGAAGGCCGCGCGCGAGGTCAACCTGCTGCCCGGGCAGGCCAGCGCGGCGATCGGGCGCCTCGAGCGCGAACTCGACATCCGCCTGTTCGCGCGCTCGACGCGCAGCCTGCGCCTGACGGAAGAGGGCAAGCGCTACCTGCCCTTCGCCCAGGATGCGCTGCAGGCCCTGCGCGACGGTGTCGAGGGCATGCGCGGCGATGCCGGCGTGCTCACCGGTACGCTGCAGATCGCCGCGCCCTCGGACTTCGGGCGCAACCTGCTGCTGCCCTGGATCTCGGAATTCCGCCGCGACCATCCGGGGCTCGACATCCAGCTGCTGGTCTCGGACCAGGTGGCGGACGTGTTCCGCGATCCGGTCGACATCGCCCTGCGCTACGGGCAGATCGACGATGCCAGCTACGTGGCGCTGCCGGTCGCCCCCGGCAACCGCCGCGTGCTGGTGGCCTCAGCCGATTACATTGCGCGCCACGGACGGCCCGCCAGCCTGGACGCGCTGTCCGCCCACAACTGCCTGCAATACCGGCTGCGCGGCCGCGCCTACGACCGCTGGTCCTTCCCTGCGGCGGAAGGCGCGCGGCTGGTGCAGGTGGCGGGACGGCTGGTGAGCGACGATGCGGAAGTGGTGCGGCGCTAGGCGCTGGCCGGCGAGGGCGTCGCCTATAAATCCTGGCTCGACGTCAGCGAGGACGTCGCGCGGGGGCGGCTGGAAGTGCTGTTGCCGGAGGTGCAGGGCGAGCCCACGCCCCTGAACCTGGTCTGCCCGCACCGCAGGCAGTTCTCGCCGGCGGTGAAGCTGCTGCATGCGCTGGTCGAGGAGCGCTGCCGCCGGCTGGCGCGTAGCATCTAGGCGGTTTCGTTGATCTGCGCTGCCAGCAAGGCGACCAGTTCGGCCGCCGGCATGGCGCGCGCCTGGGCGAAGTTGGTCCCGCCCCAGTTGACCGAATAGTCCTGGCTGCCCTTGCCCGATGCCGCCGCATGGAGGGCCTTGGCGGCATCGTAGGTGATGGGGTAGTCCGGCAGCGGCGGATGGCCGGCGGCGCCGACTTCGGTGAACAGGGCGTTGACGATGCCGCGCGCCGGCCGTCCCGAGATGACCGCCGTCATTTCGGTCTGCAGGCCGCTGCCTGCCGCGATCAGGGCGCGGTGGTGCGGCGGCGCCATCGATTCCGGACAGGCGATGAAGGCGCTGCCCATCTGGACCGCGCTGGCGCCGTGGTAGAGCGCGGTGCGGATGTGTTTTCCGTCCATGATGCCGCCGGCGGCGACCAGCGGCAGCGAGACCTTGCCGTGCAACTGCTCCAGCAGTTCGACCGTGGACAGGGCCGGGTCGGGCGCGGACGGATCGAAGATGCCGCGGTGGCCACCGGCCTCGATGCCCTGGGCGACGATCACGTCGATGCCGGCCGCCTCGATGCGCCGCGCTTCGTCGAGCGAGGTCGCGGTGGTGAACAGGATGATGCCGGCAGCCTTCAGCGCGTCGATTTTCTCCTGCGGCGGCAGGCCGAAATGGAAGCTGACCACGGCCGGGCGCTGTTCAAGCAGCAGCGCGAACATCGCTTCGTCCGCCAGGAAGCTGCGGTAGATCTCGCTGAGCTTCGCAGGCGGCTCGGCGCCGAAACGTGCGAAATGCGGCCGCAGCCATGCCAGCCAGGCGGCCTCGCGCGCCGGATCGGCCTGCGCGGGCGCATGGGTGAACACGTTGACGTTGAAGGGACGGTCGGTCTTCTCACGCACCGCCGCGATGGCCGCGCGCGCCTGCTCGGGCGTCGAGGTGCCGACGGCGATCGAGCCCAGCCCGCCCGCCTGCGAGACGGCGGCGGCCAGCGCCGGGGTCGAGATGCCGGCCATTGGGGCCTGGATGATGGGGTAGCGGATGTCCAGCTTCGACAGCAGGTCGTGGCTCATGGTGCGGCTCCGGCAGGGTCTGGTCAGGCCATCAGTATAGCCAGACCCGCAGGATCACGCGCCGCGCACCAGCAGGATGGCCAGCACCAGCATCAGCGAGCCGGTACAGGCTTCGATCGCACGCCATACCGCCGGACGGCCAAGCACGGATGCGAAGCGCTGCGCACCGAGGCCGAGCGCGGAGAACCACAGCACCGAGGCCGTCATCGCCCCCAGGGCAAACGAGGGACGGGCGTCGCCGGCCAGGCTGCTGCCGACGGCGCCGAGCAGCACCACGGTGTCGAGGTAGACGTGGGGGTTGAGCAGCGACAGCGCCAGCACGGTGGCCAGCGCCCGGCCCAGGGTCTGGCTGCTGGCGTCCGCCGACGGTGCGAGCGAGGCGCCGCCGCGCAGGCTGCTCTTCCAGCAGCGCCAGCCATACCATACGAGGAAGGCGGCCCCGCCGTAGCGGGCCACCGCCATCAGGGTGGCCGAGCCCTGCACCAGCGCGCCCAGGCCGGCGATACCGAGCGCGATCAGCGTCACGTCGACCACGATGCAGGTGGCAACCGTCGCCAGCACGTGCTCGCCTCGCACGCCGGTGCGGATCACGTGGGCGTTCTGCGCGCCGATCGCCATGATCAGGCTCGCCCCCAGGCCCAGCCCCTGCAAAAAAACCTGTTGCGAAAACATGATGCTCCTTCACGAAAGTCACCATGCTCATCCACCCGCGTCTTTAATTCAAATATATTCATGATTTCTAAACTTAGTTAAGAAAAACTGAATCTATGCAGATCGATCCTCGCCGCAGCGCCGCCTTCATCGCCGCCGTCGACACCGGCAGCCTGGAAGCGGCCGCCGCCCAGCTGGCCCTCAGCCCCTCGGCCGTCTCGCAGCGCATCTCGGCGCTGGAGCAGGACTTGGGCACCCCGCTGCTGGTGCGCAGCCGTCCCTGCCGCCCGACCGGACCCGGCACGCGCCTGCTGCAATACCTGCGCCGTTCGAGCCTGCTGGAATCCGAGTTCCTGGCGGAGATGGGAACCGACGAGGGCCTGGGACGGGTCGCGCTGGCGGTCAACAACGACACCCTCGCCACCTGGCTGTTGCCGGCCCTGGCGCCGATCCTGGCCCGGGAAGGCTTGCTGGTGGAATTCGTGCTCGACAACCAGGGCCACACTTTCGCCCTGCTTGAGCAAGGCCGCGCGGTGGCCTGCGTGGCGGGCGAGGCGACGCCGATGCACGGCTGCAGCGTGAGCCCGCTGGGCCTGATGCGCTACCGGATGGTGGCCTCCAGGGCCTTCGCCCAGCAGTATTTCGCCGACGGTTTCACGCGCGAGAACGCGCGCCGGGCGCCGGTGGTGGTCTTCGACCGCAAGGACTCGCTGCAGTCGGCCTTCCTGCTGCGGCACTTCGGCCTGCCCGAAGGCGCCTACCCCTTCCACTACGTGCCGGCCAGCGACCCCTACGTGGCGGCGATCCGGACCGGCATGGGCTACGGCATGCTGCCGCTGGAGCAGTGCGGCGCCATGCTCGAGGAGGGAAGCCTGGTGGATCTGGCGCCCGCGCTGTACGTGGACGTGCCGCTGTACTGGCACGCCTGGCGCATCCAGCCGCCGCGGCTTGAACGCATGGGCGCGGCCCTGGTGGCGGCTGCGCGCGAGGTGCTGCTGCCGCTGCCGGTCTAGGAAGCGCGCACCAGGCTCAGGCTGGCGCGCTGGCGGCGCTCCGGCACCTGGGCGGGGGTCACCGGCATCCACTGCGCCACGCCCCACAGCAGCTCGGGGACCAGGAACAGCCAGACCAGCGGCAAGCCGCCCTGCAGCAGGGCCCAGGCCATCCAGGCCGAGAACATGAAGCGTCCGATGCCGTCGTAGTGGCCGAGCACCAGGCTCGGTTCGCCCAGGCGCATGAAGGACCACAGCATCGCCAGGCTGCCCATCAGGCAGGTGATCAGGATGTGAACCAGCGCGAAGGCCGGCAACGGCGCCCCGCCCAGCCAGACATTCGTCTCCGACAGCTGCGGATAGATCAGGGCGAAGGTCCAGGGCGTGGCGAAGGGCGCGGTGACGACGATGTCGTACAGGGCGCTGGCGCGGGTGATGCGGTGGTACGTAGGCAGCGATACGGTCAGCATGATGTGCTCCTGCGGCGGGAATGGTGCATTCCCGATGCTGGCATGCCTTGAAGAACCGAGCCTTGCGATGGACGAAAAAAAGGGCTGGACGCCTGCACGCCAGCCCCAAAGATGGGAGAAGTGAAGTCCGGTCAGGTACCGATGCGGCCGCCGTCGTTCTTGGTGATCACGATGGTTGCCGAACGCGGACGCTTGCCGGCGCCGTAGCCGGCATTCGACGGCCACTGGCTGGTGTACTTGGCCGGATCGGCGAGGTTGCTCGATACGGTGTTCTCGCCCGGGTGCTGGATGTTTACGAACAGCGCCTTGCCGTCCGGGGTCTCGGCGATGCCGGTGATCTCCGAACCTACCGGGCCGACCAGGAAGCGCTTGAGCGTGTCCGCGGTGGCGGCCTTGCCGACGTAGGTGTCCACCGCCAGGGTCGTGCCGTTGGCGCGCGTATGGCTCAGGGTGATTTTCTTGCCGTCGCCCACCTGGCCCGGCACGCCGGCCAGCATCATGCAGTTGGTGACGTCGGTGTAGGCGCCGTCGTCGGTCTGGAACCAGCAGATGCCGGTGGCGGCGCTGAAGGCCAGGCCGTCCGGGCTCGAGAAGTCCTGGTCCGCAGTCAGGCCCGAGAGGTTAACCGAGGCCGCGGCAGCGGCGGCTTCAGCGCCGAACAGGTAGACGTCCCAGGTGAAGCTGGTGGCGGCCGAACCCGCCGCGCCTTCCTTGACGCGGATGATGTGGCCGTTCGGGTTGCCCACCTGCGCGGTGCTGCCCTTCATGTCGGTGTAGACGCGCGGGTTGGCGGCGTCCGGCGCCGACTGGCTCGAACCGCTCGGCTCGACGCGGCGGTTGCTGTTGTTGGTCAGCGTGAAGTAGATCTCGCCGGTGGTCGGGTGCACCGAGCACCATTCCGGGCGGTCCATCTTGGTCGCGCCGACGGCATCGCCGGCCAGGCGGGCATTCACCAGCACGTCGGCCTGGTCGGCGAACTTGTAGCCGGCATAGGACGCAATCGCGGTATTCGTGATCGACAGTTCGATCCACTGGCCGCTGCCATCGGCAGCGAACTTGGCCACGTACAGCTTGCCGCTGTCGAGGTATTTGTCGCCAGTGGCGATGCGGTCGGCGGCGGTCGCGTCGGCGGCGGCCCAGACCGCGTTCGACACGTACTTGAAGATGTATTCATTGCGCGAGTCGTCGCCCATGTAGACGGCCAGCGGCTGGCCCGCCACCACCTTGCCGAAGGCGGCGCTCTCGTGGGCGTAGCGGCCCAGCGCGGTGCGCTTCTTGATGGCCTTGGTCTTGTCGTAGGCATCCATCTCGACGATGTAGCCCATGCCGTTCATCTCGTTGCGGTAGTCGTCGCTGCCGTCGATCGAGGCGCCCTTCTTGCTGATGTTCCAGCGCTGGTATTTATCTTCCGACCCGCCGGTTTCCCAGCCGTGGCGCGAGGCCGCGCCCTGGTCGCGGCCGTAGCGCTTGAGCGCGGCCACGCTCTTGTCGCCACGCGCGGCATCATCGGCCGCAGCGCGGGTGAAATAGCCCGACCAGTTCTCTTCGCCCGACAGGTAGGTGTTCCACGGGGTCTTGCCGGTACCGCAGTTGTTCAGGGTGCCGCGGATCTTGCTGCCATTGGTCGAGTACCTGGTGACCACCAGCGCATTGCCGCGCACCGGGCCCGAGATCTCGATGTCGGTCTGCTGGTGGACGCGGCGGTTGAAGCTGGACTCCTTCAGGTATTCCCACTTGCCGGCGTTGCGGCGCACTTCGACCACCGACAGGCCGTGCAACGCCATTTCCTTGTCCACTTCCGCGGCCGGGCGCGGCAGGCTCTGGGTACCGCCGTTCGCGTGCACGAAGTGGGACGACAGCTTTTCGTCGGTGGTGGCTTCGTGGTTCATCGCCAGCAGGCCGCGATCGTTGGCACTGGTGGATGCGGTCCCGGTGGCGGACAGCGGGAAGAATTCCATGCCGTCGTGATGGTCGCCGGCGCGGTTTTCCATGTCGGTGTCGGTGCCGTCGTTCTTGAACGCGGCGGTATTGGCGGTCAGCGGATCGCCCAGCGCGTACAGCACGCTGGCGGTGTAGCCGGCCGGGACGACGACAGCATCGGCCAGGCTCTTGGAGACGGCACTGAAACCGAGCAGCTTCTCCGGCGGGTTGGTGGTCACCGGCGGGGTGGTGACGGTGTCGTTGTCCGAGCCGCCGCAACCGCTCAAGCCGATCGCGCCCAGCAGCGCTGAGGCAGCGGTCGCTGCGCCGCCGCGCAGCAGGCTGCGGCGGCTCAGGCGGGCTTCGAGGACGGTGCTGAAGTGTTCGTTCGACGAAACGTTCGTATCGATGTCGTCATGGTCGACAGGGATGCGGGCGAGGTCGGTCGGCTTGTTCACGGGTAATCCTGTTGGTTGTTAGGAAAAGTCCGTGCATGGTAGGCAGCGAACATGACGGCTTTGTGACCATTCGATAACAGTTGTGTGACATTCGCAAACCCGGCGACGGGCAGTAATGTATGCAGATATACTGCCGGCATCCAACAAGGACCTCCCATGCAGGACAGCAGCAGCACCATCATGGCGCTCGACCCGGCCACCCTCGGCTACCAGCTTTTCGAAGCCAGCCCCGACTGCGTCAAGCTGCTCGACGCGGCGGGTCATATCGTCGCGATCAACCAGAATGGCGTGTGCGCCATGGAACTCGACGGTAAGGACGCCGTGCGCGGGCAGCCCTGGCTGGCATTCTGGCCGGAGGCAAACCAGGCCGATCTCCGGGCCGCCATGGCCGCGGCACGCGAGACCGGCATCGCACGCCTGCGCGCACCCTGCCCGACCGCGCGCGGCACCCTCAAATGGTGGGACGTCACCATCAGCCGGGTCGGGCAGGAAGGCCTGCTGGCGACCTCGCGCGAGGTCACCGACCAGGTGCGCGCCGACGCCGAACGCGAAGGCCTGCTGGCCCAGCTGCGCAGCGCCAAGCAGCGCATGGACGACGTGTTCCGGCAGGCGCCGGCCTTCATGTGCGTATTCACGGGGCCGGACCATGTGTTCGAGATGGTGAATGCGCGCTACCTGCAGCTGGTCGGCGGACGCGAGTCGATCGGCGTACCGCTGCTGAAAGCGCTGCCGGAGCTCGCCGGGCAGGGTTTCATCGAACTGCTGGACGGGGTGTACCGCAGCGGTGAACCGGTATTCGGCACCGACGTGCCGGTGATGCTGCAGCGCTCTCCGGGCGCTCCGCTGGAGCGGCGCTTCGTCGACCAGGTCTACATGCCGCTGCGCGAACCCGACGGCCGGGTGACGGGCATCCTGGTGCACGGCATCGACGTCACCGACCGCAAGCTTGCCGAGATCGAGCTGTACGAGAGCCGCGAACGCTTTCAGAAGATCGTCAGCCAGGCCGCCACCGGCGTGGTCCAGATGGACACCGATGGCCGCATCACCCTGGTCAACCAGAAGTACTGCGACATGGTCCAGCGCAGCGAAGCCGAATTGCTGGGCACCAGCGTGCTCGACGTAACTGCCCCGGACTCGGTGCCGGTGACGCTGGAAGCGGTACGCCGGCTGCGCGAGGGCGAGGCCGGCGTCATCGTCGACAAGGAAAACCTGCGCCCCGACGGCAGCTGCATGCCGGCCACCAGCAGCGTCAATGCGCTGCGCGGACCGGGCGGCGCGTTCCAGGGACTGGTGGCGATCGTGGTCGACACCACCGAAAGCCGGCGCGCCGCCGAGAAGCTGCGCGCCAGCGAGGAGCGCTACCGCACCCTGTTCGAATCGGTCGACCAGGGCTTCTGCATCTTCGAGATGATCTTCGACGAGCAGGACCGGCCGGTGGACTACCGCTTCCTCGAGATGAACCAGATGTTCGAAGCCCACACCGGCCTGCACAACGCGGTGGGCCGGACCGCGAAAGAGCTGGTCCCGGACCTCGACGGCCTATGGTTCGAGACCTACGGGCGGGTCGCGCAGACCGGCGAGCCGGTGCGCTTCGAGAGCGAGGCGCCGGCCATGGAACGCTGGTTCGACGTGTATGCCACCCGCCTCGGCGGGCCGGGCAGCAAGCGGGTGGCGCTGCTGTTCAGCGACATCACGGACCGCAAGCGCTCCGAGGATACCCTGGTCAAGCTGGCCAGGGACCTGGCCGAAGCGGACCAGCGCAAGACCGAATTCCTGGCCACGCTGGCGCATGAACTGCGCAATCCGCTGGCGCCGATCCGCAGCGGCCTGTCCGTGATGCGCCTGAACGGCGACAACGCCGCCTCGGTGGCGCGGGTGCGCGAGATGATGGAACGCCAAGTGAGCCACATGGTGCACTTGATCGACGACCTGCTCGACATCGCCCGCATCAGCGGCGGCAAGCTGGAACTCAAGAAGGAGCACGCCGACCTGCGCACGGTGCTGTCGAGCGCCGTCGAAACCAGCCTGCCGCTGGTCGAAGCGGCGCACCACGAGCTGTCGATCGACGTGCCGGAAGGCGAGGTCGTCGCCGAGGTCGACGTCACCCGCATCGCCCAGGTGGTGGCCAACCTGCTGAACAATGCGGCCAAGTACACCCCGGCCGGCGGACGCATCGGCCTGTCGATGCGGGTCGAAAACGGGGAAGCGATCATTGCAGTATCGGACAACGGCATCGGCATTCCGCCGGAGGCGCTGTCCTCGGTGTTCGATATGTTCAGCCAGGTCGGGCACCACCTCGCGCGCGCCCAGGGCGGCCTCGGGATCGGCCTGTCGCTGGTACGCCGGCTGGTGGACATGCATGGCGGGACGGTATCGGCATCCAGCGCGGGACCGGGAAGCGGCAGCGTGTTCACCGTGCGCCTGCCGCTGGCGCAGGCAAGGCCGGCGCCGGCTCCCGAAGTCTCCCCGGAAGACAGCGAAGGCGGCGCCGCGGAAGGCATGAAGATCCTGGTGGTGGACGACAACGTCGATGCCGCGCTGACCCTGTCGATGATCCTCGAGGCCTGCGGTTACCTCACCCGCGTGGCCCACGGCGGCGTGGAGGCACTGGAGACAGCCAAGGCGTTCCGGCCGCAGGTCGCCTTCCTCGACATCGGCATGCCCGGCATGGACGGCTACGACACCGCCCGCGCGATGCGGCGGATCGCCGGGCTGGAACACATGACGCTGATCGCCCTGACCGGATGGGGCGCGGACAGCGACCGCCAGAAGTCGAGCGAGGCCGGCTTCGACCAGCACCTGACCAAGCCGGTGCAGCTGGACGTGGTGCAGGACCTATTGGCGAAACTGGCTGCCTGATGCCGCATCAGGCCTGGCGGTGGCCCAGCGCGATGCAGGCCGCCCCGGCCAGCGCCAGCGCCACGCCGGCATAGTCGCTCCACACCGGCTTGATGCCGTCCACCACCCACAGCCAGGCCAGCGCGGTGGCGATGTAGACCGCGCCGTAACTGGCGTAGACGCGGCCGCTGGCGGCCGGGTGCAGGGTCAGCAGCCATACGAAGGCCGCCAGGCTGAGGGCTGCCGGCAGCAGCAGCCATGCGGAACCCTTCCCGGTCAGCCACAGCAGCGGCAGGTAGCAGCCGAGCAGCTCGGCGATGGCGGTGACGAAGAACAGGCCGGCCATGCGGCCGAAGGGCAGGAAATCGAAGGACATCGGTGGACGCGCTTGTGGAAAACGCCAATGTTATCCTCAGCCCGCCGCCTGCGCCTCGAACCACTGGCGGCTCGCCACGTCCGCCGGGAAGAAGGATTCCAGCCGCAGTTCATGCACGGTGACGTCGTGCGGCGTACCCAGGGTGGTGATGGTGGTGAACAGGTTCAGCGTGACGGCGTCCTTGCGCAGCTGGACCGGCAGGAAGGGCAGGGCGCGGCGGTCGAGGTTGGGCTGGCTGGCCGCCTGCGCGATGCCGGGCAGCGCCATCAGCTCGTCCAGCAAGCGGGTCGCTTCGCTGCCGGGACCGTCGCCCATGGCTTCGCGCTGCACCCACTGCAGCAGGTCGGTGCAGACGTCTTCCCAGTTCACCAGGTGGCGCCGCAGACCGTTCGGGTCGAGGGTCAGCTTGATGACGTTGACCGAGCCGTCGCGCGGGATCGGCGCGTGGGCCGGCATGCCGAGGAACCAGCGCATCATGCGCGCCGCCGGCTCGTTCGCCATCACCAGGTTCCATAGCCGGTCGACCACGAGGGCCGGATAGGGCGCCTGCTGGGCCAGCATGAAGTCGAGCGCCTGCATCACGGCGGCCAGTTCCGGATCCTGCAGGCTGCGTTCGCGGTAGGCCGGTGCGAAGCCGGCCGCCAGCAGCATGGCGTTACGCTGGCGCAGCGGGATGTCGAGCACCAGGCCCAGCTTGAGGATCAGGTCGCGGCTGGGGGCCGCCCTGCCCGTTTCGAGAAAACTCAGGTGGCGCTGCGAGATGCCGGCGTCGGCCGACAGTTTCAGCTGGCTGAGCCCGCGCTTGCCGCGCCAGTAGCGCAGCGCGGCGGCGAAATCGCTGAAGTACCGGTGTTCCACCCCGCCTGCGACGGTGTCCATGCAGCCTCCCTGTCAGTTTGCGGCCGATTGTGGCCCAAGCTGTCCGTGAACTCAAGCCTTGTTCTGCGCATCATGCGTGCCTGCGCCACCGATTCGCGATCCGGCGTATCCTCACAAGGAGAGCAATTTTCGGCGGTGGACATCTTGAGCGAGCAGACACTTTCAGCAATCAAGCTCGGCGCGCAGCAGCTGGCGGACGTGGTCACCCTGCCCGCGCAGCAGCGCTATGCGCGCTTCGTGCAGCAGGTAGCACAAACGGGCGAGGTGTGGGGGCTGTACCGCGACGGCTGGGCGCTGGCCAAGACCGACGACGGCACCCTGGTGTTCGCCATGTGGCCGGCCAGCGAATTCGCCGACCTGTGCGCGGAATACGAATGGGACGGCTACGAGCCGCAAGCCTTCCCGCTGGACGACCTGATGAGCGACTTGCTGCCCCAGCTCGAAGAAGACAGCGTGCTGCCGGGCATTTTTTATACGCCGGGCGACCGCGGGCTGACCCCGACCGCGTATATGCTGCGGGTCGACCTGGAGCGCGAGCTGGACAAGCGCTGATCCTTACACATTCAGCTCGTAGCGCACGTCGCGCCGGTCTTCCGTCTGCAGGCCCTCGACCAGGTAGGCATCCCAGCCCAGGCGGCCCCCCTCGACCTCCTTGCCCTCCAGCCGCACGTTGCGCACGTCCGCGGCCAGCAGCACCAGCTCCACTTCGTATTCGAGCGACAGGCCGGTAAACATCGCCAGCATGCTGCGCAGCGCCCGTGCGGCCAGTCCGCCCGGCAGGAAGTCGTTGAAGCCGGCCCGGTCCAGCGGCCCCACCACCAGCCGCAGCCGCAGGTCGCGCTGCCAGACCCGTGCACCGGCGATGGCGCTCGCGCCGAGCACCGCCTTGTCGCTGCCCAGCATGGTCTGCTGGCCGGGGGGCACCGCATACCAGCAGCCGACGAACTGCTCGGCGACGACCTGCTGTCCGAAGTATTCCGACAGCACCCGCGCCAGCTGCACGCTCGAGGCCGGGCGCTGGCGCATCGAGCCGGCGAAATAGGCGATCGACTCGTCCAGCACCGCGCCATCCTCGCTGCCGGCCAGGCGCCGCCGCAGCGCGCCATTGCCCAGGCCGGCAAGGCTCAGGAGCAGGGGCAGGAAGGCGTCGTGGCCGTCCAGCTGGTATTGCAAGGCCAGCCGGTACTTGCGCCAGGCCGCGTAGAACAAGGCCAGCGAGCGGTTCGAGAAGGTGTCGAGGAAGGCGCGGGCGCCTTCCGCTTCGTCTTCTCCCTTGGCCTGCGACTGGTGCTCGGCAATGCGCTCGGTGTAGTGCAGGGGCAGCACGCCGTGGCTGCCCAGCAGGCCCATGAAGGAAGGCGTCAGGCGCACGTGCTTGAGCGTCCCCGCATGCAGCGCGGCGGCGAGCGCCGCCGGCTGGGTGCCGATGTCGCGCGGTTCGGCCTGGATGGCTTCGAGCTGGCTGGGCGGGAAACCGAGCGACACCGAATTCTGGAAGCGCAGGAACTGCGCCACCAGGTCGCGCGAAGGCTCGCCGCGGCGGCGCAGCCATAGCTCGAGCATGCGTACCGCCTGCACATAGTCGAAGCGGTAAGGCTCGCGAAACAGGCGGTCGATTACAGCAGGCTCACATCGCCGCTGCGTGGCTGGCATGTCAATAAGTCCTCTCCGGTTTTGCTCGATACGATCACCAGCTGGATGAAGCTGTTGGCATGCACGTACAGGGCCAGGAAACGCTCGACGATCTGGGCGAAGGCATGGATGCCGCTGCCGACGAAGGCCTCTTCGTCGATGCTGAGGCGCACCTCGACGCCGCGCACCAGGCAGGTAAACGGGTTACCGGACAGCCAGGCGGTGGTGGCACGCTGGACGATCGCCTTGATGCCGCCGATCTGGCGCTGCGTGGATGGAGAACGCGGCAGGTCGTACAGCGCCAGTATTTCGCGGAAGGCATCGACGCCGCCGTCGGCCAGCGACAGGTGGTTCAGCGCCAGGTGCGAGATCAGGCGCCAGTGCGCCCCGCGCCCGCTGGCAAAGCGGCAGGAGGCGCTCGGCTTGCGCAGGAAGGCGATCGCACGCACGCTCGATCCGCCTTCGAGGAACAGGTCGCCGCCCTGTTGGCCATACGGAAGCAGCGCCGGCAGGTCGCGGTTGGTGCAGGTGAGTTCGATGTTCAGGGTGTCGGTTTCCACCTCGGCCGGATCGAAGTCGATGTCGACGATCGATACCTGGGTTTCGAAGCCGGGGCTCCGGTCGGCCAGCGCCTCGTCGCGCCGCACCGCGTAGTAGTGGCCGGCGTCTTCCGGCGTCTGCGCATGCTTGAGCGCATAGAAGGGGCGGAACTGCACCAGGGTTTCGCCCTGCGGGGTCTGGCGGATGAGGCTCAGCGATTCGATCGCATAGACCTCGTAGGCGTAGGCGCGACGCGCGTCGGCCAGCACCGGATAGCTGGCCGTGGTGTGGGTGACGCGGATCGGTTCGCCGCGCTGGCGGAACAGGTTGATCACCGGGGTGCAGCCCAGCAGCACGTTGTTGGTCGACAGGGTGCCGAGCATGCGCGCCAGGTTCGAGTCGGAGCGCACTCCGGACAGGGCCAGGTGCAGGGTCAGGGTGCGCGCGCCGGGCGGCGCGTGGGCAGCCAGCGCCTGCACATCGATGTCGACGAAATTGAACTTCTCGGGGAAGCAGAAGTATTCGGTCAGCAGGCGGTAGGCGGCATGCGAACGCGCCGGGAAGTCGATCAGGGATTCGTCGTCGTCGAAGCCGGCCGGCCGCACCGGGATTGCCGGCAGCGCGCGCCAAACGCCGCTGCCGTCGGCCTCCACCCAGGACGCGACGCCGCGCATGAACAGCGCGTCGCGCAGGGCGGCGCAGAACGAGGGTTCGCCGTCGAGGAAGACGCGCAGCAGCGGCGGCGCGAGCTGGGCGATCGAACCCTGTTCGGCGGTGCAGGCGATCGTCAGGCCGATGCTGGAGGAGGCGGTGCCCGGCAGCCGCACCGCCTCGGGGGCGTCGATGATGGCCGAGAAGGCCGCCCTGGTGAGCGCCAGCGGCGCCACGGTGACCGGATACACGGTGCGAAAGGTGCAGGCCGCGCCGCGCACCGGGCGCGTGTTCAGCTGGGTGCCGCGCGCGATCACGCTGGCCTGCGTGGCCGCGCCGCCGACATCCATGCGCGCGATCGAGCACGAGGGGAAGGGGCGCAGGTAGTGCGGATACAGCACCTCGAACAGCGCTTCGGTGAATTCCGGGTAGTCGTCGTCGAGGCGCTTGGCGATGCGTGCATTGAGCAGCGCGAAGGATTCGATCATGCGCTCGGTGTGCGGATCTTCGCAGACCTCGCCGCTGATCAAGAGGCGTCCGGCGATGCGCGGATAGCGCTCGGCGAACTCGCGCAGGTTGCGGCGCAGGTAAGCGAGTTCGCTTTCGTAATAGGGGAGCATCTGTTCCATGTTTAGGCTCCACCTGCCTGCACCAGCGGCGCGGCACGTGCTGCCTTGCCGGCCTTGCTGATGCTGTACTGCAGGGTCGACGGGGTCAGGACGGCGTCGAAGTTGACCGCTTCCTGTGACACGCTCGCCACCAGCACGGCTGTGATCGAAAAATTCAGGCGGTTCACCGAATCACCCTGCACATCCAGGCTGGCGCGCACATTGCGCAGGCGCGGCTCGTGGCAGCCGATGGTCTTCTCGATGCTGGCGCAGATGGCCGCGCGGTCGGTGGGGCTCGAGAGGCACAGCTCGGCGAAATCGCTCAGGCCATAGGTGACCATCGAGCGGCTGCACTCGGGGTAGGCCTTGAGCGCGCCTTCCGGGATGCTGGCGCGCGTGTTGAGCAGGGCCTCGAGGTCGCGCGCCACCGTGTCCTTCAGCTCCTCGATCGTCATGCGCTGCGCTGCGGGCCTGCCGCGTTCCTGCACACCCAGCAGGCGGTCGAACAAGCCTGGCGTGTATCCCTTCATGGGCTTCCCCTGAAAAACGAAATTCGATGTTGCCATGCCGCGCAGTGCCAACGTTTGATCAACTTCACATGGGTAACCCTTTCCAGTTGTTATGGTTTCCGGTGCGTCGTTCCACCAAATCTTGAGGGAAGGCAAAGATGACCAGCAAAGTCTTATGGGGTGAGGGCCTGTTATTGCGTCCACAACACTTCCAGCGGCAAGACCACTACCACGAGCAATGCCTCTACAAGAGCATCAAGGCCGTGCATCCCTATGCCTGGGGTGTCGAGGCCTTGCAGGTCGACCGCGAGGCACTGGCCAACAGCGTGCTGCGGCTGCTGGCGCTCTCGGTGCGCTTCCAGGATGGGGAACTGGTCGACGCACCCGAGATCGACGCGCTGCCCGAGGCGGTGGACCTGAGCCTGCTGCCGCCATCCACGCAGACCATCACCTATTACGTCGCCCTGCCCGGCATGAAGCCCTTCAGCGGCAACTTCACGCCGCCCGGGCAGACGAACAACACGGCGCGCTTCGTGCAGGCGAACCAGGACACACCCGACCTGTACACCAAGGCCGCGCCGGTGCAGCTGGCCTACCTGAAAAAGCTGGTGCGGCTGGTGTCGGAAGCGGAGCCGCGCGACTCTTACATCCACTTCCCGCTGCTGCGGCTGCGGCGCGCCTCCACCGGCGGCTTCGAGATGGACGAGAGCTTCGTGCCGCCGACGCTGTCGGTGGGCGCGGCACCACTGCTGTTCCAGCAGTTGCGCCGCCTGCTCGATGCGCTGCAGGCCAAGACCGCCGCGCTGTACGGGCACCAGCGCGAGCCGAGCCGCAACGTGGTGGAGTTCCGCTCGGGCGACATGTCCTCGTTCTGGCTCCTGCACACGGCCAGTTCCGCCTATGCGACGCTGACCCACCATTTCAACCATCCGGCGCTGCACCCGGAGCGCCTGTACGAGCAGCTGCTCGACGTGGCGGGGGGCCTGATGACCTTCTCCAAGAGCTGGACCCTGGGCGACCTGCCGCCCTACCAGCACAATGACCCGGGACCGTCGTTCACCAAACTGCACGCCATCATCCGCGAGCTGCTCGATACGGTGATCTCCTCGAAGTACTTCGCGATCGCGCTCAGCGAAGTGCGGCCCTCCTACCACATCGGCGCGCTCGACTCGGGCAAGATCGACGAGCGGACCACCTTCTACATCGCGGTATCGGCGGCCATCCCGGCGGTGGAACTGGTGGACGTGGTGCCGCTGCGCTTCAAGGTCGGCGCGCCGGACGACGTCGAGAAGTTCGTGCTGTCGGCGCTGCCGGGTGTGCGGCTGCAGTACGCGCCGCAACTGCCGGCGGCGGTGCCGGTGCGTCCCGAGACCTGCTATTTCGTCCTTGAAGCCAAAGGGCCGATGTACGAGCGCATGCTCAAGGCGCAATCGATCTCGATCTACGTCCCGGCCGGCATGAAGGAATTGCGGCTGGAGCTGCTGGCCGTCGCCGCATGAAGGGGCCCCCGAGCATCTTCGGCACGGGGCTGAGCCAGCACGCGCGCCTCATTACCCTTGCCAGCGCCCAGGCTAGCTCCCTGCCCGAATCGCTGGTGGCGGAAAGCTTCAGCGGCCGTGAAGCCGTCAACGAACTGTTCGCCTTCGACGTCGATGCGCTCAGCACCTCGACGGATCTCGACCTGGCGCTGTTCATTGGCGAAGAACTCACCGTCGGGCTGCTGCAGCCGGATGGTTCGCGGCGTATGTGGCACGGCCTGTGCACGGCAGCGTCGTGGCTGGGAGCGGACGGCGGGGTGGCGCGCTACCGGCTGCGGCTGGAACCTGCCCTGGCCATGCTGGCGCTGCGCCGCGACAGCTACCTCTTCCAGGACAAGAACGTTCGCGAGATCGTCTGTGAATTACTCGCGGATTATCCACAGATCCGTCTTGATTTCGACATCACGCAGGAGCTGCTACCGCGCGCGGTCTGCACCCAGTACCGCGAGAGCGACCTGGCCTTCTTCACCCGGCTGCTGGCGTCGGAGGGCTTGAACTGGCGCTTCGAACATGAGCAGGGGGAGGATGCGGAAGGCGGCGCGCATGGACAGGCGAAGCACAGGCTGGTCGTGTTCGACAGCAGGGCGCTGGCGCCTTCCATGCCGGGCGGAGACGTGATCCGCTTTCACGGCGTGCGCGCTACGGAGCATGACGATGCGATCGACGGCTTCCGGGCACGCCGGCGCGTGCAGGCCAATGCGGTGACGATCAGCAGCTGGGATCCTGCGCAGTTGCTGGCACCGGGTTACGAGCACGAGTCCGTGCTGGATGCGGGCGAGCTGTCCCTGCTGCCGCTGTACGACGGCAGCGGGGAACGCATCGTTGCCGAGCGTGGTGCGGCGGATGCGCACAGCGAGTTGATGCTGCAGGCGCTCGAGCTGGAGAACAAGGTATTCGAGGGGACCGGGGCGGTGCGCAGGCTGGCGGCCGGCCATGCCTTCCAGCTGACCCAGCACGACCGGTATCCCGAGGGTGCCAATGCCTTCAAGCTGCTGTGGGTGCGGCACGAGGCGCGTAACAACTTCGAGACCGGGATTGCGGGCGCTTCCTCGTCGGGTGTCGAGAATGGGACCTATCGCAATGTATTCGGCTGCGTGCGCGAAGTGGTGCCACTCGTGCCGCGCTTGGGCGCGTCGCCGCACCAGGTCACGGCGCCGGGTCCTCAGTGCGCCCTGGTTGTCGGGCCAGCGGATGCCGTGTCGACCACCAACCGCGATCACCAGGTGCGCGTGCAGTTCGCGTGGCAGCGGGGCGCGCGTCCGAATGCGGGAGGCATGGCGCATAGCACGGACGAGAAAGGCTGCGCGCCGGGAAACGAGACCTCTGGGACCTGGGTGCGGGTGGCCGAGGCGCTTGCAGGTCCCAACTGGGGGACGGTGTTCACGCCGCGTATCGGGACGGAAGTGCTGGTCGATTTCATCGAAAGCGATATCGATCGGCCGGTAATCGTGGCGCAGCTGTACAACGGGGCGGACCTGCCGCCATTTTCGGCCGGCGTGGACTCGGGCGTCAACCATGCGGGAGTCCTGTCCGGGATCCATACCCGGAATATAGATGGAAGCGGCTACAACCAGTGGCAGATCGACGACACGACCGGACAGCTGCGCATGCGGCTGGCGACCAGTGTCGGGGCGACGCAGCTCAATCTCGGGTACCTGATCCACCAGGAGCCGGGTACGGCGCAGCGGGGCGCTTACCGCGGCAGCGGCTTTGAATTGCGTACCGATGCCTGGGCGGTGATTCGCGGCGGCGAAGGTGTACTGCTGTCGACGCGTGCCCGGCCTGCGCTGGGGAGCAGCGTGTCGTCGACGCAGATGGATGTGGCGGAGGCGGTGGCGCAGTTCAAGAGTGCGCAGGAGCTGTCGACCACGCTGGGGGATGCGGCGGCAGCGCAGCAGGCGCTGTTCAGCAAGGATGCCCTGAAGGCACAGGCGGAGTTCATCGAGCAGATCGATCCTCAGGCCAAGGGAAAGTACGAGGGGCCGGTGAACGGGCAGGCGGCGTTCAAGGCCAAGCCGGGGTCACGCGAGCTGGATTCGTCGCAGCCCGTGGAGAAGTTCGCTTCGCCGATCGTGCTGATGGATTCGGCGGCCAGCATCAACTGGGCGACGCCGGCGTCGACGGTGCTGTACGCGGGGAAGCATTTGCACTGGACGACGCAGTCGGACATGCATATGACGGCGGGGCATACGTTTTCGTCGGTGTCGGGCGGGGCGACCAGCTTGTTTACCCATTCGGGCGGTATTCAGGCGATTGCGGCGAATGGGCCGGTGTCGCTGCAGGCGCATATGGATGGGCTGGAGATCTTGGCGGACAAGGAGATCACCGTGATCTCGGTGAATGACTGCATCGAGATCAAGGCGAAGGAAAAGATCGTGCTGCAGGCGGGGGAGTCGTCGATCACGCTGGAAGGGGGGGATATCACGTTTGCGTGTCCGGGGACGTTCTCGGTGAAGGGTGGGCAGCACATCTTCGACAAGGGTGAGAGCAAGCCGGCTGAACTGCCACATCTTCCTGACTCCGTCACCAGCATCACCAATTTCATCGCGCTGAACTACCGTGATGCCAGCGGCAATCCAATGGCCGATGTCGGTTACAAAATCAAGTTCGAAGACGGCGTGGTCATCAGCGGGAAGCTTGATCAGGACGGCAACGCACGGCACGAGAATGTGCCGCCCAAACCGGTCAGCGTGGAGTACGAAGAACGTCAGTCCTTGAAAGACAAGCCCTGGCAAACGCTGACAGAGATGGTCGGAAAAGCAGAAGAGTTCTTCAACCGTTCGTAGTCAATCAAGGACTAGCGATAAATGAACGACGACTTCGAAAATGCGCTCGCCTGGTTTGCGTCCGCTCCAAGCGGATGGCTCGAAAGCGGTAGAAAAAACCTCGAGGCCGCGGCTCAGTGGATCTGGGAGGTGCTTCAGGGCGACTTCAACGAGAACGCGAGCACCGCGCAAGTCGCTACGGGAACGATCATTTCGATGATTCCGTTCGTAGATCAGATCTGCGACATACGGGACCTGGTCGCGAACTGCAGGAAGATCAACGATGAGCCGAACAGTTCCTGGCCCTGGATATCTCTCGTCCTTACCCTTATTGGACTGTTTCCAGCGATCGGCTCGCTCGTAAAAGGATGTCTGAAAGTGATGTTTGCGGCATTGAGGAAGGGAGCGTCGGCAAGTGGCGTGGCACCTCGCCTGGACATCTATGTCGGCACATCGATATCGCAACTGAACAAATTTCTCGCACGGCCAGAAGTGGCAAAGGTACTCGTCGCGCTCAAGTGGGACAACCCGTATCGCACCTTGGCAAAGGAGATCGAGCGGATCGCAGGAAAGCTCAATGTCACGGCCCTCAAATCTGCGCTGAACGAAGCTGTGGATGCAGCGCAAAGCATGCTGGGCCTCGTGCAAAGATGGGGTAGCGCGGGGATTGCGAAGAAAGCTCAGGAGTTGATTGACAGTGTAGATTCGGTAAGACGTGGGGCAGATCGCCATCTTGCGAATGCGCTTAAACCCATCAAAGAATATTTGCTTTGCACGGCAAGGAAATTGGAAGTCGATGCTGACATGGCGCATCGTGCGTACCTCAACAATGTTAATCCGCACGCGTTCAAAAAACTATCTTCTCCAACGGATGAAATAGAAGCCTTCAAAAAACATGGCAAACCTGATTGGGTGAACGACACGGGAATTAAACCTTATCGACCTTTGGGTGCGCCGCCGACTGCCAAGAAGGGATGGCCGAGTACAGAGTCATTCAAAACCTTTCATTCGATGAAAGCGGCGACTATCCCGCCTGGAACCAAACTATATCGAATCGTTGACCCCACATCAAAGGATAACAGTATCTGCTGGATGCGCGAAGAAGAATTCAAGCAACTAAAATCCAAGTCAGAATGGAGAGAGAAATTTGGTGTCTGGGCGCACTGGAACGCTAATGGAGAATATGTAACATACACTGTACCTGATGGGCCGGGGCTGAATGTTTGGGAAGGAATTACTGCGTCTCAAAGACTTGACACGACTGACTATATCGCGAATGGCGGAGCGACACAGCTTGTAATCGATCCTTCCCATCTGGATAAGGCCTACATTGGGGAGCGCCAGCTTACAAAATGGAAATATGATGAACTTGGCACGCAGAACAATATGATTGGTGTTCCTGTTTTAAAAAACAATTTTGTATAAGAATGGAAATAATATGCTGATCAAATTTCAAGATCAACAGGTAAGACTGCTAGAACTGTTCTCGTCTACCCTCTACTTCGCAATTATGCGAGATAAATGGGAAGAAATGATCATACATGCGGAATGCTGCCTAGAAGAATATATGACTAGGCTACCACTGCACTACCGGTCCAAGCCCCATCCTGATCAGCCGGATATTGCGTGGGGTCACCGTGTGCTGCCTAACTTTCGCCATACACTAGAAAAGCTCAACGGAGCATATATTATGCTAACGCATGGTGAAATGAGCGCACTTGGATATGCAAATAGTGTAAGGAACGACTTCAAAGGTCAACTGGATTACCTTGCTGATTGGATGAGTGAGAATGACAGGAAAACCTATGAAGATAACATTTATTCTGCTGTGGAAATAGCGCATAACATTTTGCTGACAGATGAAGCTGAATGGCAATCGCTTGACTCACCACGGCTTCAGGAAGAGTTAGCACGATATTCGGCATCATTATTATTTCATAGCTATCGGATCAACAGCAGCGTATTTGTTCGTTCTGGCGAAAAAACGATTGTCAATGGAGTATATGCTTCAGACGTGGAGCACACGTGCCCACAGTTTTTGAGTACTCATCGCAAGAGCGCGCCCTTAACTAGCGTCTGTATCGGAACGGAAGATCTCCTCGATCCACGAACAGGAGAAAAATATGACGAGCAGAACATCTATAAAGAGGTGGAATGCACTTGGTATTTGATAGAACGCTGCGACGAGCATCAAATATCGGAAGCGGTTCCTGCCCAAACCAACGAATCGCTCAGGGTCGCAGCAGGTAAAACATGTCCACAAACGGGCTTCTATTTCACTCCTGCACTTCCAGACTCACGCAAACGCTTCATTGAAGGTCAAGTAATGCCATCTTTGGACTCAACGTATGGCCAAACAATTTGGCAATGGGATGAAGTCCAGTAAGGCATATCGATTCTAGTATGCGGTAAAAATGTAGCGATCACTGCGAGGTACACCATGGCTGGTCCATTCATCACGCTCGGCGACAAGACGTCTCACGGAGGTTCAGTCATTGAAGCCTCTCCCCACAGCGACACCGGCGGCAAAGGAATTGCCCGAGTAGGCGACAAGACCATTTGCCCTAAACACGGATCCAACCCCATCGTCAGCGGCGATTCGACACTCATCATCGACGGCAAGCCGGCAGCGCGGCATGGAGACAAAACGGCATGCGGCGCCACCCTCATTGCAGGACAACAGGCAAGCATCGACAACCTCTAAGCGACCATGACAACCACTACAACAGCACCAGCGCGCCTGACTGCCGAATGGCTCAAGATCGGCGCGATCGTCGTGATTACCTTTTTCGTCTGCTGGACGCTCGCAGTAGGCTACTGGCATGTCACCGACCATAACCCTGGGACGGGCGACCTGGCACTGGGGCTGCTCTTTATGCCCATGGGTGTTCTGTTCGCCTTCTGGGGCGGGCAGAAAGCGATCACGGCCCGTGCCGCGTCCATTCCCGTCAGTACCTCGAGACCCGCTTCCTCCTCATCAAGGATTGATGCGGTAACGACCACACCTGTGCTGGCCATCGTCGGAACCGCACTGCGTTCCCCGCACGGCGCGTCGGCAGAAGAGCTCGCCGGCGCCATCGCCGATAACGAGGCCCGTGCCGACCTCGACAAGGAACTGGTCGATGACAATGGGTTTCCCGTCATGGCCGCGCGCAGTGAGGATGCGCTGGATGAAGCGCTGCAGGACGAGATAGCGGAATGGCTGACCAGCCAGGGGATACAAACCACCTTTAGCGAAGAACAATGGCGTGCACTAACGCTGGCAACCGGCGTGACAGGCGAACTGGCCAGCCTCGCTGCCGGCGACTTGATGCCCACCGAAGGAAAGCCGCCGACACTTCAGCTCAGGCTGATGCTACCCGATGACTGGGCAGCCGACATCCGGCGTGCGGCAACGATGTGGCTCAAGCACACTGTCTGCCAGTTCGGCTGGCCGGAAGCCCGGATCGCCATGCCAGAACCCCTGGAGCAAGACCCTGCAATCTCGCCCACCGCCATACTCGCTGGACTGCTGCCAACACCGTCACAGGACACGCCCCTGGTCACGATGGTCATCGCCTGCGCCTCCCAGATCGGACAGGAAAGCGTCGACCGCCTCGCAGCAAGCTCCCAGCTGTTCACCTCATCATCACAAGCGCGGGGCCAGATTCCCGGGGAGGGTGCTGCGGGCCTGCTGTTGACCGACCTGCGGCAGGCGCAGGCATGCGGCGCAGAGTTCGCCTTGCTGGGCCCCATCGACGAGCAGCGCCGCGACAGCTCCGCCGATGACGCCCGCCGCGCCGATTCGACACTGCTGCTGGAGATGGCGACGCAGATCGGCAAGGCCTGCGCCGTCGAGCTGTCGCAGATCGCGATGGTCGTGGCCGACACCGCGCACCGCGCCAACCGTGTGCTCGAGCTGATGGGCATGAGCGCGCCCGCGCTAGCGCAGGTCGATGCCGGCGACGACATCATCCGCATCGGCCCCGGCAGTGGAAGCTGCGGGGCCGTGCCCTTCGTGACGGTGCTCGCGCTGGCGCGGCACTACGCGCTCGAGCGTAATGCTCCGGTCCTCTGTATCGGCAACGAGGACCCGATTCTGCGCAGTGCGGCGCTGGTGCGTCCGCCGGCATAAGCCGCCGGAGTCAGACGTTCAGCGAATTCACCACCAGCTTGCGCTTGCCGTTCGGCGCCAGCGGGATGTCCTTCTCTTCCTGCAGCGAGATGTCGAAGAAACCGCCCCAGCGGCGCTGCTGGGCGTCCAGCACGAAGGCGCGCTGTTCGTCGTTCAGGCTGCCATGGCGCGGCACCACCGCCAGCGTGATCTCGCCCGCCTTCTTCTGCCGCACCTGGTACAGGCGCACGAAGTCCCAGGTGACTTCATCGATGACGATCGACAGTCCCGGAATGCGCTTGCCGCTGCGGTCGACCAGGAATTCATGGCCGCGGCCGTCGATGCCCTGGCAGCGGCCATCCGCATCGATCAGCCCGTAATCATTGGTCCGGTAGCGGATCAGCGGCATCACATCGTTCCACAGGGAGGTGCCGACGATCTCGGGTCGGTCGCCGTCCATGCGGTTTTCGTTCCAGCCGTAGAGCGGCTGGAACTGGTAATCCGAGGTGCCGCGATCATCGACCTTGAGGAAGGCCAGGTTGGTGCGTTCCGACAGGCCGTAATTCAAGGATATGGGCGAACCGAACAGCCGGCGGATCGCCGCAAGCTGCGCCGGTGTTGCCGGTTCGGAGGCCAGCAGCACCGCCTTGACCTGCACGTCGAGCTCGCGCGACTCGACCAGCTCGGCCAGCGCCGTCACCGAACTCGGGTAACCGTGCACATACTCGGGGCGGAAGCGCCTGATCGCGTCGACGATGGCCGCCTTGTGCTGCCCGTGGATGTGATAGGGCGACAGCATCAGGCGGTTGCCCACCACGCGCGCCGGTTCTTCGTGCGCCAGGCGGCGTGCGTCGGCGCCGATGCGCAGGATGCGCGACTTGTCGAAGGAAAAGCCGAGCTTGCCCCATTCGTGCGTGAAAAAGGCTTTCTCGATATCGGCCAGGCGCTTGGTGCGCCACAGGCCGATGCCCTGCCCGGACGAGCCGCCACTGGTCGCGTACATCAGCTTTTCGGGATCGAGCCGGCGGTCGAGGAAGTCGCGCTGCTGCGACATGACTTCTTCCTTGGCCAGGTAAGGGAAGGCGGCCAGCACCTCGTGCACGGGTTCGTTCCGCGCTTCGTCGACACTCAGTTTGACGCTGCGCTGGTAGTAGGGCACGTGTTGCAGGGCATGGACGAGGATCTTGCGCAGGCGCGCCTGGGCCTGTTCGGCGACGCTGGCCTTGTCCTGCGCCAGCATGTCGAGCACGCTGAAGAAGTCGGGGTGGTAGAGAACGCGGCTCGGGATGTAACGGCGCCAGGCGTAATAGGGTTTGGCCAGCAGGTCGTGGATGGTCACTGCGTCACCCGTTCAGTACGCGGTTGAACTCCGCCGGCGACTTGTCGCCCAGCCCCAGCCTGTCCAGCGTGCGCGCCTCGGCCGCGAAGTCGCGGTCGAGCAGGCCGCTGGCGATCACGATCAGCGCGTCGGCCGTCGGGGTCGGCACGCCCATCAGGCGGCCGATCGAGGACAGCAGCGCCAGGCCCATCGGCACGTCTTCGGTGATGAAGCGCGTTTGCAGCGTGGCCGGCCCCTTCGGCCCGCCTTCGCGGGCGTAGCGGCGGAACACGGAGATCGAGGGCTGCGACAGGTCTTCTTCGTTACGGAATTTGCATTCGTCAAAATAAGGCGATGGCTTGCCGCCGGTGGCCGCGATGACGGCATTCTTCTCCGCGTCGAGCTTGTACAGCAGGTTCAGCACCGACGGGGTAAAGGCTTCGCGGTACATCCAGAATTCGCCTTCCGAATGTTCGATGCGGCTGGCCGACAGCAGGGTGCCGATGGTGTGCACGATCAGGTTCGGATTGTGCATCGCGGACTCGACCACATTGCTGCGCGTCGCGACATAGGTCGGGAACAGGCGCGCGGCACGCTCCAGCCCTTCGTCGGCGCGCTCGCGCGGCAGGAAGGCCAGCGCGTTGCGCGTGTTGCGGAACAGGACATTGATCACGCCCGGCTCGAGGATGCGGGCGTCGTAGGGGAGGCTTTCGCCTTCCGCCAGCAGGAAGCCTTCCTTCTGCTGGTAGGGCAGGAAATAGCAGGAGCCCATGTAGCCGGGCGCCAGCAGCACCAGCTGGTGGGCCTTCAGGTAGGGACCGATCAGCTCGGCGATCTCGGCATGGCACTGGGTCTGGGTGGTGATGATGATGGCGTCCGGCGTCTCGGCGAATGCTTCGCCGACGTCACGGGTGGCCAGGGCAATCGACGCCGTGCTGGTCTCGCCGCCTTTGGGATTGCTGATGAGCTTGATCGTGCGGGTCTCGCGCACGGTATCGAAGTTCTGGTCGTGCAGCGAGTGCGAGGTTTTCAGCAAGGCGACCCGGTGCCCGTCCTGTGCGAGGATGGCGCCGAGCGCGCATCCCGCATTGCCTGCACCTACCATTAACACATTCATGCGTCCTCCATTGGACCGGCGAAGGGCACGACGCGGCGAGCGTCAGTGCCAGGTTCCGCCAGAAGGCGGCGGCCCGGTCAGTAGGTTCATCAAAGGCGGCAACAGGGTGTTATTGAACGTCGCGCAAACGCTTCCCGGGAGGAGCAACAGTGCCTCTCCACGTCACCGCACGAATTGAAAATTATCAAAGAAGCAGCGAGTTAGGCCACTCATCGATGAAATTAAGATAAGTTTGTTCAATTGGGAAGTCAACCGAATTCCGCCCGATGCTGGAGGGTGGAAGCTGACTAGACAAGGCGGAGAAACCACGGTTTTGCTTGCCGATGCCGGCACGTTATACGAAGCAAAAATGAGCCGATTGTGCCGTGACAATCGCTCCGGAAAACCAGCATGGCGCCCTTTAGCCGATATACATATTGTTACAACTATAACAATTTGTCATTCTTGGCTTGCGCAAGATCAAACCCTTGAGCGAAGCCAAGGGCCTCGATGCAAGAGGATTGCATCAGTACCCTGACCCCAGCCCCACACTACTCTGGCTGGTGGCATGCTTCCCTGCGCCTGCGATATGACCCGGCAACAAATGTTTTTCGCAAACGCGGGTCCGCTGCCTTCCAGACACCAACCAGCATAAGGGCAGGCAAACATGGATACCTACATGCAAGACAACAGGGAGAGGGTCGACTTTGGCCGTCGCAAGCGCGAACTGGAATACCGGCGCGACTGGTTCCACCATGTCCGCAGCACCGACCTGCGTGCCCTTGGCCAGCTGTGGCTCGACGGATTTGCCTACAAGGCGCGCCTGATCGAGCAGTTCCGCGGCCAGATTCCCCACCTGGCCGCCTATGGCAGCGGACCATCGGCGGCCGGCAGGCCCTGGTTCAGCATCGGCCCGCGCAACGTCAACGGCCGCGTGAAGGCGCTGGCCGTACATCCGACCGACCCCAGGATCGTGTATGCCGGCGCGGCCAGCGGCGGCGTCTGGAAGAGCGTGGACAGCTGCGAAACCTGGCGGCCACTGTGGGACACCACCCTCACCATGGCCGCGGTCGCGATTGCGATCGCGCCCTCCAATCCCAACGTCGTCTACGTCGGCACCGGCGAATGGACGCCCGGCTGGGGGCCGGGCTATCCCGGCGCCGGCCTGTACGTGTCGAACGACGCCGGCGCCACCTGGACCTTGCGCACCGGCGTGACGGCGCGCCGCGTTGCCCAGGTACTGGTGTCGCCGACCAATGCCCAGGTCGTGTACATTGCCGGCGATTCCGGCTTCGAACGCTCGCTCGACGGCGGCGTCACCTGGTCGACGCTGCGCACGGGCGAGATTTCCGATGCCGTGATCGACCCGAACAATGCCAGCATCCTGTACATCGCGGTGCGCTCCGACCGCATCTACAAGACGATCAACGGCGGCACCACCTGGACCGGGCTGGCCGCCGGCCCGACCGGCGCCGACGCCAGCTGGCTGCGACTGGCGATCGGCCGCAGCGGCGCATCCGGCTCGAACCACGTCCTCGCCAAGCGCGACGGTATCATCTACCGTTCCACCAACGGCGGCACTACCTGGACCACGCTGGCCGGTTCGCATGGCGGCGCGGCCTACCACGAATGGACCAATATGCTGGCGGTGGCCCCGGATGACGACAACATCATCTTCGCGGGCGGTGTCGGCGCCGAGCGCACCACCAACGCCGGCGCCAGCTGGACCGGGTTCTCGGGCAGCCTGCTGCACGCCGACTACCACCGCGCGGTATTCGCGCCGTCCGACCCGAACGTCGTGTACCACTGCAGCGACGGCGGCGTGTACCGGTCGACCACCAAGGGAGCGGCCTGGGAAAAGACCAGCGACGGCCTGATCGTGACCCAGTTCTACGACGTCAACGCATGGCAGCGCTTTTCCACTGTGATCGGCGGCGGCACCCAGGACAACGGCACCAACGTCAGCACCGGGGGCCTGACCTGGCGCGGCATCCTGGGCGGCGACGGCGGCTACCTCGTGATCCATCCGACCGATCCGCACATCATGTATGCGGAAACGCAGAACACCGGCCTGCGCAAGACCTTCAATGGCGGCGTCACATGGACCAGCATCACCGCCGGCCTGACCGGCACCAGCAGCTGGGTGGGCGTGCTGACGATGGACCCGGCCACGCCGAACACGCTGTACATCGGCACGACCATCGTCCACAAGACCACGGACGGCGCCGCCACGCCCTGGGTGCCGGTCAGCCAGAATTTCGGTGACCAGATCAGTTCGATCGCCGTGGCCCCGACCGACGCCAACCGGGTGTACGCGACGGCCGGCGGACAAGTGTTCCGCACCGACGACGGCGGCGCCACGACGACCTGGGCCAACAAGACCGTGGCGCCGCTGCCCGGACGTCCGGTTACCGACGTGATCGTGGACCGCGCCGACCGCGAGCGCGTGTTCGTGTCCGTCGGCGGGCCGGCGGCCGGTCCCGGCGCCCAGGCCGTGTACCGCAGCACCAACGGCGGCAACAGCTGGACCGACATCAGCGGCAACCTGCCGAACGTCGGCGTGAACGCCATCGAACTCGATCCGTCCAACCCGCTGATCGTGTATGCCGGCACCGACGTCGGCGCCTTCCGCACCACGACCGGCGGCACCAGCTGGCACGCCTTCGACGCCGGCCTGCCCAATGTCCCGGTGGTCGACCTGCACATCGATCCCGAGGACCGGGCGCTGTATGCGGCGACGATGGGGCGCGGCATGTACAAGGTGTCGATCTCGACGGTGGTCGAGCCGGTGGTCGACCTGTACCTGCGCGACAGCGAGCTCGATACCGGCGAACGCTTCCCCTCGCCCTCGGGCGAGCCGGATCCGCTCGACATCACCAGCGACGAATACTGGTGGATGAGCCCCGACATCAAGGTGCAGTCGTCCACGCCGTACACGCCGGACGCGGTGTTCGACGGCGTCGAGTTCGATAACGAAGTGCTGCACCAGGACGCCGTGCGCGGCACCAGCAACCGTTTCTACCTGCAGGTGCACAACCGCGGCTGGCAGAACGCCACCAATGTCCGGGTGCGCGCCTTCTTCGCCGACGCTTCGGCCGGCCTGCCGGCGCTGCCCGGCGACTTCTGGAGCGCCTTCCCGGGCAGCGACCCGTCCGGCACCGTGTGGCGGCCGATCGGCCCGGCGCGCAGCATCGCCCTGCTCGAGCCGAACCGCCCGGTGATCGTGAGCTGGGACTGGACCGTGCCGGCGGGCGCGGCCACCCACAGCTGCGTGCTGGCCGTCTCGACCTGTACCGAAG
The DNA here is from genome assembly GCF_059685865.1 of Telluria sp. ZB4P36. Taxonomy (NCBI): domain Bacteria; kingdom Pseudomonadati; phylum Pseudomonadota; class Betaproteobacteria; order Burkholderiales; family Oxalobacteraceae; genus Telluria; species Telluria sp. ZB4P36. The sequence goes on from NZ_JCASIE010000008.1 coordinate 173,036, forward strand.
ACCCGATCACCACCACCCAGCTCGACCCCGGCCTGCTGGTGCCGAATGAAAAACGGGTCTGCCTGAAGAACCTGAATGTGGTGAACGCCGGACCGTCCTCGGGCCAGAAAATCATGGGCATCGATTTCCACAACGCCTCGGCAACGGAGGCGCTGATCGACATCCTGGTCGACGCCACCCGCTTCGATGGCGCCAACCTCGGACTGCTGCTGGGCAGGCACCGCTTCGCCAACCCCGAGACCGCGCTGCGCAACGCCAGCGTCTATCCGCTGCGTCCAGGAGAATATCTCGGGGACTGGGGCGCGCGCGGCGGCGAAGGCGGCCGCCACCTGCAGGAGCTGCTGGCCCGGCTCGACACCACCCGCCTGTACGAACTCGACCCGACCAAGCTGGCCGAGCTGCGCGGCATCCCGCTCGGGCCGGGCGAAGTGCTGCACGGCGCGCTCACGGCCTTCCCGTCGCGGCGTTCGTCGTATACCGACCTGAACCGGCTGGCGGTGTTCCAGCGCAGGGATGGCCTGCTGATCGGCGGCAGCACCTTCGAATTCCGGCTGACGCGCGCCCGCGGACTGGCGGCGGTGTCGCGCATCCGCATCGTGCTCGAGAAAGTGCGGATCACGGACAAGCATGCGCATCTGTTTGCACGTGAGGAGTACCGCTTCAAGGTCGCGGTCGGCTTCAACGACAGCCGCTGCCGCCAGCATGAGGTGAGCCTGCCGCACAAGGGCTACCTCAAGCCGAAGCACAAGGAAATCGCGCTCGATGCCTGCGTGTTCGAGGGCTATGTCGCGGAAAGCGACCGCTTGCGCCTGGCAATCCTGCCTTCCGACCATTCCCTGTTCCACGGCCACCCGCTGGTGCTGTTCAGCCGTGCCTTCGATGGCCCGCCGGAGACCTGGGTCGGGCAGTACCGGCCGGACGACGAAACGCCGGACCCGGAGCGCCTGAAGGACTGGGAGCTGTGGTATCGGATCGAGTCCTTGCCTTTGTCCTAAGTTGAACGGCCTGCGACAGGGAGCCGGATCGCGAAGGTGGCTCCCTGGCCGCGGCCGGCGCTGCTGGCGCCGAGCGTGCCGCCGTGCAGTTCGACGATGCGGCGCGCGATGTACAGCCCCAGCCCCAGGCCGGTGGCGTTGTCGTGCTGCTGCAGCCGGAAGGCGCTGAATACATGGGGCAGGTCGTCCGCTTCGATACCCTGGCCGGAGTCGGTGATGTCGATCTCCACCATGCCGTCCAGGCGCGCGATCCGGATGCGGATGATGCCGTCGGCCGGGGTGAATTTCACGGCATTGAACAGCAGGTTCCAGACCACCTGCTGCAGGCGTTGCCCGTCGGCCTCGAAACGGATGTGGTCGCCATGATCGCTGGGGGTGACCTGCATCCGGATCCGCTTGGCATGCGCATGCGTTTCCACCGTGGAGATGGCGTCGCGCAGGATCTGGCCCAGAACCACCGGGGCACGCGTGATCGACATGTGCCCGGTCAGGGTGCGCGCCGCGTCGATCAGGTCGTCGACCATGCCGGCTTCCTGGCGCACATGCACGCGCATCGCTTCGAGCCCGCTCGCCGCTGCCGGGGGCAGGTCGGGAATCGTGCGCAGCATCAGTTCGATGCGCATCGACAAGGCCGACAGCGGCGTACGCATTTCGTGCGAGACCGTGGCCAGGAACAGCTCGCGCGTCCGGTTGACGCGGGTCAAATCATCGATGGTTTCGCGCTGGCGGTCGAGCGTGCTCGACAGCGTGCCGAGCAGGGCCGCATAGGTGCTCATGCGCTGTTCCGACACCGGCGCGTCGAGCCGCGCCTCGCTCCACAGAAGGTGGCCCGCCAGGCCGATCTGCTTGGCGATGCGCTCGCAGGCCAGCGGCGAGCTGAAGTCGGCAAAGCGCCAGCCGAACACCAGCACCCCGTAGACCTGGCCACGCAGCAGCAGGGGCTGGGAACAGACGCGAAAGCCTTCGAACTGCGCCGACGCCGAGCTGCCCTGCGAACAGGCGTGCTGCACCAGACTGCGCTCGAGCTCGGTGCCCGGCCCGTCCTCGGCCCACAGGCGCGAGCGCTCCGCCAGCAGCTTGGCCAGGCGCGAGCCCGCGATGGGACCGATGCGGCGCACGCCCGCGGTGTCGTAGGCCGACGTGACGAGGCCGGTCGCCTCCGTGAACTGCCGTAGCGGCTTGTGCCAGTCGTCCCAGTCGACTGGTGGCTTGTCCGGCAGTTCGATCTTGGTCACTGCTTGGGTTCAGCCGGAAGACGGGTCGAGTCGGGCAGCGGCTGGCCGTTGGCCAGGGCTTCCTCGACTGCCGGGCTCTGGCGCGACGGAGAGCGCGACAGCAGGCCGTAATAGGACGAAAACGGCAGCTGCGGCACGGCCGGGGTATCGCTGGCGCTTTCGTCCAGCAGCAGCAGCCCGCCCACGCCGATGGTGTATTCGCGCGTGACCTGCTGGTTGCGGCTGCCCCTGACCTTCGGCACCGCCAGCGCCCGGCGCAACACGGTGGAAATCTCGACGTAGTTGAGCAGGATGATGTTATCGACCAGGTGCGATCCCTTGAGTTCCTCGCTGATCTGCGACACACCCAGCAGTTCCGGGCTCTCGTAGTTGAACAGGGTCGTGGCCAGGCGGTTCTTGAAGAAGCTCGCGAGCGCGTACAGGTAGTCGGCAACCTCTTCGCGGCTGGTCATTTCATAGACGGCAATCGAATCGAACACGACGCAGTCGATCTGCTGCTCTTCGACCAGCTTGACGATGCGGTCGAAGTGCACGTCGAGTTCGAGTTCCAGCGGCGACTCGTAATGGATGTACAGCTTGCCGGCATCGACCAGGGCCTGCAGGTCGAAGCCGAGCGACTTGGCATTGCGGACCAGCTGGCGCGGGTGCTCGTCCAGGCTCACCAGCAGCCCCTTGCGGCCGGAGGCGATGGCATTGGTCAGGAACTGGACGCTCAATACCGTCTTGCCGGTGCCGGAAATGCCGCTCACCAGCGTCACCGATCCTTTATAGATGCCGCCGTCCATCATCTTGTCGATGGAAGCGGAACCGGTCGACAGGCGCTCTTCAGAGGTAGGCTGGTCGGCCGAAGCGACCGGGCGCGACTGGGCGCGGCGGTACACGTGCACGCCCACCTCCGGTTCGATGCGCATGGTGTGGCTGCCGCCGATATAGTCCTGGCCGCGCGACTTGGTCACGGTCAGGCGGCGGGTGGCGCGGCGCCGCGATTCCTCGCGCGTGAGCGAGATGATGGTGTCGAAGACGAAGCGCTCGTGCGCCAGCACGCCGGTCATCGTTTCGTCGCGCTCGGCCGTGACCATGGTGGTCACGCCCAGCCGGGTCAGGCCTTCGATCAGCAGGTGCACGTCTTCGCGGAAGGGAATGTCGTTGACTTCCGCATACAGGCGCAGCGGGGTCAGGCCGTCGATCAGCAGGCGCTTGGCGCCCATCTCGACCAGCGCGGCGGCGAAGGCGCCGTCCTCGCTGCGGAACTCGCTCAGCAGGACGGCGGGGCTGGTCTGGATGATCTTGATCTTGCCCTTGTCGATCATGCCCTGCAGGTCCCATCTAAAGCCGGCGGCGTCGCGCAGCAGCTTGGCGGGGTCCAGTTCAAAGGACACGATGGCGCCCGGCTCGTCACACTCCAGGGCGCCGTGGTAGATGAAGCCCAGGCCGAACGTGGTCTTGCCGGAGCCGGGCGGCCCTTCCACGATCAGGTTGTTATTGCGGGGAATCCCGCCGTGCAGTACCTCGTCGAGTCCGGCGATGCCGGTCTTTACTAACGCGTTCATGGGCCTGCCTTTGTCAAGGTTGTACAGCTTAACATGCGGGAGCGTCACGCTTCCGCAGCACGGTTTTCAGGCACTCCAGTGCCGATACCGCATCAAACTGTTATCGAAGTTGTAATATTTTAAATGGGGAATTGCTCAGGTATCTGTACGATTGGACACATGCCCGGGCCGTCGCGCAAGCAGTTGAGACAGCCGCTGAAGGCCCCTTGCAAGCGTGCGCGGTCCTGGATGCTGCCCAAAAATATCTGAATCGCATTCACGGAACCACCGTTGCTTGCGAATGCCTCGGCATTATCTGGGTTCAACAACACGGAACCGGACACGGCCATGATGAAGCAGTATCGACAGCAAGCTTTCGTATCTGGCGTTCGAAGCTGTCCGTTGCCGACAGCCATGCGGCACAGCCTGCAGCGCCTGCCGCATTCATCGATCTCGGCGCTATCGAAACGGTCGCCGCCGCATCAATGCTTATTCGCCCGAGGCGCTGATGTTCTTCCCTGAAGGCCAGGTACGCGTGTTCCTGTACGGGGAACCGGTCTACATGCGCTTGTCGTTCGACGGCCTGTATGCGCTGGCGAAGCACGTCATGCATCAGGATCCGCTCTATGGAAACCTGTTCGCGTTCATCAACCGCCGGGAGACCCAGATTCGCGTCCTGTACTTCGACCGCAGCAGCCTATGCGTTTGGGCCAAACGCCTGGAGCAAGGCCGGCTGGTGAGCAACTGGGCCAATGTCGAGCCGAAACAGGTACGCAAGCCCTACAAAAAACCTCTTGCCGGCGTCCGAGATGAGCCTGTTCACCCTCCGAAAACTTTATAATATTTACATGCATTCCGACGCGCATCCCGCCTCTCCAATCGCCAGTTCGGCAGTGGGATTGACCGCGCCGGAGACGCGAAGGCGCGCGAAATCATCAGTCTACGCCGTCAGGTGGCGTGGTTCCAACGGCAGATCTTCGGCCAGAAGAGCGAGCGTCGGATGCCGGAACCGGAAGGCATCCAGGGCACACTCGGCGAGGCGTTCGACGTCGTTCCCGATGACCTGGCGTCCGCCAAAGCCACCAGATCGCGGCGCACGAGCGCGAACCCAAGAACAGAAACAGGAATCTCATCGATGGCAACGATGACGCGGCCCTGTTCTTTGACGAGTCGAAGGTACCAGTTGAGGTCATCGCCGTTGTCAATGACGAGGCGGGCAGGACTGGATCCGGCCGGCGACGTGCCCCAGCGTCTCTAGAACACCAGCTTACGCCGTAGGTATGGAAAAAACGTTTGCCCACAATCCGCTGTGGTCGAACCTGCTCATATTGGCGGACGAAATACTTGCGCTGCGGCGAATCGCTCACCCTCAACCAGCTCCCTTGTTCATGTCCACACCCTACTATCACGTTGATTCATTCACCGGCCACCTCTTTTCGGGAAATCCCGCTGGGGTATGCGTTGTCAGCGAATTTCCGTCACCCGCTATCATGCAGAAGATCGCTGCTGAAAACAGGCATTCGCAGACAGCGTTTGTGGTCGCGAAAGGAGCGGCCGATTTCGATCTGCGCTGGTTTACTCCTGAAGTTGAGGATGACCTCTGCGGTCATGCCACACTCGCGACCGCCCACGTGCTCGCGCTCCGAGGGAATCAAGATTGGCCAGTTCGATTTCATACCCGCAGCGGAGTTCTTACCGTCGAGCGCGACGGGGATTGGTATGAGATGGACTTCCCCGCATGGCCGGCGCAACCGTGCGACGCGCCGGATGAGCTATTTCTCGGTTTGGGAGTGAGCGCACGCCAAGTCAGCAAGTCACGCGATTATCTTGTCGTGCTCGACAATGCCGACCAGGTGCGCAATCTCGAGCCGGACTTTGCCATGCTGCGACGGCTGGACATTGGAATTGGCGGCATCATTGTGACAGCTCCGGGAGATGGCCCCACCGATTACGTAGCGCGTTTTTTCGCTCCCTCGGTCGGCATCCTGGAAGATCCAGTCACCGGTTCCATCCAATGTACGCTCGCCCCCTATTGGAGCGAACGGCTCGGATCGCGGAACTTAAAGGTGCGGCAGTTGAGCCCGCGCGGCGGTGAACTGCGCTGCCGGATGGAAGGTTCACGCGTTAAGGTCGGCGGAAAAGCGCGCTTGTATCTGCACGGCGCGATTGAACTGGCCGGAGCGCTGACTTAGCCCGAGGGCGCCAGGTCTGGACGGCCTCTTCTTGCCGTCAGCACGTTTTGCCTGACGAAGGAAATCGGATATCGTATAGCTCCAACTCGAGCAGGTCGATGTCCCGTGTGGCGATGCGGCCGTGGAATCACATACATAACTCCGCTCAGGAACCGCTTACAGCTGAACGGAAAGCTGGCGTGTCCGCATCGGTTCACTCACGCGAGCATCTTGACAAAGCGCCGCCGTTTCTCCTGGTACCCATTGCGCTCATAGAACAGATGGGCGCGCGACCGCGAAACGTTGCTCGACAACTCTAGCTGCGAACACCCATGCCTGAGCGCATAGCACTCCGCTGCGCACAATAGCAGCGCACCGATGCCGGAGCTCCTGCGTTCGTCGTCGACGACCAGCGCGGAGAGCATCGCCCAAGAAACAGAAACATGCAGCGGCGCGACGAGATGAACGACGGCAACGCCAGCAATCCCGTCTACGTCTTCCGCTACAAACGCCTGCGCCATGGCATTCTCGTGGATTGCCGCCAATTGCTGTTTCAGACGCGTGGCTTCGGTCGTATAGCCGAGTTGCTTGAACAGTCGGACCACGGGTTCCACATCCCCTGCTGCTGCTTCTCGAATGTTTATCATTAAACTTAATCCGGCCTGATTCCAAAATTTGTCATGATCGTCTCCATGACTTACAACTCATCTTAATGATCTACAACGGAAGACCGGACGCCGGCCAGGGTGGACCCGTCCATTTCGGTCAGACCATGCAGTGATCTGTCAGAGCGTGGCGCGTGATGTCAGCAGGCGGATGCCTGCGTAAGCGAACAGCATGGCCAATGCTCCGTCAAGCCAGCGGCGTACGCGCATGTAGAGGTCCCGGGCAACAGCGGTGGAAAAGACCAACGCATAAGTACAGAAAATCGTCATGCCGACAGGGATGCAACCCACAACAACAAGCAGGGCATCATGGCGATGCGCATCGGCTGGCAGGGCCAGGGCAACAATAGACAGCCAGACGAATATCGCTTTGGGATTAGTGAGGTGCATGAGCGCGCCGCGCAAGTAGAAGCCCGCGGCGGAACTCGTCCGCTTAGCTTTACTGACGAGGACATCTGGTTTCAATGCAGAGTGTGCAGACTTGAATCCCAGCCAGAGCAGATAGAGCCCGCCAAGAACCTTTATTGCCACCAGCGCCTGCGAGTACCGTACAAGTACCGTGGAAAGGCCGAATGCTGCGAGAAAGCCCCAGAGCGTAGAGCCCGACACCACACCCAGGGCGAACACTGTCGCGGGGCGTCGACCCTGCTCCATGGCGATAGCCATGATCGAAAGATTGCTTGGTCCTGGGCTGGCAGTGCCGACCGCATAGGCCACGTACGCAAGCGCCAGGTTGGCGGTGAAAAGTGAATTCTCAATCATAATTCCCTCATGTTTTGTGTGCCGTCGATGGGTATGAGCGGGCTGAAGCGAATGGCGCGTTCGTTACTTGGCATGACACTGCTGGTCCTAGCGTCGATGGCGACGGCTTTCCCAGCCATGGTGCATTCTGATCAGGGAAGCAGTTCAGCAGCTACCACTGGCCAGCTGAGCATAACAGGTCGCCAAGGCCGAAAAATCACGGACTGTCGCAAAGGACCGGAACCGATTCATTGCAGACATTCGGATAGAGCAGGTTAAGCATTAACAGGCTTAACCCGACCAGTTCCTTCACATCGTTAATGCGACTGCGTTCATCAAACTCAGGGCAGGTCAAACCCACCGGCCATGGCCACATAACTGCGCGCAGTGGCGATGGCAAGATCACGCCGGGCACCCGCTAATTCCTCCTGCGCGGCCAACGCAATGCGTTCGGCCTCAAGCACGCCCAGCAGACTTTCTCCCCCTTCCTGAAAACGCACCCGCACCAGTCGCGCGCTTTCCTGTCCCAGCTGATGGGCCTGTTCCAGCTCGGCATGACGGTGGCGAAGCTGAGACCATCGTGAGATTGCGTTGTCAGTGTCTTCGAGCGCCAACGCCAGCACTTTCTCGTAGGCTGCGCGCGCCGCCTCTACCTCGGCGGTGGCCGCACGCACGCGAGCGCGCCGGGCGCCTCCGTCGAACAGGGGCAGTCCCAACGCGGCGCCGGCTTGCCAGCGTCTGTTTTCGCCCCCGGTCCAGTCTTCGGCAACGACCGATGCGCCGAACAGCCCAGCCAGGCTGATGCGCGGGAAGCGGTCTGCCAGGGCCATTCCCTCCCGCGCTTCTGCTGCCGCCAAGGCCCGTTCCGCAGCGCGCAGATCCGGGCGGCGCAGCAGCAGGCGCGCCGGTTCGTCCGAAACCAGCGCCCGGGGCAGTGCAAGCGGGACAGGGCGGTCGAGCGCCGCGATCTCCGCATCATCGCGCAGCGCCGCCTGCTCTTCGGCCGACGCCTGCGCCGCCGCGATGCTTTGACGCACGCGGCCGAATAGATCCAGCTCCCAGCCCAGCAGCGCACCCCATTGGACCGGCTCGGCCACGCGCGACCGGCCGTCATTCGTTTCGATCGCCGCCGCCCGTGCACGCCCACCCTGCGCCTGCAATTCGAACGAAGGCCGGCGCGACGCACGCGCAGCCGCGGCGTACTCGCCGGCAGCATCCAGCCGGGCGGCAGCGATACGCAGGTCGTGATTGTCGCGCCAGGCGCGTTGCACCAGCTGCTCCAGGTGGGCGTCGCCCAGTTCGCGCCACCACAGCGTCGGCGGCGTGCCAGGCTGCAGGCCGTCCGCGCCAGTGCCCGACGGCAGCGCGGACAGCTTTGCCGCGTCAGGCACTCTCTTTTGCGGTACGCTTGACGCACACGCAGTCAGCAGCAGCAGGCTGGCCAGCATCGATGCAGCGGGCCGGGCGATGCAGATTGCAATATGTACTTTCATGCGGGCTCCTCCTCAACGTGTGCCGCTTGCAGTGCGCGCGTGCTGCGACGCGGCGTCAGCACAGTGAACAGCAGCGGCGTGAACAACAATCCCGACAAGGTCACCCCGACCATGCCGGCAAATACCGCCGTTCCCATCGACTGGCGCATTTCTGCGCCCGGACCGGTCGACAGCATCAGCGGCAAGGCGCCCAACAGGGAAGCGAGGGACGTCATCAGGATCGGGCGCAGGCGGGTGCGGGCCGCAGCGATCGCCGCGTCGCGGCGGTCAGCACCGGCAGCCATCGACTGCCGGGCGAACTCGACGATCAGAATGGCGTTCTTGGCGGCCAGGCCGATCAGTACGACGATGCTGATCTGGGTCAACACGTTATTGTCCATGCCGCGCCAGGACACGCCTGATAGCGCGGCCAGTACGCAGGCAGGTACGATCAGCACCACCGACAGCGGCAGCAGCCAGCTCTCGAACAAGGCAGCAAGAAGCAGGTAGACGCACAGCACGGACAAGGCGAGCACGCCAGCGGTGCTGCCGGCCTGCTTCTCCTGCAGGGCCAGTTCGGTCCATTCGTAGTCGAACCCGGCCGGCAGGCGCTCCTTGAGCAGCTTTTCCATCGAAGCAATGGTCTGGCCGGTCGAAAACCCGAGCCTGGTGGCGCCCTGGATTTCGGCGCTTGGATACAGGTTATAGCGTGGCACGCGGAACGGTGCGGTTTCCTGGGTGAAGCTTGCCAGGCTGCCCAACGGAACCATGGCGCCGCTGACGGCCCGGGTCTTGAGGGCGGCCAGATCCTCGATTCCCTGCCGGTATGGTGCATCGGCCTGTGCAGTGACACGCCAGACCCGCCCCATCAGGTTCATGTCGTTGACGAACACCGGCGCCATATAACTTTGCAGGATCTCGTTGGCCCTGGATAGTGGCACGCCCAGGTACTCGGCCTTGGTGCGGTCCAGGTCGACCTTGATCTGCGGGGTCATGGCATTGAACGGGGCGAAGGCATTGGCCACCGAAGGCAGCTTGTTTGCTTCTTCGACGAGACCTCGGGCGACCTTCTGCAGGGCCTGCGCTCCCTGCCCGCTCGTATCGCGTATCTGCAGCTTGAAGCCGCCGCCGGTGCCGATACCGGGTACGGACGGAGGAGGGATCACCATCGTGCGTGCCTCGCTGATCGGCGCCAGCTTGCCGCGCAGGGCACCGAGCATCACCGGGCCGTCCAGGTCGGCGCTGGCGCGCTCGCCGAAATCCTTGAACATGGTGAAGATCACGGCCGCATTGGGCGCGGAGGTGAAGGTGGCCCCGTCGGTGCCGACGAATGCGGCTGTATGCGCCACGCCCGGATGGCTCATCAGGCGCGCGCTGGCATCGCGCGCCACCTCGGTGGTACGCGCCAGCGTCGAGCCAGGCGGCAGCTGGATCGAGACGATCGCGTAGCCCCGGTCGAGCTGAGGCACGAAGCCGGTCGGGGTGATGTCCAAGCGCCAGACAGTGAGCCCGACCAGGCCCAGATACACCGGCAGCATCAGCCAGCGGCGCGACAAGGTCAGCTTCGTCAGGCGAACGTAGGACCCGGTCAGCCTGGAAAATACACGGTCGAACACGGCCATCCAGCGCGCGCCTAGGCTGCGGCTATCATGACGGGGCTTGAGCAGCAGTGCCGCCAGTGCCGGTGACAGGGTAAGCGACACCAGCGCCGAAATCAGGGTGGACGCGGCGATCGTCACGGCGAACTGGCGGTAGAACATGCCTGAAATGCCGTCGATAAAGGCGGTGGGAACAAACACGGCGACCAGCACCAGCGCGATGGCAATCAGCGCGAAGCCGACTTCGCTCATGCTGCGCTGCGCTGCCTGCAGGGGACTCAAGCCCGTTTCCATGTGGCGCTCGACGTTTTCCACCACCACGATGGCGTCGTCGACCACGATGCCGATCGCCAGCACGAGGCCGAACAAGGACAGCGTGTTGAGCGAATAACCGAGGGTCGACAGCAGCGTGAAGCTGCCGACCAGCGACACCGGAATGGCCAGGATGGGAATGATGGCGGCGCGCCAGGAACCGAGGAACACCAGCATCGCCAAACTCACCAGCAGGGCCGCTTCGAAGATGGTGTCGCGCACCTTGTCGATCGAGTCGCGTATGAACTCGCTCGGATTGTAGTACGAGTGATAAACCAGATCATCAGGAAACTCGGCCTTCATTCGCTCCATTTCGGCCAAGATCTGTTTGCCGGTGTCCAAAGCATTCGAGCCAGGCAGCTGGGTGATGCTCAACGCGACGGCCGTACGGTTGTCGACGAAGCCGCTCTCCGTATAATCCTGCGCGCCCATCTCGACGCGCGCCACGTCGCGAAGGCGCACCACCCCGCCGTCCGGGTGAGAAGCCACGACGATCGCTTCGAAGTCGGCCACGCCGCGCAGGCGGCTTTGCGCCTGTACCTGCACCTGGAAAGCACCGTCGCCGCCGACCGGCGGCTGGTTCAGAACGCCCGCTGCAACCTGCGAATTGGCCTGCCGTACCGCGGCGATGACTTCAGGCGCGGTCAGACCGAGCAAAGCCACGCGGGCAGGATCGAGCCAGATGCGCATGGAGAAGTCACGCGCGCCGCGGCTATTGATGTCGCCCACGCCTTCGATCCGGGCCAGCCGGTCCTTGACGCGGGTGCTGATGAAGTTCGAGATGTGCTGCTGGTCACGGCTACCATTCGGGGAATTGAACAACAGCACCATCAACAGGTCGGGCGACGTCTTTTTTACCGATAGTCCCAGGCGCCGTACGGCGTCCGGCAGGCGCGACTCGGCAATCGCCACACGGTTCTGTACCAGCGACTGAGCTTGGTCGACATCCACTCCCGGCTTGAACACCACGCTGATAGTCAGCTTGCCGTCGCCGATCGACTGCGACGACAGATACAGCATGCCATCCACGCCGTTAAGCTCCTGCTCGATTGGGGCGGCCACATTATCGGCGATTTCCTGGGCCGAGGCGCCGGGATAGTTGGCCTTGACGGTCACCGTGGGCGGCACGATTGCGGGAAATTCGGAAATCGGCAAACGGCCGGCGGCCACCAGCCCGGCCAGGGTGATAAAGAGCGATAATACGATCGCAAGAACCGGACGTCGGATGAAAAAATCGGAAAAGCGCATGGTGTGCTCCCTTAGATGCCGGCGGCGGCCGCGTGCGCCACCTTGACATGGTCACCCGGCCGCACCTTGGCGGCGCCGGAGACGATCACGCGTTCGCCAGGCGCCAGGCCCGATACCACCACCTGTTTATCGCCCACCAGACCGCCCAGCACCAGCTTGCGTGGAGCGACCTTGCTGTTGACGTCGACAACAAAGACCATCTTCTTGTCCTGGTCGCTTATCACGGCGGACCCGGGTACGAGGAGGCGTTTCTGGAGCCCGCCTACCGGAATGCGCATGCTCGCGAAACTGCCGGGCATGACGGCGCGATCCGCGTTGGGCAGACTGGCGCGCAGGCGCACGGTGCCTGATCGGGCGCTGATTTCGTTGTCGACGAAGTCGACGGCTGCCGCCCGGACCGCCGCGCCGGCAGCAAGCGTCAACTCGACTTTGCCGGGCAGCTTTTCGAGGTGGCGCAGACGCTGGAAGTCGCTTTCCGCCAGGTCGACGACGGCGCGCACCGGATCGTGGGCGACGAGTGTGGTCAAGACCCCGGACTGGGCTGAGGCGCCGGTCACGTAGTTGCCGACGTCGACGCGGCGGTCCGAGACGGTACCGGTGATCGGCGCGCGCACGGTGGTGAAGGACAGTTCCAACTCCGCGCTTCTCAGTTCGGCCTGACTGAGCAGAACCGCGGCGTGCGCGCTTTCGTATTCGCCGCGCGCGCGCTCCAGTTCTTCCTGACTGGCCGCTCCGGTCCGCTGCAGTTTGTCGCTCCGCTCGTACTGGACGGCAGCCAGCTTTTCGCGCGCCTTGGCTTGGGCAAGGGCGGCCAGCGCCCGGTCGCGCACGGCAGCGAACGGACGGGGATCGATCACGAACAGCGGGTCGCCTGCCTTGACCTGCTGGCCGTCGTGAAAGACGATCTGCTGCAGATAACCGGAGACGCGCGAGCGCACTTCGACGCGCTGGGACGGCGCGATGCGGCCCGTGTAATCCATGGTGTCCTGCACCATCGAACGCTCAGGGTGCGCCACGACCACGGTAGGGACCGGTGGCGGTGCGCCTGGGGCAGCTTGCAAGCGGCTGCAGCCGGACATGGCAACCGCGCCGGCGATGGCGGTCAGCGCCAGCAGGGATAGGGCAGGAATGGAACGGATCATCTTTCAGGTCTCCAATGGCGAAGGACGGTTGATCTTGGCGCGCGCGGCAGCGCAGATGGCCGCTGCTGCAAGGATCAGCACGGCGGCGACGGCAAACGTCGTGCGCATGCCGCGCGCGATGGCAGCCGGGCCCGCGTTATCCATGTCGCCCGTGGACGTCGCCAGGGCGAACAACGCGCCCATCACGGAAGCGCCAGTAACCAAACCAAGATTGCGGGATAGGTTGAGCATTCCGGACACCAGCCCGCGCTGGTCGGCAGGAATATCGCTCATGACGGCTGTGTTATTGGCCGCCTGGAATAACGCATAGCACGCCGTGAGGGCCGATATCGGCCCCACATAGCCGGCGAGGCCCAGGCCGGGGGGCAACAGCGCCAATACGGCGCAGGCGCCGGCCCCCCCGAGCAGGCCCAGACTGGACATACGCCCCGCGCCGAAACGGTCCACCAAGCGCCCGGCCGGCACGCCGCAGAAAGCCGCTATCAAGGGGCCGGCAGCAAGCGCCATGCCGACCATGCCGGGGCCGAGCAGCAGGCCGCCCGCAAGATAGAATGGACCGACTACCAGGGTCGCCATCATCACCGTCGACACCAGCGCACTGGCGGCAAGGCCGGCGCCGAGCAGGGGCGCGCGCAGCATGGCCAGCTGGATCAGCGGCGCCTGGGCCCTGCGTTCGACATGAACGAACAGCGCGATACCCAGCATGGCGCCCAGCAGCAGGACGAGGTTGCGCTGGTCGAACTGGCCCCGGCCGAGAGTCATCGCAAGCGCATAAGCGCACAGCGCGCCGGCCAGAAGCAGCATGCCCATGTAATCAAAGTGAGGCAGCACGGCCTCGCTATCGGCGCGATCGGCCGGCAGGTAGCGCAACACCAGCAGCAGGGCCGCGACGGACAGCGGCACGTTAATCGCGAAGAGCGACGGCCAGCCGTAGCGTTCGATCAGCAGGCCGCCCAGTGCCGGGCCGAGCGTGGTGCCGATGGCCGACATGGTTCCCAGCAGACCCATGGCTCTGCCGCTGCGGGACTTGGGGACGGCCTGGGCAACAAGCGCCATGTTCAGCGCCATCATCACGGCCGCACCCAGCCCCTGTGCGGCGCGCGCGCCCACCAGCGTCCAGAGCGTGTCTGCCAGCGCGCACATCCCGGATGCGAAGGCGAACAGTCCGATTCCGGCCAGCAGCAGGCGCCGGCGCCCGATCAGGTCGCCCAGGCGCCCAACGCCGACGATCACCGTGGTGATAGCCAGCAGATAGGCCAGCACGACCCACTGGACATCCTGGAAAGGCGCGCGGAACACCGTGGTCATGTTCGGCAACGCCACGTTGGTGATGCTCGTGCCGAGGGCGGGAAGCAGCATCGACAGTGAGAGCGCCGCGAGAGCACCGCGGATCGGCACGGCGGGAACCCCGGCCGTCTGGCCGGCATCCTGGGGAGAAGTCTCTGGAGTGCGCATGTAGTGGATCCGGTTATCTTAAGGAGTGCTTCAACAGCAGGGTGTATCTTCCGCGTGCTTGCAAGTGGAAGGTCAGGCCGCGTTAGATGTCGCCCCAGCGCAGAGCGGCACCGAAAACATGTCTTCCGGCAGATTGTGATGAGCAACGACAACCATGTTCACTCCAGGCATTGCCCTCTTGGCGACGACGCGCTGCAGTGTCATGCAGCGCGAAATCGATCGTCAGTTCGGCGCGCGTGATGTCGAATTCGAATGGAGTAAAATCCCGCAACCCGATTTCCCCCTCCTGCACGGGCACGGCAATCTTGATGTGATCATCAAACCCATGGATTGGAAGTCGCAAAGCTTGCTCCCTTCAAATATGATGCGTACGAAATTTTTGCTGATTCTCTCTACGCTGCGCACCGTTACTACTCGGCGGCGTGCCTCGAAACGAACGCGCGTGCCCGGTGCGACATGAAGATGAATACACGATGAACCCGTAATTCGTTGATAATATCTACAATTATGCAAAAACTTATAGACAATGTCAACGATGTGAGCGATCCCAACGTTCGTGAGATCCTTGAAGTCGTTCAAGCTGTTGCTCACTTGGCCCGTGCGCGCCAACTGCAAGCATTGAGAGGTGGGCAAGAAGACTTGACGCCGCTCGAGGCCCGGGTGCTGTTTTACTTTTCGCACCACCCTGGAGGATCGCTGGGTGAACTGGTGGAACATGCAGGACGCGACAAAGGACAGCTTGGAAGGCTTGTCACCGGACTACGAGAGCGTGGATGGCTTTCGGCAGAGACAGATAAGAATGACCGTCGAGTCATGCGCTTTCATCTGACTGAGCAAGCGCTGGCACGCCAGAAATCGATGCAGGATCAGCGCGATGACCTCGTCACAGCGGCAAGCCATGGACTAACGGTCGCTGAGCGATTGCAGCTGCTGGAACTGCTGGGTCGGGTACGAGTGAATCTGGAGACGCTTCCACCAGTAAACACGTAGAAACAAGCCTTGCTGGCGCGCTGCCGGAAGCGCACGGGGACACCGCCGCGGCCGCGTCAGTGCGCATTCGCCAGGACGAGGAATGCGCGGCGGACGGGCCTGGTAGTTATTGGATACCTCATGGCGAGCGACCGGCGGCCGCCCGGACGGAGGCGCCAAACCTGCGATTGCATGCCGAGTTTGCTACTTCACTGATGACCGAGGTGGGGACTGCTAATTTGCTCGCGCGGGTAGAAGCGATACGAGGCGGCCGAGCGCGCACGCCCGCTACGCCTGCAGAAGCCGCAGCGATACAGATTCGCGAGCGCAACGTGGCTAGCTGGGCTATGCGGCCACACCAGACAATGAAGTGATCGTGCCGGATCTGTCATATATACCCGAGGCGGCAATGCTGGGAAGCCTGCCCATCGATGTGCGAACGATATCCATGACCGAAGCGCAGGACGTCTTGAATGCTCCTGATAAAGCCGGCTGGCTCGCGTTGGTGTTTGCTTGAGATATCGCTGTTTAGCTCTAGCAATAAAGAAGGGCCTCAACACAAAGTGTCGAGGCCCAATGTTGTGCCAAACTTTATTTGTTTGTGTCAGACTTTATTTGTAGTTCACAACGGGCGCGCCACGAGGGCGCCGCCGCTTTATTCCACCGTCACCGACTTCGCCAGGTTGCGCGGCTTGTCCACGTCGGTGCCACGCGCCAGCGCGGTGTGGTACGCCAGCAGCTGCAGCGCGGCCACGTGCAGGATCGGCGACAGGTCGCCGTAGTGTTCCGGCAGGCGGATCACGTGCAGGCCGTCGCCCGAGGTGATGCGCGAGTCGACGTCGGCGAACACGTACAGCTGGCCGCCGCGTGCGCGCACTTCCTGCATGTTCGACTTCAGCTTTTCCAGCAGCGCGTCATTCGGGGCAATCGTGACCACCGGCATCTCTTCGGTCACCAGCGCCAGCGGGCCGTGCTTCAGCTCGCCCGCCGGGTAGGCTTCGGCGTGGATGTACGAGATTTCCTTCAGCTTGAGCGCGCCTTCGAGGGCGATCGGATAGTGCATGCCGCGTCCCAGGAACAGCGCGTTTTCCTTGCGTGCGAACTCTTCGGCCCAGGCCATGATCTGCGGCTCCAGCGCCAGCACCGAGCTCAGCGCGACCGGCAGGTGGCGCATCGCCTTCAGGTGCTCGGCCTCTTCCGCTTCCGTCAGGCGGCCGTTCACTTGCGCCAGGGTCAGGGTCAGCAGGAACAGGGCGGCCAGCTGGGTCGTAAACGCCTTGGTCGAGGCCACGCCCACTTCGACGCCGGCGCGGGTGATGTAGGCCAGCTTGCACTCGCGCACCATGGCGCTGGTGGAGACGTTGCAGATGGTCAGCGTGTGCGGCATGCCGAGGCTGCGTGCATGCTTCAGCGCGGCCAGGGTGTCGGCCGTTTCGCCGCTCTGGGAGATGGTGACGACCAGGGTTTGCGGGTGCGGGACGCTGTCGCGGTAGCGGTATTCGCTGGCGATCTCGACGTTGACCGGCACCTTGGCGATGGATTCGATCCAGTACTTCGCGGTCAGGCCGGCGTAGTAGCTGGTGCCGCAGGCCAGGATCAGCACGCGGTCGATTTCCTTGAACACGCCGTAGGCGCCGTCGCCGAACAGTTCCGGCATGATGCCGGTCACGCCTTCGAGGGTGTCGCCGATGACGCGCGGCTGTTCGAAGATCTCTTTCTGCATGTAGTGGCGGTACGGGCCCAGCTCGGCGGCGCCGGTGTGGGCGTGCACGGTTTTCACTTCACGCTCGACCGAACGGCCTTCGCTGTCGACGATCCAATAGCGGGCCAGCTGCAGGTCGACCACGTCGCCTTCTTCCAGGTAGATGATCTGGTTGGTGGTGCCGGCCAGCGCCATCGCGTCCGAGGCGACGAAGTTCTCGTTCTCGCCCACGCCGACGATCAGCGGCGAGCCCTGGCGGGCGGCGACCACGCGGTGCGGCTCTTCGCGCGAGAACACGGCGATCGCGTAGGCGCCATGCAGGCGCTTGACGGCCTGCTGGACGGTATCGAACAGGTCGCCGTTGTACATGTGATCGACCAGGTGGGCGATGACTTCGGTGTCGGTCTGGCTGGTGAACTCGTAGCCGAGGCCTTTCAGTTCGGCGCGCAGCTCGTCGTGGTTTTCGATGATGCCGTTGTGGACAAGTGCGATGCGCGCGTTCTCTTCGGTCGGCGAGAAGTGCGGGTGGGCATTGTGCGAAGCCGGGGCGCCGTGGGTGGCCCAGCGGGTGTGGGCGATGCCGGTGAAGCCGTCGAGGCGGGCTTCGCGCACCTGGTCTTCGAGCTCGGCCACGCGCGAGGTGCTGCGTGCACGGGTCAGCTTGCCATCCAGGTGCACGGCGACGCCGCAGGAATCATAGCCACGGTATTCCAGGCGTTTCAGGCCCTCGATCAGGACTGGAGTGATGTTGCGCTTGGCGACTGCACCGACGATACCGCACATGTTTGACCTCGTTGAAAGATAGATTGCAATGAAACCTATCGTAGAGCAACTCAATTGAAATAAGCTTTCAGAATTCCTGCGATTTTGATAGATTATTTCACAGACACAAAAACGTGAAATATTCTTTCATTTTCACTGCATTCCTTTATATTTATTTCATTCGATGTCAGATCAACTAGATTTAGACGAGCTCGATCGTCGCATCCTGAATACATTGCAGGCTGATGCATCGCATACGAATGCGGAATTGGCCGAACTCGTCCACGTCTCACCGCCCACGTGTTTGCGCCGGGTGAAACAGCTGACCGACAGCGGCGTCATCGAACGCCAGGTGGCCATCGTCGATCCGGCCAAGGTCGGCGCACGCCTGAGCGCCATCGTCGAGATCACGCTCGACGTGCAGGCGGCCGAGCGCATGGACGAGTTCGAAACCCTGGTGGCGCCCGACCCCGCGGTGCTGCAGTGCTACCGCGTCACGCCGGGCCCGGATTTCGTACTGATCGTCCAGGTGGCCGACATGCCGGCCTACCACGCGCTGGCCCACCGCCTGTTCACGGCGCACGCCAACGTCCGCAACGTGAAAGCCTATTTTTCCACCCACCGCTCCAAGTTCGACACCCGGATTGCCGTGTAGCCAGCTTGTGGATAACTTTGTGGATTGGCACCCGGAGAACCACAGGATAAGCATGTGATTACCCTGTGATTTTCCTGTGCCTAGCCGGTGGATTACTTCCTGGTCTTCACCGGACGCGACCAGCCTTCGACGGTCATCTGCTTCGGACGCGAGATGGTCAGCTTGCCCGCCGGCGCATCCTTGGTGAGGGTGGTGCCCGCACCCAGGGTCGCGCCCTTGCCCACGGTGACCGGGGCCACCAGCTGGCTGTCGCTGCCGATGAAGGCATCGTCCTCGATCACGGTACGGAACTTGTTGGCACCGTCGTAATTGCAGGTGATGGTGCCGGCGCCGATGTTCACGCGCGAGCCCACGGTGGCGTCGCCCACGTAGGCCAGGTGGTTGGCCTTGCTGTGTGCGGCGACCTGGCTGTTCTTGATCTCGACGAAGTTACCCACATGGACGTCCTCGCCCAGCTCGGTACCCGGGCGCAGACGCGCGTAGGGGCCGATCTGCGACTTGTCGCCGACCACGGCGTCTTCGATGTGGCAGAAGGGCTTGACCTGGGCCCCGGCGCCGACCCTGGCGTTGACCAGCACGCAGTGCGGGCCGACCGTGACGCCGTCGGCCAGTTCGACACGGCCTTCGAACACGCAGCCGACGTCGATCACGACATCGCGGCCGCAGACCAGCTCGCCGCGCACGTCGATGCGGGCCGGGTCCATCAGGGTCACGCCGCGTTCCAGCAGGGCAGTGGCGATGTTCAGCTGGTGGCGGCGCTCGAGCTCGGCCAGCTGGACCTTGCTGTTGACGCCGGCCACTTCCCATTCGGCGGAAGGCTGGGCCGACACCACCGGCACGCCATCGGCAACCGCCTGGGCCACGATGTCGGTCAGGTAGTATTCGCCCTGCGCATTATTGTTCGACAGCGCGGCCAGCCATTTCTTGAGGTGGGCGGTCGGGATGCACATGATGCCGCTGTTGATCTCGCGGATCGCGCGTTCGGCTTCGCTGGCGTCCTTCTCTTCGACGATGCGCACGATGTTGCCATTCTCGCGCACGATGCGGCCCAGGCCGAAAGGATTGGCCTGCTCGACGGTCAGGATGGCGAGCTTGTCCTTGCCGGCGGCCTCGACCAGGCGGGCGAGCGAAGCGGCGGTGGTCAGCGGGACGTCGCCGTACAGCACCAGGGTCGGCACGCTCTCATCCAGCTGCGGCACCGCCTGCATCACCGCATGGCCGGTACCGAGCTGCGGCTGCTGCAGGGCGGTATCGATCGCTGCTCCCAACTGGGCGACCATTTCCGGCACCGCTGCGCCTCCGTGACCGTAAATCACGCATAATTTGCTCGGCGATAAGCTGCTGGCAGTATCGATCACATGCCGCAACAGCGGTTTCCCCGCCAATGGATGCAAGACTTTCGGCAGCGCGGATTGCATGCGCTTTCCCATGCCGGCGGCGAGGATGACAACGTTCATAAGCCGTCCTAAAAAAGTTGATAATATGAAAAATTTTAACACGCCAGATAACATGTTCCGACGCACTATTGCGCTCTGCCTGATTGCGCTCATGGCCCTCGTTGCGGGCTGCAGCTCGGTACGTTTTACCTACAACCAGGGCGATACCTTACTGTATTGGTGGTTGGATTCCTATGCCGATCTGGAAGGCGAGCAGGCCGACCTCGCCAAACGCGACATCGACAAGCTGTTCCAATGGCACCGCCAGACCCAGTTGCGCGACTATGCGAGCTTGCTCGGCACGATGCAGCGTGAACTCGCCGGCAATCCGGCCCAGGCCGACCTGATCGGCATCTACAAAGAAATCCGCGTGCGTGGCGAGCGCCTGGCCCTGCGCGCCGTGCCGGAACTGACCACCCTCGCACTGTCGATCAAGCCGGATCAGATCGCCGACATCGAACGCAAGTTCATCTCAAAGAACGCGGAATATCGTAAGAAATATATTGAAGGTAACACCGAGAAACGCCAGCGCGCCCGCTTCAAGAAGGCGATGGACCAGCTCGAACTGTGGTTCGGCAACTTCAACAGCGAGCAGGAAGACATCCTGCGCAAGGCTTCCGATGCCCGTCCGCTCGATGGCGAGCTCTGGCTGGAAGAGCGGGTCTGGCGCCAGCGCCGCATCCTGAGCCTGCTGCGCAAGTTCCAGCAGGAGAAACCGAACCGCGAGCAGGCGGCCGCCCAGATCACGGCGATGCAGCGCGAACTCTTCGGCCGCATGGAGTCTCCCGAGCGCAAGGCCTTCTATGACAACTACCTCGACCAGACCACCAAGTTCATGCTGACCGCCATCCGCACCACCACCCCGGCGCAGAAGAAGCACGCACACGAGCGCATGCAGGGATGGATCAACGACTTCCAGGCCCTGGCGGCCGGGAAATGACCAGTGGATAAGTCGGTGGACAAGCCCGGGGCAAGCACTGGACAGGCAGTGAACAAGCACTGAATAAGTAGCCGGGAAGGGCGGCACACCCCGCATGCTATAGTGCCGCCCATGCAAAAGAAGTCCTCCAAACCACCATCGAACAGGGGCCCGCAACGGCCTTCCCACGGATCGCCCCGCCTGGCGCCGCGCCAGGTGCGCATCATCGGCGGCGCCTGGAAACGGGCCCTGCTGCCGGTCCTCGAGGCCGAGGGCCTGCGCCCGACGCCGGACCGCGTGCGCGAGACCGTCTTCAACTGGATCCGGCACCAGCTCGGCGGCGATTTCGCCGGCGCCAGCTTCCTCGACCTGTTTGCCGGTTCCGGCGCGCTCGGCTTCGAGGCCGCCAGCCGCGGCGCGGCATCGGTGACCATGGTGGATAACCATGGTCCGGCGGCACGCCAGCTCGAGCTCAACCGCGAAAAACTGAAGGCCGACAAGGTCAAGGTGCTGCGCACCGATGCGCTGGCGCTGGTGAAAGACCTGGCGGCACGCGGTCAGCGTGTCGACGTGATCTTCCTCGATCCGCCCTACCAGCTGGGCCTGCTCACCCAGATCCTGCCGCTGTGCCCGGCCATCCTCAGCGAAGACGGCATGGTGTATGCGGAAACCGGCGAGCCGCTGCCGCTGGAAGAGGGTGAGCTGCCCGAGTGGCTGGCCGGCTGGGAGGCGATTCGCTCGGACAAGGCCGGCATGGTCTATTACTACCTGCTGAAGTTGCACAAGAAAGACGCCTGAGCGGCCAAAACTGCACAAGGATTGGGCAAAGACCGCCCCCCGCTGGGGCGGCTGCCGGATTTTCAGGCATAATGCGCGTTCTTACAGGGTGATTCTCCAAGGGAGCCGCAATGGTTGTAGCCGTTTATCCAGGTACGTTCGATCCGCTCACGCGTGGCCATGAGGACCTGGTGCGCCGTGCATCGGGCCTGTTCGACCGCCTGGTGGTCGGCGTGGCCGACAGCAAGAACAAGAAACCCTTCTTCTCGCTCGACGAGCGCCTGGAAATCGCCAACGAAGTGCTGGGCCATTATCCGAACGTGCAAGTGGAAAGTTTTTCCGGCCTGCTGAAGGATTTCGTGCGCCAGCACGATGCGCGCGTGATCGTGCGCGGCCTGCGCGCGGTGTCCGACTTCGAATACGAATTCCAGATGGCGGGCATGAACCGCTACCTGCTCCCGGATGTCGAGACCCTGTTCCTGACCCCGTCCGACCAATATCAGTTCATTTCGGGCACCATCGTGCGCGAGATCGCGATGCTGGGCGGCGACGTGTCGAAATTCGTCTTCCCGTCGGTGGACCGCTGGCTGCAGAAGAAGATCGCAGCGATGAAGGCGGCCCCGGCAGCCTGAGCAACAAGGAACGAGTACCACCATGGCACTGATGATTACCGACGATTGCATCAACTGCGACGTCTGCGAACCCGAATGCCCGAACGACGCCATCTCGATGGGCGCCGAGTTCTACCAGATCGATCCGCACAAATGCACCGAATGCGTCGGCCATTTCGACGAGCCGACCTGCGCCGTGCTGTGCCCGGTCGCATGCATTCCCCTGAATCCTGAATGGCGCGAAACGCGCGAACAGCTTCAGGCGAAATACGAACGCCTGACCGCCCCCAAGGCGGAGACCTGATCCCAAGCCGGCTTTCACGCCGGCTTTTTCTTTCCTTGTCACACCCAGGCCTGTGTGCGCGCACGCGCATAAGGCGGCCTGCGACGGTGCTATCCTGATTTCATGGAGACGCCCGACGATCGCAAGGAAGCCCTGCCTTCCGCTTTCCAGGAACACCTCGGCACGGTGTCCGAATTCTATGCGCGGCATAACGAAAACCTGTCGCCGGTACAGCGGGCCGTCGAAAAGATCAGCTACTTCCTCGGCAGCCCGGCCTATATCGTCGGCAACCTGGTCTTCGTCGTCCTCTGGATCGCCTGGAACCTGGCGGCGCCCGAACTCGGCTTTACGCAATGGGACGAGCCGCCCTTCTTCTGGCTGCAGGGCCTGATTGCCCTGAATGCCTTCGTGATCTCCACCACCGTGCTGATTCGCCAGAATCGCATGTCCATCCTCGCCAACCACCACGCCCACCTCGACCTCCAGGTCAACCTGCTGGCTGAGGAAAAGAACAGCAAGATCATCCAGATGCTGGAGGAATTGCGGCGCGACATGCCCAACGTCCGCGACAAGGTCGACCGCGAAGCCGAAGAACTGGGCAAACCGTCCGATACCGGCGCCATCCTGTCCATCATCGAAGAGTCGTCGGACCAGCTCAATTGCGAGCGCAAATAATCGACTGTTCCTGAAAATTACCAATACTCATCGATACGAATGAATAGAACGTGAACTGTGTCAAACACCACGTATATCTCATCAATATTACATCTTCATGCGAGCAACGTCCGCTAAGTATCCTTGTTAACCGTGCTTTTTAAAAGATCTGCCGCAAAGCTGCATAACTCATCTTTTTCGCTCAACATGCATCGAACCTCTGCAATTACACGCTCATATCCCGAGTTACAGAAACCCTTCCCGAGACCCGATGCTGACTCTTCATGAACTTTGTTAAATCGTCGACGCGAGAAAACCCCGGTAACGAAGAGTCACCGAAGAAACCGGAAAGGACGGGAGAAACGGGCGAAAAAAAACGCGGCGTCCGGATCGGAGGCCGCGTTCAACGGAGGAAGGTGAATCAGTGGCGCTTGGCCCGGTGGGCTTTCGGCGGACGCGGGCGCACGGCCAGCACGGCGGCGCGGCCGATACCGACCAGCAGCGGACGGAAGAACATGGCCACACCGCCCAGCAGGGCAAGGCCGGTGGCGGTACGGAGGACCTGGCCGACGGGAACGGCTGCAACGGCAGCGCCGGCGGTCTGGATGAGGGTCAACGAGGCAGACATGGTGAGTGAATTGTTCAGTTGTAAGCAATATAGTGCGATGCAACATATAAATCTAATTTTGTTCCCTGATGTCGCTTATGCATTTCATGAATACTTGAGGTACACTGGTAACACTTCCTGTATGCCATCAATAAGTTCCCATGAGCTTTCTGACGCTTGACCTGAATCTGCTGCGCGTGTTCGACGCAGTGATGACCGAGCAAAACCTCACCCGCGCCGCCGGGCACCTCGCGATGACCCAGCCGGCCGTATCGAACGCCATCAAACGGCTGCGCGAAAGCCTCGGGGACGAACTCCTCATCCGCACCGCCTACGGCGTCAAGCCGACCCCGCGTGCGGAAGCGCTGTGGCCGGCCGTGCGCCAGGCCCTGGCCGCGCTGGAAGCGGCCGTGATGCCGGAAACCTTCGACGTCTCGAAGGCGCAAGCCACCTTCCGGATGGCGATGGCCGACGCCACCGCCGCCCTGTGGCTGCCTTCGCTGATGCGCTCGATCGAGCGCGAAGCGCCGGGCGTGAACATCCGCATGGTGCCCCTGACGACGCGCGAACCGCGGCCGATGCTGCTGCGCGGCGACATCGACCTGGCGGTCGGTTTCTTCCCGGGCGTAGCGGCCCAGCTGTCCTATGAAACCGGCTCGCCGATCCGCCACGAGCGCCTGTATTCCGGCGTGTACGTGTGCGTGATGCGCAAGGACCACCCGCTGGCCAAGGAAAAGCTGGACCTCGATACCTACTGCAAGGCGAATCACCTGCTGGTGAGCTTCTCCGGACGCGCGCATGGCCTGGTCGACGAAGCCCTGGCCCAGATCGGCCGCGAACGCCGCATCCTGCTGACGGTGAACCAATTCTTCACGGCGGGGCGGGTGGTGGCGAATTCGGACCTGATCACAGTACTGCCGAAGCACCTGATGGTCTCGACCGGCATGACCGACGCGCTGGTGTGGCGCGAGCTGCCCTTCCAGCTGCCACCCGTGCACCTGGACATGCTCTGGCACGAGCGCGACGGCCGCAGCCCGGCGCACCGCTGGCTGCGCAAGAATCTGGAAACCATGTCGGAAACTGCGGCGCCGAAGACCGGCGCACGCAAGGTCGTGTGAGTGGCCGGTCCGCTCAGCGGATCGGCAATTTGGTGGTGTTCTTGACCTCTTCCATCACCGCATAGGTGTGCGTTTCGCGCACGCCTTTCTGCAGCAGGGTCTTGCCCAGGAATTCGCGGTAGGCCGCCATGTCTTTCACGCGCGCCTTGACCAGGTAGTCGAAGCCGCCCGCGACCATGTGACACTCGAGCACTTCAGGAATCATCTGGACGCTCTGTTTGAAGGCATCGAACACCTCGGGAGTGGTACGATCGAGTACCACTTCGATAAAGACCAGCAGCGAGACGTCCAGCAGCTGCGGGTTGAGCTGGGCGGTATAGCCCATGATGTAGCCGGATTCGTGCAGCTTGCGCACGCGCTCCAGGCAGGCGGCGGGAGAGAGGTTGACCCGTGCAGCCAGTTCGACGTTGCTGATTCGTCCGTCATTCTGGAGTTCCGCCAGAATTTTCTTACTGATCTTGTCGAGCATGGTCCGTCTCCTGCCATGTAAATATTATTCGGTCAGATTGTCTCACCAAAAACTATCTTTTGCTAGTCTGTCTTAAAAACAGAATTAATCCAGAAGATTTCCTTCTACAATCGAATCATTCGATCGTGTTCCACAGCACGCCGTCCGCCCTTGTTGCGGTACGGCGTTTTTTGCCGCATGGGGCCCGATTCCCGTTTCCTTTTTAGAAGAGTCACCATGCAGATCGACGCCGCCCTGGCTGGCACCACGGCCTCCACCTTTGTCCCCTTCGACGCGCTCCAGCTCGAGGTCAAGCGCGACCAGACCCCGCTGCGCGAAGCCATCACCAATGCCTACCGCCGCGACGAAGCCGAGGCCGTGCAGTGGCTGCTGGGCCAGGGTGCCAGCGCCAACGGCGACGCCTACATGCTGGCCCACCGCCTGGTCTCGAGCGTGCGCGAGAAGCGCACCCGCTCCTCGGGCGTCGAC